>JAJQCQ010000083.1 GCA_021202635.1 Lachnospiraceae bacterium | reverse complement strand
ATCCGGGCAATAGCTTCCTGACGATTAATGCGGCGGACGGCACGATCATCGACCGCAGTCTGGGGTATTAGTATTCTACGATTTGAGTGACAAATGGGCAGGATAGCGGGCAAGGCATAGCTAAGGAAAAATGAGGAGCTAAGGTGGATTTTAACAGAATGCTGCATGAGAAAAAATTTTATCTGGCGGTTCTGCTCTCTGTGGCAGCTATCATAGCTGGAACTACCTGGCCGGAGACAAAAAAAGATTCGCCTCTGGCTTGCGGTACCTTTTTGGAGCTGCTGAACAGTTCCCTGCAGTCTCAGACCGTGCTTTTTATTTTGCCGCTCGCTGCCGTCCTGCCCTGCGGAGAGGAGTATCTGCGGGAAAAGGATTCCCGTTTTCTGCGCTTTCTGATTATTCGTCGGAGCAAAGTGGTTTACTGCTTGGACAAGGTGGTGACGACCGCACTTTCCGGAGCGATTGTCTGGCTTTTGGGGGCATTTTTCGCGGGGCTTTTCTTTTTTTTGCTTTTTTTCGGCCGCGAAGCACTCTGGAACTGGCCGATGAGTACGATTTTTACTTTGCTTGCCACGCTGGGACGCATCCTGCTATCGGCTTCGTCACTCGCCAGCCTTTCCGCAGTCGCCGGTGTGCTCGGTGGAAGCGTATATCTGGCATTCGGCGTCCCATTCCTTTTTTGGTATGCCTGCATCATCCTGCGGGAGCGCTATTTCGAAACGCTTTACTGCATTGACCCAACGGAATGGATCACAGCAGAAAATAACTGGGGAAATAATCAGACGGGACTCTGGATTTTGCTGCTTTTACTTGCGTTATTCTGTGCGGCACTGCACTGGATCTTTCTGGACTGGAAACTGAGAGAGATATAAAAGCGAAAATGTAACTGTGAAGGTAATGAAAAATCGTGAGAAAACAGACAGAAACAGATATGAAAATTTATCGTAAAAACGCAGGAACCATTCGCTTAGTGCCGTCTGGTGATGTGTTGTTATGCAAATAGGAGTGAACGAATCATGGCAGATTATTATATCCAGCTGCACCATGTACGAAAACGTTTTGGCACGGAGGAAGTCTTAAAACCACTGAATTTTGCGGTTGAACGGGGGAAAACATATGGAATCTGCGGGAACAATGGCTCCGGTAAAACTGTCCTTATGAAATGCATCTGTGGTTTTCTGCCGGTGACGGAAGGGCTGATCACAGTTGACGGGAAGCGGATTGGCTATGATGTAGACTTTCCGGAGAGCCTTGGGGTGATCATCGAGACACCGGGATTCCTTTCCAATTTAAGCGGGCGGAGGAACCTGGAAATTCTGGCAGATCTGCGCGGATTGATCGGGCGAAAGGAAATTACGTCCGTACTTGTGCGTGTCGGCCTTGACCCGGAACTGAAAAAGCCGGTCGCAAAATATTCACTGGGGATGCGGCAGCGGCTGGGCATTGCACAGGCAATTATGGAAGAACCAGAGCTTCTGATCCTCGATGAACCGTTTAACAGTCTTGACCGCCATGGCGTTGCGGAGATCCGCACACTGCTGCTTGCTGAGAAGCAAAAGGGAAAACAATCCTGCTTGCGAGTCATAACAGCGAGGATATTCGTATCCTTTGTGACCGGGTGTTTGAGATGGATGGCGGCATGATGAGGGAGATTACAGAGAGTATAGAAAATCAGACGAAATCAGACAGAGAAATGTACTAGCGGAAAGTGCCAAAAGAATGGAGGAGGCGTTATATGAGCAGTGGTATGAATAACATACAATACAGGATACTTGCAGCTTTCCTTGCGGTCATGTTTTTTGTTTCTGCCGAAGTTTGTTCCCACTCGATTGTCCTGGCTGATGAAGCGGTTGTGCTGGAACCGCAGGAAACAGAAAGCTTCACCATCGAACAGAATTTAAACCAAAATGACGAAGACCTCGCCATCGAGCAAAGCTCGATTCAGAATGATGAGGCTCTCCAAATCGACAGTATTGAAGAGGTGTCTTCCTCCGATATTCAGGAATCCGTTTTGGAATCTGTAGATTCATCTGCTTATTCCAGCCAGACAGGAGCAGAAACGGATAATGAAGCTGACAGTAATACGATAACCAATAGGGAAAATACGAAGCATGATAAGGAAACTGACGCAACAGTTTCTGCAGCTGACGATATAGGTGTTGCAGACACTGGAAATTTGGATGCAGGGGCAAGCATTTCACAGATTTCCCTCTCCATTGATATGGACCATGTGTATGAAGGAATGGAACTATCTTATAAAGATGGATATGTTCCATCAATAAAAGAAAATACAGTTTCTCTTGTAATTCCATTTGTGGCAGATACCCCGGTTGAGAATAACCAATTGACAGTAACTGTGGAAGCAACATCTGATTTTCCTTTTGAAAAAGCGGAGTATGAGGAAGAAGTGTCATTACAGACTTATCAGTTTGAGTCGGATGGCATTTCGGAAAGTGTGGACGCATACCTGTTTCAGGTCGAATTTAAACTTGCGAATGACTACCAGTCAGGGCAGTATCCGGTCACAGTGAAAGCGATCGCTTATTCTGCTTCCGGTGTGAAATCTGAGATGATTTGCCGAATGACAGTGACCTTGGAATCCGATTCCCGGCAACAGACAGAGAGCGAGACAGAGCCTGATTCGGAATCTGAAACAGAAAGCGAAATGAATCGGGAACCAGAATCAAAGACAGGTGCGGTGATTATTCCAGAACCCGAGTCGGAGCCACAGACAGAATTCAGGTCAGAATCGGAATCTGAAAGTGAGACTGAATCCGAAACAGAATCCGAAAGTGAATCTGAAACAGAAACTGAGTCGGAATCTGAAACAGATTCAGATTCTTCTTATGACGACGCATCTTCCGGTACCACATATTATTCTTCTGGCAGCAGCTACATTAGCGATTCCGGCAGCAGTACGGTGAAGCATCAGCCGCATATTTTGCTGGAGGAATGCTCGCTTAGCGGAGTTCAGCTTCCGGCTGGGGAGCAGATGGACTTTACTGCAAGGTTTCAGAATACGAGTGATGACCAGACGGTGTACAGTCTGAAAATCACGGTAAATACAGCAGATGAGAATGTTGCGCTTTCATCAACCTCTTATTATTATGATCAGGTAGCCCCGCAGGAAGTGGTCACGCTGGAAAACACGATTGCCGCATCAGCCGCAGCTACGCAAAAAGTTACTACCTTAAGCTATGCTTTCGTGTATGAAACATCAGACGGAACTTCTTTAAGTGATTCGGAAGAACTGTTTTTTGACATCAGTCAGGAAACTCAGGTTTCTATCGAAGATTTCAACCTGTCAGATTATGTGTATTCGCTGGAAACGGTAACTGCGACGTTGGAGATCCGAAATACCGGGCGCGGCCCGGTTTACAATGTACAGGTATCGTTAGAAGCGGATGGACTTTCTGCAACAAATACGGTCTATGCCGGAAACATGGAAGCAGGAGCTTCCAGCGATGAGACGATTAAGATTTATGTCAGTAATTTAAACGATAAAGACGAATCATCGCAGGCAGAAGCCTCCGATATCGCCAGTGCTGAGACTGCATATGGTTCCACGACAGGGCTGCTTACTCTTACATGGGAGGATGCTTATGGGACAGTTTACACCGAGACGCAGGAATTTACCACGACGATCGCAGCACCGCAGGTGGTGGAGCTTTCTGTTGAAGCAGAAGAAGAGAGTACTTCAAACCAGTGGTGGGCAGTGACGATAGTAATTCTGATTTTGTTTTTCCTGATCCTGATTGCTGTACTTGTACGAAAACTTACAAGAAAACGCCGCCAGATGGAAGATCTGCTTGCAACTATGGAAACTTTATCATAAACATCAGTGGCTTGCCACTGGCAGAAATAGAGAAAGAACAGGGAAAGCAATGACAAAACAGAAACTAAAAAAAGAAAATATCTGCCATTTGTCAGCGCTGCGGTTTTCATGACTGGTACAGCGGCTGCTCTGATTTTTCTCCTGGCACAGTTTGCATTGGAGCAATGGCAGGAACGGCAGACGTATATCCTTTCTGCCCGCCTGTCTTCACAGGAGATCACGACGGAACTGTGTACATCTATGAGCCGTTTTACCGGTTTTGAAAAACTATGGACCGTCATGGAAACTGAAGTCACCCTGATGGTGGAAGACTGGCAGATATCTACAACCCTGATGGGAGTTGATCTGGAGACGTTCCCATTTACACCGGTTCGCTCCGCCGGAGAAAAGAAGCTTGGTTCTGCGCCGCTTCTTCTGGTTGGGGAAGAAATTTTTAACTCTATGACGGATGCAAACGGAACGGCGATTACCACACGGCAGTCGAAGATTTTAATAGAATCGATGGAAAGCCTGACAGCACAGATCGTATTGGAAGCTTCAAATTTTGTCAGCAGTTCAGGTTCAGCGGGTAATTCGGACGGTTCCGGATATACGTCGGCGGATACAGCGGAATTTCTCGGCCTGGTATCCGGTGACGGGCTCTATATGGACGCGGATCAGATGCGCACATGGCTTGCTGGTCATGGGAGTTCTGTCTCTGTACATCTGGTCTGCCTGCAGATAAAAGGACAGAGTAATGCTGAAACCGCAGAAAAAAGTCTCACAGATGCCGGGTTTCAGGTTGGAATTGAATAAAAACACGATTCTGGTAAAGGTTCATTTTGAACCTTTACCAAATTCAGGGCGTCAATGGTCTGGGCCAAATTGACCCAGACAAAAATAGACTTGAATGAATACGTCAACTGCTATTTTTTTCTTCGTTGCATCATCATGGAAACAGCCTCTTCATGGCTGATATCAGGACTTTCCTGCTTTTCTTTCGTATAGTCCCCGTATCCGGTATCAAATTGCTGAATAAAACGAACCATTCCTACAGGATCAAGAGCTTCTCTTAGAGCATTAAAACCTGCATTTCTGATTTCCGCTGGATTATTTAAATTAATCTGCATCATTTTAGACACCTCTATATATTGCAACTCTAATAGGCTATAGACTTTATGCATACTGCTGTACATCAAAGATATCACAATTAGCGCCTCATATCAACTTGTTCTTCGAAATGTTTGAGGATGATTTTTTGGGGGCTTCACAGCGACACGATTCTATGTTATTATCGAACCCGTGCATATATCGTAAAGATATCGGGAGGAGGATTCAGAATGCAAATGAATGAGGACTGCATTGCCATCTATTCCCGCAAATCCAGATTTACGGAAAAAGGCGAGAGCATCGGCAATCAGGTAGAGCTTTGTAAAGAGTATATTCAGATACACTATGGGACAGAAGCACTGGAACACGTAGTGATTTATGAAGATGAAGGATTTTCAGGCGGGAACCTGAATCGCCCGGATTACAAGAAAATGATGGCAGCGGCGAGAAAGCGTAAATTCAAAGCTATCGTTGTCTATCGCCTTGATCGAATCAGCCGTAACATCGGGGACTTTGCCGGTTTGATCGAGGAACTGGCTCGATTGGACATTGGGTTTGTTTCCATCAAAGAGCAGTTTGATACCGGTACACCTATGGGGCGGGCCATGATGTATATTGTTTCTGTTTTTTCACAGCTGGAACGGGAGACGATTGCAGAACGGATTCGGGATAATATGCACGAGCTTGCAAAGACAGGCCGCTGGCTGGGCGGAACAACGCCGACCGGCTATTCCTCAGAGGCGATAAAGAGCGTGAATATTGATGGAAAAACCAAAAAAGCCTGCAAGCTGAAGCTGATTCCGGAAGAAGCGGAAGTGGTCAGACTGATCTTTGATAAGTATGTGGAGACGGATTCCCTGACACTTACGGAGACGGAACTGCTGAATCAGGGATACAAAACCAAAAATAATAAGACCTTTACCCGCTTTTCCATCAAGTCTATTTTGCAGAATCCTGTTTATGCAATCGCGGATCAGGAGATGTATGATTACTTTGTGAATGCTAAGTCGGAGCTGTTTTCCGGAAAAGAAGCTTTTGATGGCGTTCATGGGATCATGGCTTACAATCGTACCGATCAGGTAAAGGGAAAAACGACGATTTTGCGTCCGTTAAATGAGTGGATTGTATCGGTTGGCCTGCATCCCGGCATCATTCCCGGAAAGGTATGGGTACGGGTACAGGAGTCACTGGAGAGAAACAAATCGAAATCCTATCGCAAGCCGCGCAGTAATGAGGCTTTGTTGACCGGATTGCTGTATTGCAGCTGCGGCAGCCGCATGTATCCGAAGCTTGACCGGCGCAGAAGTCTGGACGGAAAGCCGGTTTACACTTATATCTGCAAAATGAAAGAGCGAAGCGGCGGCAGCATTTGCAATCAAAAGAATGCGAATGGAAATACACTGGATGCTGCAATCATAGAGCAGATTAAGCTGCTGGAGGACGATCAGGGAACCTTTATGAAACAGCTTGAGCAGAGCCGAAGCTTTTACATGGGTGACCGCACAGATTATGAGGAACGGCTTGCGTCCTTTCAGCAGGACAGGAGCACTGTCCAAAAGAAGATGGAGGCACTCGTGGATTCGCTGGCAGAAGTGAGCGATGCAACGGCCAGAAGCGCTGTGGTGAAGCGAATTGAGCAGTTGAGCCATGAATGTAAGGAGTTGGACTCCCGGATTCATGAGCTGGAAGATCTGACTGCCGGACACGCGCTCAGTGACATTGAGTTCGATGTATTGCGTCAGCTGTTATCTTCTTTCAAATCAGGCATTGATGAAATGTCGGTGGAACAGAAGCGGGCGGCAATCCGGACTCTTGTGCGGCGTGTGGTCTGGGATGGTACAAACGCCCACATGATTTTATTCGGCGCTTCCGAGATGGAAACGCCCCCTCACTGCCGTTCGGCGGATATCCCGCCCGAAGGGCGAGGATGCCACCCGGCGAGGGCAGAACGCGCCCACATGGAGAGAAATGCTTCGCATTTGGCGGGCGCTGACGAGATTGAGTATCCGGAAATCATCGGCCTGGAGCAGACAGCGGATGGCGGCACGGATGCATCAGAAAAATTGGAACGATTTTCTGATGTGGATTATGAGGACGAAACGGATGCTTCAGACAGCTTACCGGGTGCAGATCCCGATGATGAGGGGTCTGAATCAGCCAATCTGTCTTCAAACACGCGTCGGGGCGACGATAGCAAATGAGCTTTTGATGATGCTTCGTTCCCGAAAAAAGCTGAACCACGAGGTCTCTATGTACGAAAAGATCGGTACAGATCAGGAAGGACGTGATCTTCGCTTGATGGATGTGCTGGAGAGCGAGCCGGTGGATGTGGTGGAAAATCTGGAGATACAAAAGGAAATACACAGGATGCGGGAATGTATGGGCAGCGTTTTAGACGAGAGGGAAAGGCAGGTAATTACCGGGCGCTATGGACTGAACGGGCAGAAGGAGCTTACCCAGCGGGAGATTGCGGAGTTTCTCGGGATCAGCCGCTCTTACGTGTCCAGATTGGAAAAAAGGGCACTGGAAAAAATGCGGAACGAGATGGAAACATAAAATGAATACAGTAAAATTTATGTAAAAAGGTAAATAAAGAATAGACAAAACGGGAAAAATAAGGTATGTTCGACAGAGAAACGCCCCCTGCTATTAGACTGCGTATAGATTTGACAGAGCACTTTGTGAGGGGCGCTATCTCTGGAGAGGAAAACCCAAGGAGGCTGCAAGATGAAAATACTATTCTTTGGAACAAAAAGCTATGATAAGACTTATCTGCTCCCCTGCCTGGAAGAGGAAAAGTATGCGGGGATTGAAGTGAAATTTATCGAGGCGGAGCTGACGCCGAATACGGCTGCGCTGGCGAAGGGGTATGACGCGGTCTGCGCGTTTGTAAATATGGACGTCGGTACACAGACGGTTGAGACTCTGCATGAGTGTGGGGTGCAGCTGATTCTGATGCGATGCGCGGGATATAATAATGTGGATCTGGAAAAAGCGAAAAAATATGGGATTCGTGTCGCACATGTCCCGGGATATTCGCCGGAATCTGTGGCGGAGCATGCGATGGCGCTTGCCCTGACTGCGAACCGGCATCTGCACAAGGCGTATATCAAAGTGCGGGAAAACAATTACAGTCTGAATGGGCTTTTGGGGGTATCATTTTATGGCCGTACAGCGGGAATCGTCGGCACGGGTCGGATCGGAGCCGCGATGGCACGCATCTGCCAGGGCTTTGGAATGAAAGTGATCGCGCATGATATGTATCCGAATAAGAGCCTGGATTTTGTGGAATATGTGGAACTGAAGGAGCTGTTTGAGCGATCGGATCTGATTTCCCTGCACTGTCCGCTGACACCGGAGACCCATCACATGATTAATATCGATACCATCGGGCAGATGAAGGATGGCGTGATCCTTGTCAATACATCCCGTGGAGGTCTGATTAAAACGGACGATCTGGTTCGCGGCATTCGGGAAAACAAGTTTTTTGCGGTTGGTCTGGATGTGTATGAGGAGGAAAATGGCTCGGTGTATGAAGATCTGTCGGAGGAGATCATGCCGCATTCAACCGTAGCACGGCTTCTTTCCTTCCCCAATGTGGTGGTGACCTCTCATCAGGGATTTTTCACAGAGGAAGCCATGCAGGCGATCAGTGAAACAACGATGGAGAATGCATGGTATTTCGCGAAGGGCAAAAAAGGGCCGAACGAGTTGTTGTGAATCGTATAGAGAGAAAAAAGACAGGTCTGCTTTTTATCTGTGCGCAGGCCTGCCCTTTTCTTTTATGTGCACGGCCGCGCAGGAAATATTTCCGGCTAATGACAGATGCGGCCGGCGCAGACGAACAGGAGGCAGAAGGCCGCCTCCTGCTCGATGAAATCTGGTCAAAAAATCACTCTCTGAATTCAAACAGCTTTGCAATTGGGATTTCCAGCACATCAGAGATGTCGAACAGAAGCTCAAGAGAAACCGAAGTCGGCATATTAGGAGCTTCGATATTGCTCAGATGGGTGCGGCTTACATTAATCGCTTCTGCAAGCTGCATCTGCGTCATCCCATTCATTTTCCGATAATATGCAATGGTCAGACCTAACTGACGGTACTGCTTTTTTCTTTTTTCTGACATGGCTGCCATGGTAGTATTTCCTCCTTTGTTGAATTGCCTATAGTTTAATTCTGAATAAGAGAAACATAAACAATTTTATACAGTGCGATTGCATTAATTCTCAATGCTTCAAAGCTGATTTGATTTATTGCGATAAAACGCGGATGTGATTTTGCTCTTAAATTTTTTGCATTCGGTTCCATTACTCTGCGCTATAATTGGCCGGATGCTGTAGTGTCAAAAAAACGATGACATTTTCGGCCGTGAATAGTATAATATGGATGAACAAAGACAGAAGCAGCCGGAACGGATTCCGGAAGACTGTACATAAACGGGCATGCTTGCGCATGCCGATTTTTGAGGAGGAAAAGATGAAAATTGCGCTGTTAGAACCAATCGGTGTGCCGATGACTGTGATTGAGACTCATGCGAAAAAGCTGGAAGATCTGGGACATACGTTTGTCTATTATGATACGAAAACGACGGACCCGGAAGAGCTGGCTGCGCGAAGCGCCGGCTGTGAGATTGTTATGATTGCGAATAATCCGTATCCGGCCAGGGCTGTGGAGGGCGTAGATTCTCTGAAGATGCTTTCTGTCGCTTTTACCGGAATTGATCATGTGGCTGTGGATGCCTGCCGTGCGCGCGGCGTGATGATCTGCAACGCGGCAGGGTATTCCAATCAGACGGTTGCCGAGCTGATTATCGGTATGGCAGTCGACGCACTGCGAAATGTGGTAAAGGCAGATACCATTGTGCGGGAGGGCGGAACGAGCGCCGGGATTGGTGGCCGCGAAATCTGTGGAAAGACGGTTGGCATCATCGGTCTTGGCAAGATTGGCCTCAGGACTGCGAAGCTGTTTCTTGCCTTTGGGGCGAAGGTGATTGCATATAACCGAAGTGAGAACGAAGAGGCGAAGCAGCTCGGTATCGAATACAAATCACTCGAAGAGGTGCTTTCCCTGAGCGATATTGTGTCACTGAATCTGCCGCTGAATGCACAGACCAGAGGCTTTCTCTCGAAAGAGCGCATCGCGCACATGCGCCCGGACACTATTTTTATCAACTGCGCACGCGGTCTGATCGTGGACAACGCTGCCCTGGCGGATGCACTGAACGCGGACCGGCTTGGCTATGCCTGCGTGGATGTGTTTGACATGGAGCCGCCTCTTCCGGCAGACTATCCGCTCCTTCATGCGAAAAATACGCTTCTGACTCCTCATCAGGCGTTTATCTCTGAGGAAGCGATGCTGCGGCGTGCAGAGATTGTGTTTGACAATGTTTACGCATATCTGGCCGGAAAACCAATCAATGTGTGTAAGTAAAAAACCGCCTCTTCCCTGTGAAAAAACACATGGAAGGGCGGTCTTTTTATGCGCAGGGCCGGGGAGGGAGTTTTGCGGCTGAAGCGCACCCGGCTCGTGGCAAAGCTTTTATCAGCCCTGCGGCTGACGGTTTTTTCCGGTCGCGTAGGAATCAGAGCTTGCAGTGCGCAGAACGATGCTGATCCGTTTGTACAGCAGCATGGTTGGCACAGAAATGCAGATGCCCTTGATCAGGTTCAGCGGTCCGACACAGAAGATGACAAAGGTCGTCACATTTGTCACGGCTCCATTGACTGCAGTGCCCATCGAGATGATGCTCTCAAGCGGCATTCCGTAGAGGGTGGCAAAGGCCGGAAGCAGATAGATGGCGTTGAACATCGTGCCGAATACGACGAGAACCACAGTACCGACGGTGAGACCGATGATGGCCATCGTGCGTGTTTTTTTCAGATGATAGATGACGGCTGCCGGGACGACGAAGGAGCAGCCAACGACAAAGTTCGCCAGGTCTCCGACGAAGGCGGTGGAGGTGCCTTTGATGATCAGCTTCAGCAGAATTTTTACCAGCTCGATCACGACACCGCCGACCGGTCCTAAGCAGAATGCCCCGATCATCACCGGAATCTCACTGAAGTCCAGCTTGTAGAAGCTCGGTGCAATCGCAATCAGCGGAAAGTCCAGAATGTGCAGTATCATAGCAATTGCGCCTAACATACCGCAGATGGTGATGTAACGGGTCTTGCCTACCTGTGCGATATTTTTCTTCAGCACGGTGGCCTCTAATCCATACGATGCGCCGATGATCGCCGCGATCACGACGGCGCACACTGCGACAAACTGCAGGTTTTCTGAAATTGTCTGTAATAATCCTGTTCCCATTTTTTGCTCTCCTTTTCTTAAATTGAAATATTCATAGGCAGCTGTTCAGAACAGCAGGCAGCAGCTCCCTGGCCTGGCTTCGGTTCTGAGCAGCTCCATTCATTTAAGGAAAAGGCTCTTCCTGGTGCAGATGGCTTTGCCGTTTTTACAACTCGCCTGCGCAAGCCGGGTGAAAACTCCATACCCGGCTCTGTGCAATCGGATAGGGGAGCGCCATTCTCCCCTATCCGCTGCGCCGGGCCGCGTCCAGCGTAAGCTGGAAAATTCCTTACGCGGCCCGTGTGCATAAAAAAGGAGATATCCAATAAGGAAATCTCCGCGGCAGAACCACACGATAAAAACCGTGCTGCATTCTTCTCTCATCCAGACTATACTGTCGGTTCCGGAATTCACCATAAGACGTCACCGGATCAGCCGCTTTCGCGGGTCGCGGACTTTACCGCCGGTGGGGAATTCATGTTTGGCATGTCACCCCGCCCCGAAGAACCAATCTTAAACTGGTCTTTATGATAGCGCATAGTCAGACAAATATCAAGTACTTTTTCAGTTGATTTATCTGTTTTCTGTGGTATTATAAATAAGCTGAAGAACAGAAAGGCAGGTGCATGGACAAAATGGGCAGAATCCGAAGGATTCAGAGGACGACGGGCAATCCGTATGTCAATCTCTATGAACTGGATGTGGAGAACAGTAAGGGACATGCCGGGAAGTATTATGTATCCTCCAGGGCAAAGAAGGTGGAAGACCTGGAGCTTTCCACGAAAAAGCAGTCTCCTGATGGCGTGATTATATACAGTCTGTATGGCGAAAAGCGTGACCGTGTAGTTTTGATCCGCCAGTACCGGTATACCATAGACAATTACATTTATGAATTCCCGGCCGGTCTGATTGAGGCAGGAGAGGACTATCATGCGGCCGCGGTGCGCGAGCTGAGAGAGGAGACCGGACTGACGCTGCGGCCGATTCCGGTTGATATTATTTACGAAAAGCCTTATTATACAACAATTGGCATGACCGATGAATGCTGTGCAACAGTATACGGGTATGCCGATGGGGAGATCTGTGCGGATATGCAGGAGGTTTCCGAGGAGATTGAGGTGGTTCTTGCGGATCGGGAGGAAGTGCGGCGGATTCTGCGGGAAGAGCGTGTGGCGATCATGGATGCCTATATGCTGCTGCATTTTCTGGCGGATGAGGAGCCATTCGCGTTTTTGCAGGTATAAGATTAGCACGTCCGGCTCGTCCGGAACAGGAGAGGTTCGATGACAATAGAGACAAATTCGGAGCAGGAGACCTTTCTCGTCGGCCGCCGTCTCGGGGAAAGGGCTCACCCGGGCCAGATTTTTGCGCTGGACGGCGATCTGGGGGTGGGAAAGACGATTCTGACAAAGGGGCTGGCGGCGGGACTGGGGATCACGGAGCCGGTCAGCAGTCCGACGTTTACCATCGTGCAGATTTACGAGGAAGGACGCCTGCCGCTCTACCATTTTGATGTATATCGGATCGGCGACATCGAAGAAATGGAAGAGATCGGTTATGAGGACTGTTTTTATGGAGAGGGCGTCTGCCTGATCGAGTGGGCGAATCGGATCGGCGAGCTTCTGCCGCCGCAGACGGTTTACATTTCCATCGAGAAGGACCTGGAGCAGGGGTTTGATTATCGAAGAATTACAGTTCAGGAGCCGTTGCCGTCAGAGCAGTGATGGGCACGTCGGCAGAAGAAAACCGGCGGAGGCGAATACAGGAAAGAACGGCAGGAAAAGCGATAACAGAGGAAAAGAGAGCGAATATGAAAATTTTGGCACTGGAGTGCTCTGGCCTGGTGGCGTCCGTGGCGGTGGCTGAGGACGATGTTTTGCTGGCGGAGTATACCGTTAATTATAAGAAGACACATTCACAGACCCTGCTTCCGATGCTGGATGAGGTGGCTAAGATGATCGAGCTGGATCTGCAGTCGATCGATGCGATTGCTGTGGCAGGAGGACCGGGCTCTTTTACCGGACTGCGCATTGGCTCTGCGACGGCGAAAGGACTGGGGCTGGCTTTGAATAAGCCGCTGATTTCCGTGCCGACGGTAGATGCTCTGGCGTGGAACCTGTATGGATGTGAAAAAAACATCTGTCCGATGATGGATGCCCGCAGAAGCCAGGTTTATACGGGAATTTATACATTTGAAGGCGGGAGGTTTCTCACAAAACAGGAACAGGAGCCGGTAGCGGTCTCAGAGATTGTGGACAGGCTGAATCAGTCCGGTGAGGATGTGGTTTTCCTGGGAGATGGTGTGCCGGTATACCGGGAACAGATTCAGGAGCGGATCCGGGTGTCGTATCATTTTGCTCCCGCACATCTGAACCGGCAGCGGGCTTCCTCTGTGGTGGTGCTTGCCATGCAGTATTATAAGGACGGAAAAATGCAGACGGCGGCAGAGCATACTCCGGAGTACCTGCGGCTTTCACAGGCGGAGCGAGAGAGAGAGGAGCGCCTTGGGAAGGGGTTATGAGCGAGGTTCAGATCAGTGAGATGCGGCTGAAGGATATTCCGGAGGTGGCGGCGATGGAACGGCAGTGTTTTTCGGAGCCGTGGAGTGAGAATGGATTTCGCTCTGCCCTGGAGCAGGGGTGTTCGGTTTATCTGGTGGCGAGAGAGCCTGCATCGGGGCAGATTGCCGGATACTGCGGCCTTTTGCGGAGCTTTGAGGAGGCGGAGATTTTGAACGTCGCTGTGCGCGGCGAGCTTCGGGGACAGGGGATCGGTGGCACGATGCTTTCGCATCTGATGGAACAGGGCAGGAAGCGCGGCATCCGGCGTTTTACCCTGGAAGTCCGCAGAAGCAATGCCGCGGCGATTCATCTCTACGAAAAATTGGGCTTTGTTTCCGCAGGCATCCGTAAAAATTTTTATCGAAAGCCGGAGGAAGATGCCGTGATTATGTGGACGCCCGAGGCGGATGGTTCGTCCGCTCCGGACGATTCCGTAATTGCAGGCATCTGATCCTTTGCTGTGAAAAACAGCCAGATTTCTCAGCAATTTCCGCTGGTCGGCAGACGAGGGATTCATTATACTGTCCCTGGTAATGAAAAGACTGCAAAAGGTTACAGGTTACACCTGTAAGGGTAAAAATAACAGAAATCTGGTCAGGGCGTGATCTGTAACGACAGAAGGAGGATGCCTGATGAACGGACAGAAGAAATTGCGCTGTAACGGGTGTGGAAAGACCATCCGAATGGAGAATGGGCTCTATCAGGAGGGTTTCTTTGAAGGAAGGCAGGAATGGGGATATTTTTCCGGGAAGGATGGAGAACGCCATGTTTTTTGTCTCTGCGAAAAATGCTATGACAGAATGATTCAGAGGTTTGTCCTGCCGGTGGAGATCGAGGAGTATCTGTAAGGAACAGGAAAGGCATGACAGGAGGATAAGGATGCTGGATGTATGTCTGCTGGGAAGCGGCGGGATGATGCCCCTTCCCTATCGGTGGCTGACGTCTTTGATGACGCGCTACAATGGAAGCAATCTTCTGATTGACTGTGGAGAGGGAACGCAGATTGCGGTTCGGGAAAAGGGCTGGAGCTTTAAACCGATTGATACGATCTGCTTTACACATTATCACGGGGATCATATCAGCGGATTGCCGGGACTATTGCTGACGATGGGGAACGCGGAGCGCACGGAACCATTGACGATGATTGGACCGAAGGGTCTGGAACGAGTCGTAAACGCGCTGCGCGTGGTCGCGCCAGAGCTGCCATTTCCGATTATATATAAGGAAATACAGGGGGCGGAGCAGGTTTTTGAAGAAAAAGGCTACCGCATCACAGCGTTCCGGGTGAATCACAATGTCCTCTGCTACGGCTATTGCCTGGAAATTCCCCGCGCCGGCCGTTTTGATGTGGAACGTGCGAAGGCGGCCGGGATCCCGATGAAATTCTGGAGCCGTCTGCAAAAAGGGGAAGTAATCGAAGAGGAGGGACAGGTATTTCATCCGGAGGATGTCCTGGGACCACCACGCCGGGGGATTAAGGTGACGTATTCGACGGATACCCGTCCGACGGAATCCATTGCGCAGCATGCGGCCGGGGCAGATTTGTTTATCTGTGAGGGAATGTACGGAGAGACTGAGAAGGACGCGAAAGCAGTGGAACATAAGCATATGACCTTTATGGAAGCCGCCCGTCTGGCACATCGTGCGCAGCCGGGGGAAATGTGGCTGACGCATTACAGTCCATCCCTTGTGCGGCCGGAGGATTATATGGAACAGGTTCGCAAAATATTCCAGAACGCGTATCCGGGAAAGGATGGAAAGAGCGTGGAACTGGATTTTCCGGATGAGTGATGGAAAAGGGTCAGAGAGCTTCCGGCGCCTGTCACAGCAGTTTTGGCCGGGCGGTGGCTGCATTTGGAGATTAGGAGAATGAATACAAAGATGGACTGCACGGAACTGAAGAATACTACAATTCTGGCAATTGAAAGCTCCTGTGATGAGACAGCGGCTGCGGTTGTAAGAAATGGGCGGGAGGTATGTTCGAATATAATTTCATCGCAGATTGATTTACATAAGCTTTATGGCGGTGTGGTGCCGGAGATTGCTTCGCGTAAGCACATCGAAAAGATCAATCAGGTGATTGAAGAGGCATTGTCTGAGGCGAAGATGACGCTGGATGATATGGATGCGATAGCTGTGACCTATGGTCCGGGTCTTGTCGGCGCACTTCTGGTGGGAGTGGCCGAAGCAAAGGCCATCAGCTATGCGAAGCACCTGCCTCTGATAGGGGTTCATCATATTGAAGGGCATATTTCTGCCAATTATATTGAGAATGAGGACCTGGAGCCTCCGTTTATCTGTCTCGTCGTTTCGGGAGGACATACGCACCTGGTCCGGGTAAAGGATTACGGGGAGTATGAGATCCTTGGCCGTACGCGGGATGATGCGGCGGGAGAAGCATTTGATAAGGTAGCGCGCGCGATTGGACTGGGGTATCCCGGCGGTCCGAAGATCGATCGGCTTGCGAAGGAGGGCAACCCCGGCGCAATTGCTTTTCCGAAGGCCAGAATTGCCGATGCTCCTTATGATTTCAGCTTTAGTGGTCTGAAATCCGCTGTGCTGAATTATCTGAATGGCTGTAAAATGAAAGAAGAGCCGATCGTGGAGGCGGATGTCGCTGCCTCGTTTCAGAAGGCAGTGGTCGATGTGCTGATCGAACATGCGATGCTCGCTGTGCGGGAATCCGGTCTCGATCGGTTTGCTCTGGCAGGGGGAGTGGCCTCCAATAGTGCGCTACGCGCCGCGGCGGAAAAGGCCTGCGGGGAAAGAGGAATTCATTTTTATCGGCCTTCGCCGATTTTCTGCACGGACAATGCGGCAATGATCGGGGCAGCGGCCTATTATGAATATAGAAAGGGCATTCGGCACGGTCTGGATCTGAACGCGGTGCCGAATCTAAAACTGGGAGAGCGGTATCCGTGCGAAAAGGCCGGGTGCGTGTAAGGAAAGAAAAAGTGGAGGATGAGTTGTGTGGAAGCTTTAAAAAAGAATAGGGCACATCAACAGACGATGGACATGACGCAGGGTCCCCTGGCGGGGAAACTGCTGATTTTTACGTTTCCGGTTATGCTGGCCGGTATTTTACAGCTGCTGTTTAATGCAGCTGACATTATTGTAGTCGGCCGATTTGCGGGCAGCAATTCTCTGGCGGCAGTCGGCTCAAACGGTGCGCTGATCAATCTGATTGTGAACCTGCTTGTGGGGCTGTCCGTGGGTTCCGGCGTGGCAGCAGCGTTCTTTTTTGGCGCGGGGGAACAGGATCAGGTTAAGGAGACGATCCATACCTCGATGGCCATCAGTCTGGGCGGCGGTATCGTAACTGGCATCGCGGGAATTGCTTTAAGCCCCATTTTACTGAAAATGATGGCGACCCCAGAGGGGATCATTGGTCTGTCGCAGCTGTATCTGCGGATTTACTTTCTGGGTGTTCCCTCGATGGCTGTGTACAATTTTGGAAGTGCGATTCTGCGTTCTCTTGGAGACACCAAACGCCCGCTGTTGTATCTGACTGTGGCCGGACTGGTCAATATCGTGCTGAATGTGATTCTGGTTGCCGTCTTCTACCTGGATGTGGCCGGAGTCGCGATCGCGACTGTGATTTCGCAGACAATTTCTGCGGTGCTGGTAGTCAGGAGTCTGATGCACCTGGAGCCGGAGATGAATCTGGAACTGAGAAAAATACGCATTTCGAAGCCTAAATTGCTGCGCATTCTGCGGGTCGGGCTGCCGGCAGGACTGCAGTCGACGGTATTTTCTCTTTCCAATGTTCTGATACAGTCTTCGGTAAACAGCTTTGGTGAGATCGCAGTGGCCGGGAATTCTGCGGCGGGGAATATAGAGGGCTTTATTTATATGGCGATGAATTCCTTCTATCAGGCCGCACAGACGTTCACAAGTCAGAATGTCGGTGCGCGCAAATTCGATCGGATCGGCAAGGTGTTTCTCAATTGTTTTCTGATGGTGACGGTTACCGGACTGGTACTTGGCCAGATTGCGTACCGAATGGGAGATCTGCTGCTGGGAATCTACCTTCCGGGAAATCCGGAGGCGATACAGTATGGTCTGACTCGTCTTTCCGTTATCGCGCTCAGCTATTGCCTCTGCGGAATTATGGAAGTGATCTCCGGAGAACTCAGAGGAATGGGAGAGTCTGTGCTGCCGATGGTTGTTTCTCTGGTTGGCTCCTGCCTGCTGCGCGTCATATGGATTTATACGATTTTTGCAGCTAACCATACCCTGTTTGTGCTGTATCTGTCTTACCCGGTATCCTGGATTGTCACGGAAATGGTACATCTGCTTTGCTATTTTTATGTAAAAAAGAGGCTGGTGCGGCAGTACCGGCAGGTTCCTGTTCGCTAGCAGCCTGTACCGTAATTTCCCGTGCAGGCTGTCGGCATCCGCTATCTGTCATAGAGACAGGCATTTTGTATCATCTGGAGGTTGAGCAAAAAAATGAAAAGTGTGGCGATCGTTCTCGCCGGCGGCAGTGGCAGCCGGATGAAAAACAGACAAAAAAAACAATACCTTTTACTGGGCGATTATCCGGTACTGTGGTATTCTCTTCGTGCGTTTCAGAATTGCCCGCGTATCGATGAGATTGTGCTGGTCTGCGGGGAAGGGGAAGAGGAACGGTGCCGCAGGGAGTTTGCGGAGGGCTATGGGTTTTCGAAAATAGGGAAGATTGTCCATGGAGGAAGAGAACGCTATCATTCGGTATATGCAGGACTGAAGGCTGCGGGAAGTTGTGACTGGGTTCTGATTCACGACGGCGCGCGGCCGTTCGTGGATCAGGGCATGCTCGACCGTATTTTCGAAGGGTTGGCGGAATGCCCGGCCTGCGCAGTCGGAATGCCGGTGAAGGACACGATTAAGATGAGAGACAGGGAAGGATATGTGGAACAGACACTTCCGCGGGAAAAGCTGTGGATGATACAGACTCCGCAATCATTTTCTTATCCTTTGATCTGGCGGGCATATGGGGAATTGATGCGTCGGGAGCAGGCGGTGTCGGAACTGAAGGAAGACACGATCCGAATTACAGACGATGCCATGGTGGTGGAAACAATCCTGCATGTACCAGTAAAGCTGATCGAAGGCTCCTATGAAAATATGAAGATCACCACACCGGAAGACCTGATACTGGCTGAGATTCTGGCAAAACGCTGCGCTTTTAAAAAAATTGAAAAAAATTGAAAAAAATGGTTGACAGGATTTTATAAAGCTGTTATTATATCACTTGCGCTGAAACGGGCGCCTGCGAAAAGAACAGTGTTCGCGGTACGGCTGAGATACACTTCATCCGGTGATGCGATCTACTACAGAAGATTTGCAGATAAGATGGAGAGGTATCGAAGTGGTCATAACGAGGCGGTCTTGAAAACCGTTTGTCCGCAAGGGCGCGTGGGTTCGAATCCCACCCTCTCCGTGAGCAACTGATAACAGACAGTATAATTGAATACAGGATTTTTAATTTAGCCGTTAAGGAGAAGTACCCAAGTGGCTGAAGGGGCTCCCCTGGAAAGGGAGTAGATCGTTAATAGCGGTGCGTGGGTTCAAATCCCACCTTCTCCGTTTCAACTTATGAAAAGTTTGAAAATAAAAAACTTGAAAAAGTTAAAAAAAGTTGTTGACAAACAGAAAAACATATGATATAATATCAAAGTTGCTTCTGAGAAATGAGCCAACAACAAAAAGAACCTTGATAACT
>JAJQCQ010000094.1 GCA_021202635.1 Lachnospiraceae bacterium | reverse complement strand
GGATTCTGCCTTTATAAAAGCATCCGATCACTGGATGCTTCGTAAGTCGTCCCAGCCCGGTCTTGACCGGAACCGTGTTTCTGGAAATTACCGGCAGCAGGACTTTGTTCTTATAGAGATACCCGTCCCCTGTCGGAACGATCTGATGCTCCTCTCCATAATCAGACCGTTTCTGCAGCTCCTCGAAAGCCATTGATTCCTCAAAGATGCCAAGATAATTCTCCACTTGATACAGCATGGACTCAACAGGATTCCCACCGCCTTTCGGGCCATTAATATAGAAGAGATCCCGCCCGTCCTGCAGCAGCTGGTTCTTTTTGTGTTCATATGGACCAAGCTTCATGGCGAGCTTAAATTCTTCTTTTTCTGCCGTACGATACTTGTCATCACAGATCGGGTCGAATCCTTTGATAAAAATCAGACATTTTTTATTGTCTACCTTCCGTACCTCGCTCGGATCAAGAATATCACGCCCCAAAACATCATAATTCCGGCTGCTGGAGCCGTGGTTTCCGAGCGTTTCTCCGGACGATTTC
The DNA here is from genome assembly GCA_021202635.1 of Lachnospiraceae bacterium. GTDB lineage: Bacteria > Bacillota > Clostridia > Lachnospirales > Lachnospiraceae > Choladousia. Next base: position 18,995 of record JAJQCQ010000094.1, on the reverse strand, counting down.
TTGTCAATTGTGGTCTTTCCAAGCATCTCAGAAATATATTTATGCGTACTTTGCTCATTCCCACCAAGGTAAACAAGTGTGTCGCAATTACCGCAAATGCTTTCCCAGCTGTCCTTAAAAAGTGTCTTCAGCTGCGCAAGGTTTTGAATGATAATATTGCAGGAAATTTCCCGGCTCCGGCAGGTAGCCAGTATCTCCAGGAAGCCATCTGGTAATGCACAGTTTGCAAATTCATCCATCCAGAAAGCAACCGGAACTGGTAACCGACCGCCGCCGTATTTATGATCAGCGATGTAGTACAGCTCCTGGAAAATCTGCGTGTAAAGAAGTCCCACAATAAAATTGTAAGACTTGTCGCTGTCCGGAATCACACAGAACAGCGCAACCTTCCGGTCTGGATTTTCATACACGCCCTCGCCCATTGCCGGGATATTCATATCATCCTTATCCAGGATGTGCAGAATCTTCGGATTCTGAAGATAAGCAAGACGCGCATTCGCCGAGATGATGATGGAGCGAATCGTGTCCGCTGCGCCGGTACACACCTTTTTATAGGCGATCAGAGCCGGATGGTCGTCCGGAAGCTGATACATCAGATTATCCAGCTCCGAACGATTGTCCGCTCCTTCGGATACCTTCGCCAGGTTCAACAGTTCCAGCACGCCGCGGAAATTCGATGTTCTGCCCTGTTTCGGGAACTCATACCAGACGTAAAGGAAGAGCGCCTGCAGAAGCATTGATTCCGATTTCTCCCAGAATGGGTCAGACGGATTCGCTCCTTTCGGCGTTGTGTTCGCAATCAGACTCGTGATCAGCTTTGTGATGTCTTCTTCACACCGGATGTATTCGAAAGGGTTGTACCCGTCCGAGGCATCCATATCGACGAGATTTAAGACAATCACCTTGTAGCCCATCATCTCCAGGTAATGGCCAATATCCCTTAGCAGCTCACCTTTAAGTCATGATTTGTCAAGCGTTATTTTTAGGTATTTTTGAATTGTGTGAAATTTTCAGAGTTTTTGCGGTTTTTTTAGACTTGTAATTAATTTGCCATTACGCGAAAATAGCAGCATTTCCGCCGGTATTTCCGCAATTTTCAATGCCTATTTTTTTGATTGAACCAGATAAAGAGTTGTGATATAGTATCGGCAGGGAACAACCATGTTGCAAGGTGGTAAGCCTCCCATACTAGAAATAGAGGGGAGGTGGTGCTGATGGATACATATGAAGTTTTAAGCCTGCTGTTTCTTGGCGGGTCATTCCTGATAGCGCTGCTTGCCTATATAGATAGGACCAACAAGCGAAAATAAATAAGCCTACCTTGTTACTTGACCGGTACAGGTAGGCTTATGCCAATTCTGGAGGCCAACCACTTTGTGGGTGGTTGTTTCTCTCTTGATGCTAATATATCATCTATAGCTGAAAATTTCAACTATAAAATCTCAATATTAGAGGAAACAGGTTCCTCAAGCAGATGAAAAAACACTTATCCAACGCTGTCCGGGTTGTAATGAACCGTACCATCATTTCCAATCACACTTCCTTCGGAATCAACGATTGTTCCATCCGGCAGTTTTTGGGAACCTTCAGGCGGGGTCCAATAACTACCTGTAGAAGTTCGTACTTTCGTGTTCCCATCATAAGTTTTCACAACATGACTGGATGTAGAGCTTTGAGATGTGCTCTTGTTTTCTGCACATCCGGTCAATGACAAAACAAATAAAACCGCCATAAAAAACATAACCATTTTTTTACATTTCATCGTCTTTTTCCTCCATAACTGATGTGATTATAAATAGCTCAAATTATCTCATACCTTATAAATCCAAAGACTTCGTATCTGCGGCACAAGAGTGTCAAGGGACCATGTTTTACTACTGTTGGACGGGCTGTTCGGATCATTGACTGTGACATTTCCATCCTCGTCAATCCCTGTCAAAACAATAAAGTGTCCGGTATAAGTAAAATCTCCCGGATACATACTCGCAATCATCGGTGTGGATGCACTTAGATTCTCCTGTATGTATTCCGCACTTACAGTCCCTGCCGTTGCCTGCAGGCCAAGCAGTTCTGCGCCCTCAGTCATCAGATTCCAGGATGTTCCCTCGCCCCACACATAATATCCATGTTCTTCTGAAAACTGCGCGACACTGTACGGGTTCCAATCTGTTGTGCCAGTGAGTCCACAAAGTATCATGGAAAGGCAGGTCGGCCCGCATCCGGTAATTCCCATACAGTCACTTCCATATGTTCGATATCCCCATCGTTCATCCCACTGGATAAAAAGTGGAATACTTCCTTCTTCCACTTCGTCAGTCAGATCAATCGTGTAATTGATATTCTTCTTTTGTGGATATGCATTTACAAAATCCGCAGCTTCCGGGTATTTCTCCGCAAATTCAATGAGACTTTCCGGAATATATGTGGATTGGCGATAATAGTGAACTGTGCCCGCTAAAAGCGCGGCCAGAAGAATGACAGCAAAACCTGTTTTCATGCACTTCTTCCTGCTTTTTCTTTTTCTAAGCGGTAATTTAAGTTTTCGTTTTTCATCTCTGCTGTGACTTGTATCTGATATTATTTTTCCTGTATTTTTGTCATCAGCAGAATAAACCGGCCTGGCACATATCCTTTTCTTTCTGCGTTCCTCCTCCAGCTTTTTCTTCTTTTTTGCAATGAGCAAGACCGCTATATAAAGCAAAGTGATTGCAGTCAGGAAAGCCCAGAATTCTTCAAATGTAAGGTACCATACATAAGCTGCTGCCACTAACCAGGCAATAATCAGTATTACATAGATTACCGAAAAGATAAATATTCCCATAATAAAAAAGTCTCCATTATGCTGATTTTCTTCGCCACCTTTTAAGCCTGTGGCGGGTTTTCCTACACTTTCAGCATAACAGAGACTTCTTAATTCTGGTCTTAACAAATCTTAAAAGTTCTTAACTACAACCTCGGTAACTTTCATTTACTTTTTCTTCAAGACAGGAAAAAACAATGCAATGCAATATTGTTCCTCTGATATTTCTGTTCTCACAAACCCGTGCATCTGGTTCATCATCATGGAAATATTTTTTACGCCGATTCCGGTCCCTTCCACATATTGATTTGGCACGGCAATCCCATTTGTAAAGGACAGCTCTATATAGTCAGCTTCCGATTTCTCTTCCGACAGTCCCGGCGCACTTTCTGCAACTGCAATACCATTTTTATGTTCATACAACAATTCCAGTCGAATTTCCTGCGATTTATCTGCGTATTTTTCAATATTAGATATAATGTTGTTCATGATTCTTCCGACATAGTCCGTGCTGACACACACAAGAGCCGGTCGCCAGTCAAGGGAATCAGTATTAACTGTAAAACCCTTAGATATCAGCAGCCCACATAGCTCAGAAAGATAATCTCCAAACGCACTGATCGCTTCCTCTGGCTCCTCCAGCTTCGCCTCTTTCTGGGAATCAATCAGGAAATATTCAAACATCTGATCAGACAATCCTTTAATCTGTAATATTTTATCATAGGCTTTATCGATGTAATCCCGACTTACATGCCCCTCACTTTCCTGCCTTTTCAATATTTCCATATATGTCATAAGCCCGGTCAACGGGGTCCGGATATCATGAGACATTCCCAGAACCAGTTTTTTCTGTGCCTCACGCAGTTCTCTTTCCGTCCGTTCTCTTTCATCCAGAGAGCGGCGCATTTCATCCAATCCAGCGGCGAGAGATACCAATTCGTCAGCAGCACCGCCCAAACGCGAAGCGTTTCTTTTATTGGCGGTGCGCGATCTGGCAGGTGCACCATCTGGTGCGCGTGCCGTTTCAACTTCAGGGCGGCTTCCACTCAGAGTCACCGTCTGTGTCAGGTCTCCTTCGCGGATTCTATTTACTTCCCTTTCCAATTGCCGGATATAACGCACATCCTCCTGCATTCCGGAAATAAAAACACCAAGGCAGGCTGCAAATCCCACTATGACTGAAATTCCAAGCAGAATATTATAGTAAGCGGAAACCGCTCCTTCATAAAGATAGACGTTTGCATCTCCATCAAAAAACGTAACCGCAAAGTAGTAGCGCCAGGAAAGCGCGCTGACTTCCTTTGCTCCCGGATAGAGTTCTCCATCATAAGTGATGTCGAACAGAAGCACATCTTCCCGGGAAACTGTAAATTCCTTGATGTTCCTTTCTTCCGCCCAAGCCCGAAGCTCATCTGAATCGGTTGCTGCCAACTTGTTCTTTGTCACATAATCCTGTAGTTCTTCTGCCCGTTCTACTTCCGCATTATATAAAAATCCGGATTGCCAGAAATATTGTTTCATCAGATATTTGCAGCCAAAATAAAGCAAAACTATCAGAAAAATTCCGACCGCAAGTCCATGAAGCAGACGGCAGATCATCTTTCCTGTCAGGCTATTCTTACTCTCCAAACTGATACCCCTTTCCCCACACCGTCAGGATCAGTTTCGGCTTCTGTGGGTCAACTTCAATCTTCTTTCGCAGCCGCCGGATATGAACCATAACGGTATTGCCGGATGTATACACGAAGGATTCTCCCCATACACTTTCGTACAGATTTTCTACCGAGAATACTTTCTGCGGGTATTCCAGAAACAACAAAAGCAAGCGGTATTCCATATCCGTAAGTGTAATTTCCTCGCCCCGGCAAAACGCCTGATTTCTTCTGGTATTGATCCGTATTCCGGAATGCTCCAGCCATTGCTCTTTATCCGGTGTTGTCTCCATTTGCCGGTCATACACATTTCGCCTGCGCAGAAGCGCCTTTATTCTCCCTAATAATTCCGCATAGGAAAACGGTTTGACCAGGTAATCATCCCCGCCTGCCATCAGTCCGACCAGCTTATCCGATTCCTGATCCTTTGCTGTCAGAAATAGCACCGGCACACTGGACACCTTGCGAATTTCTTCACAGGTCTTAATTCCAGACATTCCCGGCATCATCACATCAAGAATAACAATATCTGTCCTGTTATTCAGACGATCCAGCCCAATCTGTCCATTCTCTGCTTCCTCTACAATATAGCCTTCCCCTTCCAGAAGAATACGAACGCCTTCCCGGATCGCCGCATCATCTTCTACTATCAAGATTGTCTGTTTTATCATTGCGGTTTCCTGTCCTTTCTGCTTATAAGATGTTCATGCGGCACTGATCAACGTGAGAAAAAGAGTTACACATTTACACTCATACTGTTTCCGGCAGCTACTGACATTCTTGATTTTTTATTCCCGCGAAGCAACGAGCCAAGTAGCCGGAGCTATAAGGAATCCACCGGCAAGCCGGTACCCCTTATGGCATAGCTTGCACGGATATTTGGCGGTGCTGTGTGCCAGTGGCACACGTTTCATGTCCCGATTTTCGCAGAAAATCGAGGACGCAGGCACCGACCAGATGCCGCGAGGGTCAAAGACCCCGTATGCTTGCTTCGGAGTCTTTGACCTGAAATACTGCCATAATGAGTACGATCAGAAAAGCCAGCAATACAAGACCACTTACCTTGCCTCCATCTGCTCCGGAGAAACCAACAGTAAGCCAGTTTTCGCTTTTCACGGTATAGTTCCAGATTGCATCATAATCACGTTCTGTACTTATATTTAAAATTTCTGTCCTGCCAAACAAAATCAGATAGAAAGAATACATAGTTACCGATGTCCAGATTGTTCCAGACGCGTATGTCACTGCCGCCAAAGCCATTCCCATAATCAGCAGAGTCACTGACATCAGCAGTAGCGGCCCTATATTGTCGCCTGCATCCGCTAAGTCAAAATGAAACACAGTAAAAATGATTCCGGAAAACAGAATGATTCTTTTCCATGGCCACATCTTTTTCATAGAACCCATTACCATCCCACGAAGCAGGATTCCATCGATAATCCCCCGCCTCAATCCGCTAAATACAGACCAACATATGGCGTATATTATTTCAGGGCCGGAAAGATTTTCATTTTGAAAACTGCCCTGTGTAAAAATCATGCTAAGTACTGGTAAAATAATCGGCAGAAGAACCGAAATCACGTACCACCTATCAGTCCCGTTTGAAGCACATTTCAATTTTGCACTCATATAAAACTGATCAGCCGTCGATTTCAAAATATACTTTGCGTAAAGACTAACTGACCCTATTACGAATACAACTGCCAAAAGACTGTATAGACAGATATTCAGCGTTAGAGAATTCCATTTTATATACACAATGCCATACGCGATCTCTGAAGCGGCCGCATCCGACAGTGTCAAAATTATCCATGCCATCAATATATTAACGATTATTTCAATTCTTTTCATACTGCCTCCAAAGCGCCGCATAAACACGAAACCTTTCTGAAATGCGGTGCTTTCCGCTGTCAGCCAAAACGAGCAATCGAAAAGGTGGTATTTTTGCTCGCTATAAGGTTAAATTTTATTATAAACCAGATTCCTTAATTGTCATCTTAAAAATTCTTAACAGCTTTATTTGCTGCCCCTTTATCATGTATTCTCATTGGATTCTTTTATTTCTGCGATTTCTCCTCACCACAAAGCTCTCGCTCAATCAGCCGTTTTACCTTGTCTTCCAGAGTTTCATGGCTGGTTTTGCTGTAGTGCATTCCCACAATATATGTAGTCCCTCCAATCCGCAGTTTAAAGCTCCGATCCGGCGGACACTCCGCCGCTGTCGATTCCGTCTCTGACTTCTGGTTTAAGAGTTCTTGCTCTTCACTCATATTTTTCACACTCCTGTCGACTGTTGCCTTTCATTTTTGTTATATTTGAAGTTATATCCCCTACTGTTTTTTGCTTCATCTTGACCTTCCTCTTTTTATCTGCCGTGCATCCGGCTCGCGGTTTGATTGCAGTCTTTTCTCTGATTTCTCTTTCTGTGCTTCTCTTTCTGCTATCTTTATCCGAGCCTTTTCTTCCAATGCATCCCAATCAATCCCATCCGGCCCATATGCGGAATAAGCGATCTTTTCATTCCCAGCATCTACTCTTGTTTCAAGCATATGAATCTCGTGATTGTGGCGCAGCACATCCGCAAACGCAAGGTTATGCTGCCGTTCTCCGCATGAAGCAAAAAGCTTCTCGCATTCTCTTTCTAATTCTCGGACATCTGCCTTCCACTGCCCCGGCGTAATTCTTTCTCCAGGTTCTAAAAGCTTTTCAATCCGCTGCCGTATAGCTGCCTCCTGTTCCAGATCGTCACTGTGCGAACGCGCATATAAAGTTCCCTTCAAACCGCTCCTGCGTTCAGCCTCGCGCCGGATTTCCCAATATGGAGAATAAATGTCGTAGATTTCTAACAGTTTTTGCAGCCGGTTTCGTTTCTCTTTTTTCTGGCTTAACTGTTTTTCTTCTTTCTCCAGTTCCTGATCTTCATGAGTTGTAAATGCGTCGAGTGCGTCAAAACTGTCTATCTGGTGCCTTTCTGCAAATCTTTTTACGCTGCCGGCGTCCATAAGCACTTCCCGGTCGGTTGCTTTTCGAAAATAGCTGCACCCTACAAGCGGGGTATGCAGCTTCCCGTTTGTCCGTAAAATCTGGTCAATCATCTCCACCACTTCATTCACATTCTCCTGCATATGTTCAGCCGGTTTTGATGTTTCTGGCAGAGGTTGTTCTTCCTGTGCCTGCTGTGAAAGCTGAACCGCATCCGCATATGCCCGGCCCGCTTCCGCCAGCCGGCGGTTGCTCTCGATAATCGCTCGGTTAACATCGCCCTTCTCTGTCTGAATGCCCTGACGTTCTAATGCGCTGGCGATCGGCCCCAGGTGAACGGTCGGCTGCTGTTCCATGCCAAGTTCTTTGAATGAACGGTGTTCCCACTGTTCATCTATCCCGAGCTGTTCATTAATGTTGTTGATCGTATCCACAAGATTTTTCCGCCATTTTTTCGCATTGTCCCTGTTATTCCAGTCGTTGACATTCACCGCCCGGCTTTTATAGCCCCTGCCGGATTTATTTCTGATCCGGTTTCCTTTCTTATCCAGAATGTATTCCTTCCGCTGCTTCGCACCCCATTTCCCATTCCGGTCAATGGGGCGGAGTGTCAACATCAGATGGAAATGTAGATTTCTTTGTCCCTGCGAGTTCACGGAATCGTGAATCGCCCAGTCCGCGCACATCCCCTTGGAAACGAAATTCTTATGAACATATTCCCTGACAATGCTTTCTGCCAGTTCATAGCTCCACCAATTCGGCAGTGCTGCTTTCATCGTCCGTGCAAGCTGTGCATTTTTCTGTTTCTCATTCATCTCAACAGAATTCCAGAGCGCAGCCCTGTCTTCCCATTCTTTCGGCGCACCATATGCAAGACATATCTCACTGTGTACCAGGTCTTCATGATATTTCGGGCGGTAAGTTTTTCCATCGTATTCACTTTTAATCTCCGTCCGGCTGATGTACGACGCCTGGTCAATCGCGGATTGTCCCTTGCTCCGCTGCACAATGCCAAATCTTGTGCTGGCATATTTTGTAGTTTTTTCGCCTTTCCCCATAATTAACATCTCCGTAACATTCCCCCGCGTCCACCAATTTTTCACGGGTCACCGAAAAGGTATCGCCGGCTTCACGGTTTCCACCCCGCTTGCGGGGTGCGCACAGATAGACCACGCTCCGCATGGTCCTGTGCGCCCTACGGGGTTTGGCCGCGCGTAAAACGCTGCGTCCAACAGGGAAAACGCAGTTTCCCCTACGGCCGCTGCGCGGCCTACCTCTTCCTTCAAATCCGCGTGCAGCATTATGACATCCCCGGCTGTTTAATACCGCGAAACAGCTTCGGTTCTTCTGCCAAAACAGTCAAGACCACTTCCGCTCATCAGGTCTGCCGGATTTCCTGATTGTTCACCCGCTGCAAGGCCCTGCGACACTCCACACTGTTCAAAGCTGCCGACAGAATCACGTTCAGTTCCTGCTCGTTATACTGGTAGCACTCAGGGAAATATTTCACGATAATACCGCCCATCAGATACTTATGGTGATTTTCTTCTTTCCGGCGTTTCGCATTCGCTTTTTTCCGTTCTTCATCATATCTGGCTTTCGCCTGTTCCAGATTTCTCTGCGCCCGCTCCAGCGCGGGAGTTGTTTCTGAATATTCTTTCATAGTACATTCGCTCCTTTTTATTTTTTTAGCGTAAAAAAACAGCCCAAGAAAAATCCGTGGCTGTTCCTCTCGCTATCTGTCATTCAGTTTCTCTTCTATACAAACCCGGCTTACCGAATCCGTCTTTTTGTTTAAATTGAATTCTCTCATTCTCCGGCTTTTTCTTGCTCTGTCCTCTGCTGTCTCCATTCTTGGTTTCCGTAAAGTAATCAGGTTTTTGGGGCACACAAATGTCTTAGAGCAATCCGTCTGCTCGATTATTCTGTAGCAATCCGGAAAATTCTTTCTGAGCGTTTCGAGTTTCTTTATCATCTGCGGACTCGCAGTGTAAATCCTCGCTTCATCCGAATCATTATCGAACAGGATAACCGTCTCCTGTTCTTCTCTTGTCAGTGACATCAATCATCACATCCTTCCGCTGTTAATTTCCGGTTGTCGTTCTAAATCCGGCGGCGCCCTTTCTTTGCTGTTCATATCTCACCTCTTTTCTTGCTAACTGCTCTTTTCTTCGTCCAACAATGTTTTCAGCAGTTCCATTTTTTCCTGCGCCGTTGCTTTCCTGAAATTCTCGCCGGTAAAAGAAACCGGGGCGCACATGGTAAGCAGCCGGTCATAAATCCGTTCGTGCGGGGTATCCTCCGGATGCTTCAATTCCTCAAGCGTAAGATTTGTAGTGGCGATCAGGGGCTTTCCGCTACGGTATCGCCCATCGATCACGTTGTAAACCTGTTCCAGTCCATACTCCGTACCGCGCTCCATACCGAAATCATCCAGAATCAGCAGCGGGTAGCTGCAAAGCCGGTGGATATATTCATTCCTGTCTTTTGTCCCGGAAGAAAGGTCGTTCAGTATCAGCGCAAAATTCGTCATGCGTACCGGGATTTCCCGTTCCATGAGCGCATTTGCGATGCAGCCGGCGAAGAAACTTTTCCCGGTTCCTACCTTTCCCCACAGGAGCAAGCCGATATTTTCCTGCTGCATTTCTTCCCAGTGCTCTACGTATGCGCGCGCGCGATGCATCTGCCGGCATTTCCCGCTGTCGTTGGCAAATGTCCATTCCACCATAGCTTCATCCGTAAAACCATCCTCTTTCAGCCGTTCCACCCGCCGGCGCCGGTTTCCAGCTTCCTCGGCAGCTTCCTGTTCTTCACGCGCCGCCCTCTGGCAGTCACATTCCCTGGGGTGACGGTCACGCCCCCATAAATTGTTTCCCCCAATAAAATATGATTCTTTTGGAGTATGACACTTCCCGCAGTATAAAAGTCCGTCCTCGCCTGTGTAGTCCTCAGAATCCTCATGAATTTCTGATGTTTTTTTGATCAGATCGCATAATTCATTGTTCATTCGCTGTTGTCCTCCCTGTCTCTGTAATGCTCCCGCCTGGTTTTCAGGTATTCTCCCTTTCATCCGGCGGCTCTGTCTGTATGGTTATCCACGAATCAATCTGTATACATCATCAACTTTTTTCTCATAAATTCATGGATTTTTTTCGATTGCTCCATCTCTGGTCATATAAATCTCCGCTTCACCAGTTTCCCTTTCAAAATCCTCATGAAAATCCGGGGATTTTCGTCTCAAATCGCAAGTCAGTCACGATTCATAAACTGTCTCCGTCACTGTATGAGTAATCCGGCTTCTTTTTACCCGGCCTGTTTTTCGCTGCATCCTCCTGCGCCCACTTGTAAATCGTTGCCGCATGGCTTTTATAGCTTTTTCCGGTGGAAGCAATGTGGCAGGATAAGCGGTCAACGTAATATTCCCACTGATCCGGCAGCTCAGCTTTCAGTTCAGCCAGTTCGTCCTCAGTGAGACAAACATTGCCATATTTGCCGCAGGCAGCGGGGGCGGGTGTCCTTTTTTCTCTCTCACTCTCTCTTTTTTTTACTTTTATCTCTTTCTCTATATCTATATCTAACTCTCTCTCTGGTGGACAAATGTCCGGACATTTGTCCGGTGTGTATGGTGGACATTTGTCCGCAGAGGCGTCCGGCAGACATTTTTTCTGGTTCAGGGCCAGCCTTGCACGGCGCTTCCGCTCCGCCTCCGTGGAGGACTGCCCGATCATAAGCTCGATGTTGCTCATATACAGCGCGCCGTTCTCCATAGGCTCCACCAGGCCAAGCTGCAGAAATACCTGCAGGGCCTTTTCGACCGTGCCGACCTGGTGCCGGGTAATCGTGGCGATCATCTGGGATGTGTAGGGAATGTTCTCCGCAAACTCCAGTTTTCCGCCGTTTTTCAGCGATTTCAGATACAGTTTCAAAAGGATGTTTGAGTATAAGATGCCATCCGGCATACTCTCTAGAAGCACAATAGCATCATCTTCAAAATAATTCTCTTTCAGCTTGAGATAATAATATTTCCGGTTGTCCGGCATAGACGATTCCTCCTTTGGTTTGTTTTTTTCCATGGAAAAACCGCCCTGCATAAAACAAGGCGGTTCTCAAAATTTTTTATCTTACACGACATTTTTTACGTTCCCGGATACGTGGGTTCGGATTATTTATGAGCGACTTATATTTTTCATATACAGAATCCGTCGCGCCATTCGTATAGACCTTACGGATGTCACTGACCGCTTCATTACGCGGATTTTTTAACCATAACAACAATTCTTCGCGGCTCTGCACATATTTACATGGTCTTCTGTCTGTAAATTCAATACGGTATCTCATAAGCGTCAGCCTCCTTCCCCTGAATTTTTACAAGTAGCCTGCGTGTTCACCTCCCCTGCCGGATTCTCCGCAGATGATAAAACCAGTCTTGTTTCAATTTCCATTTCCGCAGGCTCTAAATCCTGTGCTGATCCGGATTCTACTTTGGCGCGTTTCCGCTCCCTGTAGCGTTTCTGCGCGTCTGCGTTTTTTGCCCTCATTTCTGCCAGCTCTCTGGCTGCTTCCGGGTCGGTCGCCGCCTGTTCAATCAGTGCCTGCCTTTTGGCTCGCATCTTTTCGCATTTGCGCCGACTGTACTCCTTGTTCCGCGCACGGATCATTTCTGCATACTCCGGTTCCGCCGCCATTCGTTCTTCCTGATCTGCTTTTCGGCGTTTGCGGGCTTCTGCTGCCCGCGCCTTAATGACATCCGGATCGGTCGGTGCCGGCGTTCTCGGCATAATACCGGCTTCCCGGCGTTTCCGTTTGCTGCTTTCCTGGTTTATTTTTCTCCGTCTTTGAAGGTATTCTTCATACTGGGCGGCTGCCTCCGGATCCGTTGCCGCAGCTGTCCGCATAGCCTCGACCTTCGCTCTGCGATTTGCAACATAGCGCTTCTTTTTTTCTTCCTTTTTTTCCGCCTGTCGGCTTTCAACCTCTGCAATGAATTCTTCTTCGGTCTGTTCTGCAGCATCCGGCGGCTGAAAATCCCCGATAAAGTTAAAATAAATATCTATCTTTTGCTGTCGGTAAATGCTGCGCCCGCCCGTTGCCGCATGGACGACGATTTTTTCAATAAAAGAGTACAGCATCTGGTCGGTCACTTCCTGGCATTCCCCATATTTGCGGACAAGGGCGGCAAAACGCTCCGCCTGCATCTTCTCAGATTCCGTTTCTTCTGCCAAAGCCTGCAGCTCGGCTATCCGGTTCTCCATCTGCTCCTGTTCCGCGTCATACTGTGTTATCAGCCTCTGAAACTGCCGGTCCGGCAGCTTGCCGACGGCGTTACTTTCATACAAGTTCCGGATCAGCATGTCCAGTTCAGTCACCCGGCTCTGTGCTGCCGCAAGCTCTTTCCGGTTCTCCACGGAGGCTTCCGACTGCTGCTGCTTCCACTGGTCTTTCATTTCACGGATAAACCGTTCCTCATTCTCCATGACATACACGGACACGCTCTGGATAGCGCGTAGAATCGTCTCTTCCAAAACGGAAGCTTTCACGTAATGTGAAGTGCATTGTTCATAAATATTCCGGTAGTGGCTACACTGGAAATAAGATTCACAGTCATACGTTTTCCCATTTGGCCGGTGATGGGTATCCGCGCTGCTGTAGCTCATCCGTGAGCCGCAGTCCGCACAGAAAACCATACCGGACAAGCGGTGGGTGATCTGTCCATTCGACAGGTGACGCGGTTTCCGGATTCTCAGCCGCTGTGCATTATCCCACGTCTCCTGGTCTATGATCGCTTCGTGTGTATTGGGAAAAACCAGAAGTTCGTCCGGTCTGGCTTTCCTCACCTTATGGTTTTTAAAATTCTCCCGGACAGTTTTTCCAAGCACTGTATATCCCAGATACTCCTGCCGCCCCAGAATGCTGTTGACTGCCTGACATGTCCAGGTATATTTATCATGATAATAATGGATGCGCGCATTTCCCTCCGTCAATTTCTCCTTGTAGGCAGCAGGAATCAGCACTTTATCTTCCGTAAGTTCACTGGCGATCTCGCTCATTGGGATTCCCTCTGCCGCCCTTTTGAATATCCGGCGGACCACTGCCGCCGCTTCCTCGTCTACATAGAGTTTCTGCTTATCCCCCGGCTTACGGATATATCCGTAGGGAATACTGCCGCTGCAGCGCTTCCCGTCCTGCATCCTTGACCGAAAGACCGTCCGGATTTTCTTGCTGGTGTCCTTTGCGTACCACTCGTTCATGATGTTTAAAAAAGGCGTGAAATCATTGTCCGCCGGATTCGCGCTGTCTATGCTGTTATTGATCGCGATGAAACGGACACCCTTTTCCGGAAACAGTATTTCCGTATAGAAACCAACTTGCAGATAATTCCTGCCGAAACGGCTCATGTCTTTCACAATCACCGTCTTTACCCGTCCGGCTTCGATTTCCGAAAGCAGGGCATTGAAGCCTGGGCGGTTGAAGTTGGTTCCACTGTAACCGTCATCTGTAAAATGCCGGATTTTCCGGAATCCGTTCCGCCGGGCGTAGTCTTCCAGATATTTCTTCTGGTTCGTAATGCTGTTCGATTCCCCTTGTAATTCATCGTCGTGGGAGAGGCGTTCATACAGAGCAGTGAAATCTTCCGCGGCTGCTGTTTTTGGCATACACATCCCCTCCTTTCTGAAAATGTAATGCCCAAACAAGATTAAATTTTTTTATCTTGAATAAGCGTACCCCTTTGGATCACAGAACACGTATGAGGTATAGCCACAGTTATAGCCGTTTGGCTTTACTACAAAGAAAGATTTCCCCGCGCCAGAACCGCCTATGATCAGCACATTGTTATTCAGCCCTGTCATGCGTGTATTCATGCTGATGCGGATATGCTCGGAGAAAATCTTATTTTTCACTCCATCGCTGTCCATCAGCTTTTTGTTAATCTCCTGCGGCATAGCAATCCGGCCGGAGCCGGACTCGCGTCCGGGCATATAATTACGTCGGTTGCTCATATCATAAGCAAAAGCAATCAGCCAAACCAGGATCGCTACCAGAATGGTCCGCGACGTAATTGGAGTTATCTCAAACGGTAATGGATGTGTCAGTACCTCCTGCAGAAGATCCGTCAGATTATCCAGACTGATCTTCTGACCATAAAGCTTTCCAAGACAGTACCCAACATACACGGCAAGAAAGAATAAAAAGAAAAAGAAACCATAGTTCGGCTTCTTCTTGTTCAGCATATTCAAAATCAGTCACCCCTGTCTATGTCCTGCTATGCGGCTTAACCGGCCTCGCATGATTCTCAATCAGATTCTTTGTCTGAGACTTCTGTTTTAGATTCTTCTGTTTTAGATTCTTTTGGTTTTGATTCTTCTGGTTTTGATTCTTCTGGCTGCTTTCCACGCTCTGATCCGGCTGGTTTTTACGAATTGTCTGCTCTTTGCGCTCTGTCCGGTCAATCTCCATGTTCAGGTTATGTGCAAGATTCTTCAACCGCTCATTTTCCATCCGGATGTCCGGTTTCTTCATCGCCTCCGCCACTTCCTGACCAGAGGACAATTCCATTGCACCGTTTTTCATGTTGACCACCTGATACATTTTCTCCGTGTAGATTGCCGCCCGGCAGAAGATGCCGCCCGCGGTTGTCATCTGAAACTGATCTGACTTGGGGATAATCACGGTATGGATTCCATCCGGCATCTCATACATCGACCAGTTCTCATGCTGCTTGAATGGCGGCATGGTTATCCATGAGATATCGCTGCGGTCACTTACCTCTTCATCATGTCGAATCAGGTTATACTGCACCGTTGGAGACACCAGCGGCAGTTCTATCCGCTCTGCCGCCGGTTGACGGATGGGCTCCTTATTTTTTCTCCAGGTGCGTGAGATCCGCCATGCGTGGGGGAGCCGTTTCCTGCATCGTAAGCATACCGGCGATTGGGCGCATCCCAATCTGCTTCTGCTCCTGCAGCGTCTCATTCGCAGACCGGGCGAGTTCCTGCATCTCGGGAGTTTCATTTCCATGGCGGTCGATACCAGTGCGGGCATAATCTTCCGCGCTGATCGGGCCGACTTTGACCTCCCGGAATCGTCCAGCATTATGATCGAGCAAGAATGCTTTGAATTTTGCCGCATCGGATGGGGAGATGACATACTGCGTGCGGCCATCGCCTCCGCACAGATCCGGCAGTCTTGCAAGCAGTATCCCGTGGTCTTCCATCTCTTTTTCAATGTGCTGCAGCAGCGCCCTGTCCTCCGTAGAAGCGTTGATAAACATAAAATCATCACCCTTGATGTTGCGGAACCGGTTGAGTGTCGTCGCGCCTTTCCATTTGGCCAGGTAGACCGTATTCATCAGCTTCAGAATCATCATTGCGGCTTCCGATGTGATTTTTCCGACCCAGTACGCGCTTTTTCCCGTGACAAGTACAATCTGACAGGCATCCTGCACTTCACTCATATCGCTGCTCTCCTTTCCTCGAGCTGTTTCGCATGAATCTTTTCTTCATAAGCTTCCTGCACCTTGCTCCTGACTACACCGTCAAATAGGAAGCCACTGATCTCGACCAGCGAACGCCATTCCCCATTCTCATGATTGGAAGGAAACGCAAGCCGGATGCCGGCACCATCCTTCGTCTTATAAATACGGATGTTTTTGATCGTGATAGCGTTCTCATAAGTAACTGTAGCATAGCCGAGCAGGTCTTCTTTCTGATATACATTTACAGAAACATCGACTTTTGGTTTATGAATATCTGTTTGGGCGATCTTATACAGGCTTTCACTGACAGCCAGATCAATCTCCTTTTTCACCTCTTTAGTGACTTCCAGCACATCCCGCCAGTCGCTTTCCCCAAGCTTTCTGCGGGGAAGCAAAACAGAAGATTTTGCCTCCCCGTTCTCTTTTGTGAAGCTGACCACCTTCACCCCATGAATCGTGAACAATCCATCTATGGTCACATCCCCTGCCGCAAGTAAACTCCCCTTATCAACAATTCTCATATCTGCTTTTACGTCCACCGAAGCACCTCCTCTGCCGGGTTTTCGCTTTTGTCCAATATTTCTGTCCCCGATACTTCTGCATCAGCAGGCAGTTCTCTATCCGGCAGCAAATCCGAATGTTCCGGGAACACAAAACACTTCACAACTTCTTCCGGCTGCCTTTCTTCAAAATAATCTGCGCCATACCGCTCGATTAATATAGGCTGAAAAAGCTTATCAAACCGGAGTGACCACGCCCTCTGATCCTTTTCCCGCTTTTGCTTCGCAAGCTTCTTAATTTCGGCATCTTTTTCTTTCAGCTTTTTCAGCTGCTCCTCCGTCTTCCGGATCTGTTCTGTTATTTTCTCCTGCTTTTTATCAATTTCCATAAAAATCCGATCTCCCCCCCCCTTTAACCACATCCTGCTCACCTCGCGTGCCGGGTTCGGATTCAGCCGCAAAATCCATACCCAGCACTACGATCGGATAGGGGGAGTTCTCTCTCCCCTATCCGCCTGCGCGAGCCGGGTTCGGCTTTAGCCGCAAATTTCCTTACCCGGCTCTGTGCATAAAAATGAGCTGACTGCACAGCAGCCAGCCCAGGCTATTTCAATGGCCATATCAGTTCCTGCACAGGAATTGCTCACCGTCCTGCGTGCTGCTTCTGTATTGTTTTCTGCTGTTCATCCCTCTGCGTCTGCTCAGGTGCATAAGCCCTTTCTGGAACCTGCAGCAGATTCGAAAGCCCATCTGGCCTGCGGTCTGACAGATCACCAGGCAACAAATCCACAACTTCCGGTTGCGCCAGTTTACGATACTGAACCAACGTTGGTGCATAAATCGTCCTGCTTACCGGATCATACTCATGTACGAGATCGGAAAGCTGCTCTTCTGGTGACACGGCTACCTGGTTCACTTCCTGAATCATCTGGTCTGCCTCTTCTATGGACATAAGACCATTCTTTGGTATGATTAGTATTTCATGTACGGAAGATGGCGCAAGATAAAAGCCCTGCGGATACCGCTCTGCTACCTGATCCAATACGCCAGGGTAAAACAGGGTGCACGCTCCCCGAAGCAGTTCCTGGTTCGACAGGATTAAGGGGCCATTACCCAAAGGCATAAGTTCACCCAGGGATTCCATATTGTTTTTCGGGTCTAAATATCCGAAAACCGACGCCATTAGAAAGCTTTCCATTGGAAGGTACTGTGCCGGATAGCGATCTTCCGAATTCTTTAAAGCCTGGTCATGCAGTTCTTCCATTGATATCCCGTAACGGTGCTG
Organism: Lachnospiraceae bacterium; assembly: GCA_021202635.1. Taxonomy (GTDB): domain Bacteria; phylum Bacillota; class Clostridia; order Lachnospirales; family Lachnospiraceae; genus Choladousia. Next base: position 1,303 of record JAJQCQ010000094.1, on the reverse strand, counting down.
CATCTCATTTGTGATCGGAATCGAATAAGTGCCGTCTTCATCTTTGCCAATTTCTATTTTGTAGACCGCCGCAATATCACTGTTATCCAGTCTCATATGCGGCCTGTCTGCCAGCAGATCGGCGTTTCTTTCACATCCAACCGCATCCAGTACGACATTGTCCCGCGCCGCTTCCCAGTTTCCTACCATATCCATGATGGCATAGATGTCGTTACCGGCGTAATCATATTTCCCGCGCTTCTGACTGTCATAGCCCACCTGCATCCCGGCGATCTGCTCCATCAAGCCTGATAATTCCCTGTCTTCCTGATAAAGGTGGTAGTAATTATCGAGATAAATAACCGGCGCTGTATTCGCATCCGGGTCTCTGACGGTAAGCCCCTTCTGTATGCCGTTCAATTTCGTCACATCTGCGACCTGAACCTCCCAGTTCTGATAAGAATCCGGCAAATAATCTTTGATGTGCGCTGCCACATACCCGCAAAATTCATCTAACGAGATTCCCTCTTCTTCCCATCCATTTTCCCATTCATTCATGTTCGCCCACCTCTTCCTCTGATTTTTCCACTCCATCCTCTGTAGCAGCCTGTTTCTCCTGCATTTTCTCCAGAGCCGCTGCATATGCACTGAGCCGTTTTCCTTGTTTCTCTGCCTTTTCCTTAAATTCACAAATCGTCATTTTTGCATTCTCCTCATCATACTTGACTATTTTCCTGGTTTATTTTCAAAGCATTTCAGCTTTACCTCCCTCTGTGCGGTTTCTGCTGTTCCCTTTTTTCCTGCGGCGGATTCCGTGCCGCAGCAGATTCTGCCACTTTTGACTCTTCTTTTCTCGACAAATTAACTACGTCTTGCCGCTCCTGCACAAACTCCGGCAGTTCCGTAAACCCGATGCTGTCCACGTACCAGGCTTTTGTTTTCCCTTCCCGGTTCATCAGAATTACATCGCTGACGGATAAGGAGTGTCCCCTGAAATCTTCCGGAAGATCCAGGTTAAACCGTTCGTAAATCATATCCAGGGCTTCCGTCTCTGAAAGAATCCCTGTTTTTGACTGGCTGCTGACATAGATCAAATCATAATCGGCCCCGTCCACCTTATGCTTCAGCTTTTGTAAAAGCGCTGTACCTTCATATAAATATTCCCGGCCGGCACCATCCCGGTTAATCTGATAGATTCCAAAAGAATCCCCTTTTCCTTCCAGGAGTACCGTTTCTATCGGTTTCTGCCCTGGCTCTGCATTTGTCTCCCTAGTATAACGTTTTGTATTTAACTCGACTTTTTCAGCGGGAGTGTATCCACTAT
>JAJQCQ010000087.1 GCA_021202635.1 Lachnospiraceae bacterium | reverse complement strand
GACCACAGCGGTAACGGAACCGGCTACCGAAAGCGAGACCGCGGCGGCAACAGAGGCGGCGACGGAGAGCGAGACCACAGCGGTAACGGAACCGGCTACCGAAAGCGAGACCGCGGCGGCAACAGAGTCAGAAACGGAAAGTGAGACCACAAAAGTAACCGAGAGCGAGACAACAAAGGCCACGGAGAGCGAAACCACAAAGACAACCGAGTCTGAGACGGAGAGTGAGACCGGTACAGAGGCGGCGGCACAGACCGGTGATACAACGCCGATGGAGATGTGGATGCTGGCATTGCTGTTTTCTGCGGGAGCTATGATTCTGCTGGCAATTGGGCAGAAACGTCGGTTGAGTTAAGAAGAACCGCAACGGAGAAGGGATATTGTTACGATGTACCGGAACGGGGAAGGGGTATTGTTACGAGGAATCAGGGAAGCCCGGGTGTACCTGAGACGTCCAGGTGCAGGCGGACAAGGGAGTATTCACACTTCTGTCCGCTTATGCCAGGCGCAGGCAGCGAAGCTGCTTTATATGCTCATTAAAAAGGATGCATGAAAATTCTCATGCATCCTTTTTTTGTAAGAGTGTCTGGCGAGCGCATGTTCTGACGAATGAAGATCAGGCGTTACCGGTTACACCTGTAGTGGTTAAAATAATGTAAATGGATCAGGGTGTGATCTGAAACCATCACGCAACGTCAGCGACTGCATCCTCGATGGTTTCCTCCAGATTTTCCGCCTCTCCTGCGGCGATCGCGTCGAGTGCTTCCTGCGGAACGGTGATCTCGTCTACATCGTCATAAGACATGGTATAATCCATGGACAGATCATTAATGATAATCTCGATGGTGGAGGAATCTCCTTCGGAAGCGAGGTATTCTGCCAGGTAATCATTCATTGCTGCCAGGTCGCTGTCGTTCAGATCGACATGCATGGCAACCGGCAGATATGTTGTGGTATCTATGTAGTATTCTACTTTGACCTGCACTCCCTCCAGAAGCTCCAGCGCGGAATCAAGATCCGCATCCTCTGTGAGATCGGAAATGTCTTCACCGGTCTCAGCGGCCAGCTCTTCTGCTTTTTCGAGGATTCTGGTAATCGTAGAGGAGTCCATGACCGCAGTCAGAAGATAGCATTCTGTGCCGTCGTAATCCGCTGCTTCGGAAGCAAGTGTGAATTCAATGCCCCAATTCACCAGTTTGCTGTAATCTACGGATTCGGAGAGATCAATCAGCGGCTGGAGGTCATAATCCTCTGTGGAAACAGAAGCATATTCCCATGTGCCTTCACCTTCCTCGTCCGAGGTGGAGTCTTCGGTATAGATATAGGTGTCTACCGTGTCATCGCTGCTTATCATGTACATCTCCATGTCAACGGTCTCACCTTCGCCGAAGGTGGAGATCGTCATGGTACCGGTCAGTGCTGTGGCGAGCGGGTCAAGCGTGGCCTGAATCTCGTAATCAGCGCCGACGAAGATGCCGATCGAGGAAGAGGTGGTGTCATCGCTGACGTTGATTGAAATATCACAATTCAGATTAAATTCGGAAGACATACTTTCCACTGCCGCGCTGTTTTCCTTTACCTGCGCAAGGACGCTTTCCGCCGTCTGGGCGCTGTCAAATCCGCAGAGCATAGAGACACTTCCCAGTGCCAGAAGCCCTATTATCCATTTGTTTTTCATAGGTTGATATCCTTTCTTGTTTGTATTTGCCGCAATTATACCATTCTGATTTTGAAGTGTCCACAGCAGATATTGGAAATTCTCAAAATTAAGAAAAAGTTTTGCCCTTTTTGGTTCTTTTCTGGCGGAATTTGCGGTAAAAACAGCTTGAATTAATATTACCCGGAGTGTACAATTGATTACTGTCCACATCTGCAAAGGGCGAAATAACGCAGAAGTGACAGGGCATGATGGACATTACAGAGGTTATGTCAGGGAGGATGCGCGCCAGGGCTTTATCCGACCGTCTGAACAAAAAAAGCACACGGTGCAGGATGCACGTCCGATGTGTCTGTGAATTTGGTATCAGGGGGATCTGGGAATACGGCAGGCGCCGGAGAATACACATGATGAATTATACAGAAGCAGTGGATTACATAGAGAGTACTCCGAAGTTTACAAAGAAAAATAAACCGGAAAATACGCGTGAACTGATTTGCCGGATTGGACGGCCAGAAAGAAAGATGAAAGTCATCCATATGGCAGGGACAAATGGGAAGGGCAGCGTCTGCGCGTTTTTGTCTTCCGTTTTGACGGGAGCAGGGTATCGCACAGGACTGTTTACTTCGCCGCATCTGGTGGAGATTACGGAGCGGTTTGCGGTGGATGGGACACCGGTTTCTCACGAGGATTTTGCCCGCGCGTTTACGCGGGTGAAGCAGGTGACGGATGAGATGATCGCGGATGGGTTTGCCCATCCGGCGTATTTTGAGATGCTGTTTGCGACGGGCCTGCTGATTTTTGAAGAAAAAGGAGTCGAATATCTGGTCCTGGAGACTGGACTGGGCGGGCGGCTGGACGCGACGAATCTGGTGGAGCGGCCGATTGCCTGTGTGATCACGAGTATCAGCCTGGATCATATGGAGTACCTGGGAGATACGGTTGCGGAGATCGCGGGAGAGAAAGCGGGAATCATCAAAGAAGGTGTGCCTGTAGTCTATGACGGACGCGATCCGGAGGCGGCGGCGGTGATCGCCGCGCAGGCGGAGAGGATGCATGCGAAGGCCTATCGCTATGATGCCCCGATGAGCCAAATACTGGGAAAAACGGATAAAAGCATTGATTTTCTGCTGGATTCCGGTTATGATGAAAAAATGAATGTGACAGTGCCGTACCTGGCGCCTTATCAGGTCGTCAACAGCTCGTTGGCACTCATCGCGCTGCGGGTGATTGACCCGGGGCGAGAGATCAGCACAGCACAGGCAGTGGCCGGAATTGCCCGGACGCGCTGGCCTGGACGAATGGAGACGGTGATGCCGGGCGTGGTGCTGGATGGAGCCCACAATGCGGATGGCATCCGGGAGTTTATTCGCACAATCCAGGGAGTACCGGGGGAGACATCGCTTTTATTTTCCGCGGTGGCGGATAAAGAGTACGAAAAGATGATCCGGGAAATCTGTGAGGGCGTGAAATTTTCTTCTGTGGTGGTGACACAGGTAGGAGGTTCGCGTGTAGTGCCTGCGGATGTGCTTGCGGGAGTCTTTCGGAAATATACATCTGTGCCGGTCACGGCCAAAGCGGATGTGCGGGAGGCGTTTGAGACGGCGCTTGCCAGGCGGGGAGATGGGATGCTGTTCTGCGCCGGATCGCTGTATCTCGTGGGGGAGTTGAAAGCGCTTCTGGCAGAATCCCCGTTCTGAATCGTTTTAAGTCCAGCTAAGAAATGTCAAGGGGTGATTTAAAAAATTTTGAGGCCAGTTCG
>JAJQCQ010000003.1 GCA_021202635.1 Lachnospiraceae bacterium | reverse complement strand
GTAACTGTTAACCAGTAGTCCTTATCGACTACATCATTATTATACTAGGAGATATCTTTCAGTACATCAAAATCTCCGCCCGGATAGCGGAACGAAAGATGGCGGAACTCAATTTTCCCCTGCACTTTCTCTAGATTCTCCACACCTTCCCGGTCTTTGACATCGATCGGCGCGTCAAGGAGCTCACTAACGCGGTTCACCGAGGCTTTTCCGCGCGAGGACTTCTCAATCAGCATTGCGATCGCCATAAATGGCCACACGATAGAAGTAAAATAACCGATGTATTCGATCAGCATTCCGGCGTCGAATTGCCCATTGTATACCAGATAACCGCCGTAGCCGAGGATAACGCAGACCACGGATTCGATAAACAGGGTCACCGTGATATCCAGCAGGGTGGAAATCCGCGTATAAGACACGTTCGTGTCTTCGTTTTGCTGATTCAGTTTGCAAAACGCCCGCAGCTCCTGGTATTCTTTGACAAACGCTTTTATCACCGCAATGCCGGAGAAATTCTCCTGCGCAAAATCAGACAGATCAGAAAAGGCCTCCTGACGCAGCTCCCAGCGTTTCACCATGATTTTCCCCAGCGTCAGGCCGATGACACAGAGAAATACCAGCGGAATCAAGGCGAATGCGGTGAGCAGCAGGTTCATCTGAAGCATTTTATAAAAAGCCATTCCGCCCAGCACCAGAGCGTCGCAGAACATCAGCACGCCGTCGCCAAAGCATTCCTGTATCGTGTCGAGGTCATTCGTATACAGGCTCATCAGCGAACCAACCTTATTTTCCTGATAATATTGCTGGGAGAGATCCTTACTGTGCTCAAACATACGGCAGCGCAGATCTGTCTCCACACGAATTGCCGAGCCAAAAAAACAGACGCGCCACAGGAAGCGTCCGATCACCATTGCGAGAATAATAAAAATCATTGGCAGACAGACCTCATCGAGCAGTACATCCATGGTAAAATCCACCGTAACCCCATCGACAACCGCCTGTCCGGTATTGACGCCATTCACCACGATGCGGTAAAGCTCCGGCACCAGCAGCTGGAAATAATCCACCAGCACAAGGGCCGCTATGCCCAGCAGAAGAATCGGCGCGTTTTTCAGGTAGTAACGATTTACGTGCTTTCCGAATATCATACCGTTTTCTCAGTTCCTTTCTCCAGTGACAAAAAGACTGTGATAAAGCTTGAAGCATTATATCACAGCCCTTTGCTTGTGTCCAGAAGTATATTAATTCTATACTTTAGACTCTAAATTATATAATCCGTTACGCCTGCCGGGATTCGATACTCCTTCATTGTTGTTTTTTCATATACCGTAAGCTTTATCGCATAAGACAGGGCATGTGTGAGTATCAAATGCAATCCGGCCTTTTCAGTGTCGATGTGTGCTGCTTGGATCTCATTTACAATACTTCCATCCGGCGTGGGGATTCGGCAGGAAGCGACCGCACCATCCTGCAGCTGATAGAGCCGCAGCTCCAGGTTTTCGGCATAATTGTAGTCCGGGCGCGCATCCACGGTACCCATGGCCAGCAATGTATTTTCCCGCACATACAGCGGCAGGGAAAAGTAATCGTACGTATCCGTTTCCCAGCTTCCGCCGTTTCTGACCTCACCGCTTAAAAGATGGGTCCAGGTTCCCTTTGGCAGGTAATAATCACAGGTGCCATCCGCACAAAAGACCGGCGCCACCAGAAGTGCATTTCCAAGCATATACTGCATATCCAGATAAGCACAGCCCGGATCCCGGGTAAATTCAAAGACTATCGGCCGCATAACTGGCGTTCCTTCCTCGTGGGCCTCGATTGCTTTATCATAGATGTACGGCATCAGTGTGCATTTGAGTTTTGTGAAAAACGCTACCACATCGCAGGCTTCTTCGTCAAACAGCCAGGGCACCCGGTAATTGCCTGACCCGTGCAGGCGGCTGTGCGAGGAAAGCAGGCCAAAGGCTGCCCAGCGTTTATAGAGGTCTGGGGTGGCGGTGTTTTCAAAGCCGGATATATCATGACTCCAGAAGGAAAAGCCGCTCATGGCAAAGGAAAGCCCGCCGCGCAGTGTTTCCGCCATAGATGGGTAATTTGCGGAGCAGTCTCCGCCCCAGTGCACGGGAAACTGCTGGCTGCCGGCCGTTGCACTGCGGGCAAACAGGACTGCTTCCCTCTCCCCTTTTACTTCACGCAGCAGATCAAATACCGCTTTGTTGTAGAGAAACGTATAATAGTTGTGCATAGCACGCGGATTACTCCCGTCATAATACTTCACATCAATCGGAATGCGCTCGCCAAAATCTGTTTTGAAACAGTCTACGCCGCAGTCTAGTACGGTACGCAGTTTATCCGTATACCACTTTGCGGCAGCCGGGTTTGTGAAGTCCACGATTGCCAGCCCGGGCTGCCAGTTGTCTGTCTGCCATACGCCGTTTCCATCCGCGCGCATCAGCAGATATCCGTTCTTTACCCCTTCCCGGAAAAATTCGGTTCCCTGTGCGATATACGGGTTGATCCAGGCGCAGATTTTTACGCCTTTGTCATGAAAACGGGAAAGTGTGCCGCGGATATCCGGGAACACATCCTGATTCCACTCAAAATCGCACAGGTGGAATGTACGCATCCAGTAGCAGTCAAAATGGAAAACGGAAAGCGGGATACCGCGCCTGGCCATTCCATCGATAAAGGAACCGGTAGTCTCTTCATCGTAATTTGTTTTAAAGGACGTGGAGAGCCACAGACCAAACGTCCATGCCGGGGGAAGCGCCGGACGGCCGGTCAGGGCCGTATAATTTTTCAGGATCTCCTTCGGCTCTGGTCCGTAGAAAAAGTAATATGAGAGCTTTTCTCCTGGGACAGAAAAACCAACATATTCTACCTTTTCACTCGCCACCTCAAAGGAAACATGGTCTGTGCTGTCCACAAAGATACCATAGCCCCGGTTCGTACTGTAAAAAGGAATGTTTTTATAAGACACCTGGGAAGCTGTACCGCCGTCTTCATTCCAGATTTCAACGCTCTGTCCGTTTTTCACAAAAGAGGTAAAGCGTTCTCCAAGCCCATACACACACTCTCCCGCCGCAAGAGACAGTTCATTCATCATATAGGGCTCGCCGGTCTCTATCATATAGTTATCTGCCGGAAGTACAGTCTTTGGCTGTCTGTCCCAGCGAATATATCCCAGGTTGCGGAACCCGCAGGAGGTCAGAACCTGGCCGTCTTTTTCAAAGGTATAGCGGAAAGCCTTCCGGTTGAGTCTTACCTGGATCAGGCCTGTGTCCAGCAGAGCTTCTTCCTCTGTAATCTTCACTGAGACATTCTCCCAGATACTCTCCTGCTTTTCAAATTCCGGCACATGACCGTCGTATGCCTCATAATGCCAGCCTTTCACGCGAATAGTCGCAGGACCATACGCGACAAATGTAATCCATAAGGCAGGCATATCAACCGTATCATCCAGGCTTTTTACCTGCCTTGCTGTTGCAAGGACAGACATCCCGCCCGGGATCTGTTCCGCCCGGTATGCTTCTGTGGCATACAAGGCGTTTGCGCGTTCACTGCGCAGCCAGTATCCTTCTGTAAATTTCATAACGAATCCTCCCCGTCTTTATTACATGTCCATTGTACTGGGCATCCCCAGCAATTCTCCCAGAGTTTCTGCAAGCAATTTCATCCCATCCTCGTCTTCCTCATCGAATCTGGATGGACGCGGGCTGTCAACATCAATGACGCCCCATACAGCCCCGTTCACAAATACCGGAGTGACGATCTCAGAAGCTGTAGCCGCATCGCAGGCAATGTGATTGCAACAGCATGTCACATCATCCACGCGTTGCTGCGTACGGGATTCCACGGCTGTTCCGCAAACCCCGCTGCCAGCTTCAATCAGCGCAACAGCCGGCTTCCCCTGAAACGGACCGAGCACCAGCATCTGACCTTTGCCGTGCTCCGGTACACTTTTCATAATATAAAATCCGGCCCAGTTTACATGCTCCAGGTAAAGGGCAAGCATTGCTGAAATGTTAGATAATGCTGCGCAGATATCTGTAGTCTCCTGGAAGCTTTCTTTGATATGCTGTGCCATTGCGGCGTACATTTCTGCCTTTGAGCTGCATTCCTTCTTTGCAATATCCATGTCTTTATCTCCTTACCGATTCATTCCAAAATATTCGCCATCCATTCCTGCAGCCAGGCTGCTGCATATTGAATCAGATTATAGCATATCACTTACGACTCTGTAAATCTCTGAAATGAAATCGGTACAGAAACAAGGTATTGTGTACCTTGTTATTTTCAGAGCAAAATGTTAAAATACCTTTTAGTTTAGACACACGCTGCGTATGTTGTAATTGGCCTGCACATGTCTTGCAGTGCAGAATTTGGATGATGCAAAAGAGGAAAAAGATGGACTGTACAATTTTTTTAAAAAATTCAGAACGGGTGGTACAGAACTGCTCGAAGATAATTGTGGGCAAGGAGGACAAGATACGCCTGATTTTCACAGCGTTCCTCTGCTCTGGCCATGTGCTCCTGGAAGATGTTCCCGGAACGGGCAAGACAATGCTTTTACGTGCCTTTGCCAAAACAATCGGCAGCGGATTTAAGCGGATCCAGTTTACACCGGATTTGCTGCCGTCGGATTTGACAGGGATTAATTTTTATAACCAGAAGAAGGGCGATTTCGAATTCCGTCAGGGACCGCTTTTTACAAATATCGTACTGGCGGATGAGATTAACCGGGCTACTCCGCGGACCCAGTCAAGTCTTCTGGAGGCCATGGAGGAAGGCCAGATTACTGTGGACGGAACGACTTACCCGATGGCGGAACCGTTTTTTGTTATGGCGACGCAGAACCCAGTGGAGTCCTATGGCACATTTCCGCTTCCGGAGGCACAACTGGATCGTTTTTTTATGAAAATCAATCTCGGATATATGAGCCGTGAGCAGGAAATGTCTGTCATTTCCGGGGAACCCTCTGCCAGGAAGCTTGAAGAGCTGACGGCTGTTGTCCCGCCTGAGGATATCCGCGTGATGAAAACGGAATACCCGAACGTACATGTGGAGAAGGATGTACTGGCATATATGATGGATCTTGTGGAAAAGACCAGAAAAGAAAGCCGCTTTGTCACTGGCGTGTCGACCAGGGGAGCGCTTGCGCTTTACCACGCCTCCCAGGTAACAGCGGCGTGTACGGGCAGAGATTTTGTCATTCCGGAGGATGTGATCTCCGTGGCTCCTTACGTGCTGAGCCACAGGATTCTATCCAAAGGCTCCGAAAGCTATGAGGACACCAAAAAGTACCTGGATCGCCTGATCGGGGAAGTGCCGGTGCCGCTGGAAGACCTGAATAAATGATTCTGCTGATCGCGGTATTTGCCGTTGTACTTTATTTTGCTGAAAAATATTCTCTAAAGCACGTATTGGATCAAGTCACGTTCTGCACTTCTCTGGACAGGGTTGTGGTGGAACCCGGAGAGGCTTTTTCCTGGTCGATAACCATCCGGAATGGGAAACGAATGATGGTTCCCTATCTCCGACTGCGCGAGCTTGTACCGGAAGGGCTTATATTCACAGACGGGAGTGGAAAAGTCGGTGATAAATGGTGCTCCTGGCTGGTTTCGACTCTTTACCTCGGGCGACACCAGAAGGTTGTTTTAAACCGGGAGGTATCCATACCAAAGCGCGGCCGCTATTTTTTCCGCGGTGCATCTGTGGATGCGGGAGATTTCCTTGGACTTCGCTCCGTTACAGATACCTTTCCGGAGCTGCGGGAAATCGTAGTAAAGCCGCAGCAATGTGATTTGTCAGAGCCTGGGGAGCTTTTAGGCGGGTATCTTGGTGAAAACTCTGTAAGAAACAGCCTGATGGAAGACCCAATCCAGACGGCTGGTTTCCGGGACTATACCGGAAGGGAGCCTTTCCGGGCAATCAGCTGGAGCCAAAGCGCCAGATACAATCGTCTGCTGGTGAAGCAATATGAAAATACCGCCGAATTCTCCTGCACGGTTCTTTTAAATACAGACTGCCCCAGACAGGAAAATCAGGAACTGCTTCTGGAGCAGTGTTTTTCCATTGTACGCAGCGTATGTGAAATTCTGGAGAAGAAGAAGATTTCTTATGACTTCCAGACAAACGGGTGTATCGCCGGACCGATGGGGGACTGGAATCATATCTGTGAAGGTCTGGGGGCAGCCCATCTGGAAACTATCCTGGAAGGCCTGGGGCGCATGACTTACGATATCAGGGAATCAGAAGCGGATTTTTGGGAGCGGGAAATACGAAATGCCCACAATAGAAAAAGCATCATCCTTGTCACTCCGACAGACGAGGAAACCGCCCGCGCGGCAGCCGCACGTTTTGAAAGAAAACTACGAAGGAAAGTCCTGCTGCTCTGCGCAGATGTATTGTATTCATAACCTGCTTTTTATATACAGGTGACGCACATGGAAGTTTGGAAAGAAACTGCATGAGGGGGATTGACGAATATGATTCTGGCAATTTTAAAAATACTGACGGATATTGTCTGGTATGCCGCCTTTATTGCCCCGGCAATCGTGGCTGTTTCCACCCCGGTTCAGGTGATTTTTCTGGCAGTGCCGGCAGTGTGGGTGATCTATGTGGTCCTTTCCTGGAAAAAACGTGACTTTATATCCGATATCCCAGGCATGGTTCTCTTCGAAGCCAGATTCCTTTTGTGTATCAGTCTGCTTGAGCTTATTTTCGTCGGTCCCGCCAAATGGCAGGCATTATGCGGCCGTCCAGTGCTTTTATTTCTTATTTTTGGTATTTTTCTTCTGCGGGCGGGGCGGATTGCAGATACCTCGGGAGAAAAACGCAGTTTTTGGGGATCCAGCAGCATTTCGCTTCTAGCAGCATTTTGTTCTGCGGCAATTCTTACTTCAAAAACAGTCTTAAATAGTGTACTTTGGCTTTTACGTACGGTCTATAATCGCCTGGTGATTCCGGTTCTGGAAGCAATCTTCTGGATTTTAGCCAGAATTCTGTCTGCCATCGTTTCTTTTTTCCTGATGTTTTTTCCGGTGCCAAGCAGGAAGAAGCCCAGGAAACCGTGCTTATGGATCTGGGGGATTCCCTGCGTTTGGAAGAAATGGACACATCACAAACGCCGCTGGCAGTCAAAGTGATTGGATATGTACTGATCGGGCTGGCAGCTGTGGCGATTCTTTATTATTTCTACCGTAAACTTTCCGGTAATGCATTCGGGTGGAGGAATGCAGCCCATGGAAGCATAACCAGGAGCAACGATGATGAAAACACCAAACAGCCCAGGCAGCGCAGCTTTTTATGGCAGGAGCGAAATATCCGGTATTATTATAAAAAGATCCTGTATTTATGCGCAGAAAAAGGGCTGGATACAGAGCATCCTCTGACTAGCAAAGACGTGAGTGAATTTGCTGCTTCCAGCCTGGGAAAAAATGAGGAATCCGAAGAATTGACTTACTTATACCGGACGGTTCGGTACGGCGGCAGACTGGAAAGCCAGGAGCAGAAGGACAGAGCAAAAGAGATTTACAGGAACTGGAAATGAATCCAGTGTAATCCTAGATGCTTCCGATATATTCCTCTGTTTTATCCATAATGATCTGGAGGTTGACGAGGTCTTTTCTTACATCGCTTGTTTCCAGTGAGTGGTTGGCATTCTCAATCACGTAAAGCGGCAGTTCTTTCTTTTTGCACTCTTCTCTTACTAGTGCTGTTTCTACCCAGCCGTCCTTTGTTCCGTGAAATACAATACCTGGCTGATTCATAAGCGGGAAGGACTGGCCTACCGGTGTATAATACACATTACGGGTTATGAGACTGTGGTTTTGTCCGTAAGCAGCAGCTACTGCTGTCCCAACGCTTTTTGAGATAAACAGAATTTTATCGTATAATGTAAAATCTGTATCTTTTAGGATTTCTTCCGTTTGTGCCAGTGCACGGTAGAAAGAATCTTCCATTTTTTTCGCAGAGCCCTTCACACCGGCGGGGAAATTGCCATACGGAACCGTTATTGTCTGATAGCCTTTATTTTCTGCGATCTTCCCGCTGTAATACAAAAGCGGCTTGTCCACATGATAGCCAATGCCGGGGAAAATAACTGCAAGCTTCATTCTGCATCATCCTTTTCTATATCTGTATATTTGCTGTTAAAATTCAGATTCTTAATCCACGATATTCTGTGCTTCACTAATATCAGTCTGCTTTGAACGATCCTACAGAATCATATCATAATAATTCACTGGTCTCAATAGATTTTCATTCGTTTTGTTCTGTTTGTCTTTACAGGACATATTTATAACGGACGGAGCGCTGACTGATTCCATACTTGCATCAATGAGTAAAAACCGTTATACTTTGATTCAGCAAAAGAAAGCAGTCACAGTCACGGAGGATAAGGATGATACCCTTTGAGGAAAAAGCAGAGCAGGCAGCGCCGATGATTCTCGGATTCTTGCAGGAAAAGGCCATCGCATCCGATCCGGAGCACGCGGGGGCATATGATCTTTCTCATTTTAAAGAAGCGTCTTGTAAGGTTGTACTGGCACATGATTCTGAGCATGCTCTTTGGGAAGATAGTGACGGCTTTTTCTATAGCGCGGAAGCCCTTGCTTTATGCTTTACAGAGGATTCAAAAACGCTGGAAGAACGGTTCCGTCAGCTATGCCTGGAGGCATATTCCAGGAAATATTGGGAAAACAGCGCAAAAATGAGATTATACTCCTTTGGTAGCGGATCCGGTGCAGGCCGTGGCAAGGAAGCAGGAACGGATTCTTCCGATGCCACATTCTCCCACCGGGATGGAACGGATTACCGTCGGCTTCTGCGCAGGTTTTGTGTACCGCGGGAGGAAATGGTTGCGGATCTGGATTCCTTTGATTATATTCCTTACATGTACGGGCAAAATATGTCTTCCAGACTGTGTCTGATCGATCCATTAGAATACAGTGAAGTGAACCGGCTGGATGAGCTGGCGATTGCGATCGACACCTCCGGCTCCTGTTTCGGGGAACTTGTTACGCGTTTTCTGGAGGAAACGTGGAGTATTTTGAGGCAAAGAGAAAACTTCTTCTCCCGGATGAGGCTCCACCTGATCCAGTGTGATTCAATGATTCAGGAGTATCGACTTTTTACAAGTGTTGAGGAATGGGAATCATCACTCGGAACTCTTAAAGTCCAGGGCAACGGGAATACGGACTTTCGCCCTGTCTTTGAGCTGTTGGATGATCTGATAGTTAAAAAGGAAATCCGCACACTGCGGGCGCTTTTATATTTTACCGATGGGGACGGTATTTATCCTCAGAAAGCACCGGCATATGAAACGGCTTTCGTTTTTGTGAATCAGGAATCGGTAAAGGGAAAGGTGCCTGCATGGGCACAGCAAATCATACTTGACTGAAAACACAGGGAGGAATCGCTTTGAATATACAAAAAGCACGAGAGGAAATCATTCGAACAATACATGCTTACACAGCACAGAAGGAAGACGGGACGTACATGATTCCATCTCTGCGGCAGCGCCCGCTGCTTTTGATTGGGCCTCCCGGTATCGGGAAAACCGCGGTTATGGAGCAGGCGGCCCGGATATGCCAGGTCGGCTTTGTTTCCTATACGATGACACACCACACCCGGCAGAGCGCGCTTGGTCTTCCTTATATCGAGCACCGCAGCTTTGGCGGAGAGAAATACGCAGTAACAGAATATACGATGAGTGAAATCATTGCCAGCGTATACCGCTGTATGGAGGAGACCGGCGTCCATAACGGACTCCTGTTTCTTGATGAAATCAACTGCGTCTCCGAGACGCTTGCTCCCGCAATCCTACAGTTTTTGCAGAACAAAACCTTTGGAAGCCACCGCCTGCCGGATGGCTGGGTTCTGGCCGCCGCGGGAAATCCGCCGGAATACAATAAATCGGTTCATGAATTCGATATCGCAACGCTGGACCGTCTGAAATACATTTCGGTAGAGGCAGATTACAGCGCCTGGCGTTCCTACGCGCTCGGGGAGGCGGTTCACGGCGCGATCCTTGCCTATCTGGATACGCATCCGGATCAGTTTTATCTTTTGAAGCAGACTTACGCAAGCCGCGCTTTTGCCACCGCCCGCGGCTGGGAAGATCTTTCCTGTATGCTGAAAGAATATGAAGAACTGAATTATCCGGTCGATGCAGAATTGATCGTCCAGTATCTGCAGGATACAGAACTCGCGGAAGAATTCGCTCTCTTCTATCATTTATATCATTCCAGAGAAGAGCATCTGCCAGTAGCGCAGATGCTCGCCGGAGAGAAAGCGGCTATGACAGCCTGCCAGACTCTGCTTCGCGAAGATTCTTTCGAGGAACAGCTCTATCTGGTTCACCTGATGCTCTCCTGCGTTAACGGAAAGCTGAATGAATGGCAAAAAAGCTGTCAGCAGAAAACGCGTTTTTCAGATGCGGTCGACCGACTGATTCGTTTTCAGAAACAGAACCTTCAATTTCAGACTACAGCGTCTGTCATCCACGCTTTTCTTGAAAAAGAGCGCGGCATCTTGAAAGTACGCTGGGAGCATGGACTCTCACCTGACTCCGAGCTGGAGGAAATGCAAAAGGTGCTTCTTGATGTACAGAAAATGGGATATCATCTACGTGAAACGGAAGGAAATCTCAACGCTGTATCTTCTTTTGAACAATCAACAACAGAACACACAACATCAGGTAATGCAGCACTGAAAAACAGCCTGTGCCGGGCTGGTGCAGAGATGCTTCAGCAAAAGGAAACTGTCTGTGAGAAAACCGCGAATGATATTTTAAAAATGCTGGAATGTGCAATCCGAACCATGGATCCGGAACTTATCAGACCAGTCCTCGTTCTTTTTTTATCCTCGCTTCAGCAGAACCCGGCTGCCGGAAATTTATTCAAACGATATCCGGATAATCCCTGTACACCGTATTGGGAGCAGTTGGATTTTTCAGCAAGAGAAAAAGCGTTGAAAGAGTTTCTTGCGGCTGCCATTTGAGAGGATAATGGCAAAAAATATTTTTCAATCCTTCTTTTCATCCTGCTCCAGCAGCCGAAAAGATAGTTCCAGATAAAAAACCTCCTCTGCGTCCTCCAGATCGGAATGCACGATTTCTTTTATCTTATCCAGACGGTACAGGAAGGTGCTTCTGTGGATAAACAGCTCCTTTGCCGTCTGTGTCGCGTTCAGGTGCTGATCGAGATAGGTCTTCAATGTCAGCATATATTCGGTGTGATTTTTTTCGTCCTGCTCTTTCAGACGCAAAAGACCCTTGTGGCAGATCATGTTTGCCGGAAGTCTTTTTGTCGCCTGCTCGATAATATAAGGCAGCGCTACCTGATCGAAATAATGGATCCACAGATATGGTTTTTTGCGGCTGCCTACGTCCAGAGCCACACGCGCCTGCACATACTGGCGGCGCAGGTTCATATGTCCCCGCATGGTTCTGCTGTACCCGGCTTTCAGATAGCTATCGCGGATAAAATAAACCAGCTTTGCGGCTGCTTCTTCCTCATCCATGCCAAGGCGGGTCAGATTGAAAAAGCTGACCACCTCATCCCGATACAGGAAGCTGACAGAATCCCTGAACTGTTTCTGTATATAACGACAGATCGCTCCTGTCGAAAGTTGTTTTTGATTCAAATAAGTGATCTGCAAAATTAGACAAAGATACTCGTCTCCACTGCCCCACCCTGCCGCGTTAAGCTGGCGGCCGATCTGCACATAATCTGCGGTCCGATCCGTCAGGATGCTCTGGAAGATGATTTCCAGGGTTCCTTTCATAGAAGCAGGCATTTCACGGGAAAGCTGATATTCGAGATGCCCGGCCAGCGTTTCCAGAATACAGATACAACCGGGCGTGACCGGATTATCGCATTCTGTCAGCACCAGACGATGGGTTGGCCGGCCATTTACAAACAAATTTCGGTTCACGGTACGATAACCGCTGATATAACCCGGATATAATTCCGTGTGCTCCGCCTGTGCGATCTTCTGGTATGCCGCATCCTGCAGCAAAGCATTCATATACTCTACATTGACCCCATCCTCCGCAAACAGCCTCGCACGCTCAGGCAGCTTTTCCATATCAGCGTCTGCGATCAGAGAAAAATCCGTGCCCATAACCATCAATGGATTCCCAAGGAATCCGGCGCTTACTTCCAGAACCTTTTCCATTCCGGCATCTCCTGCCAGCAGACTGATGATAGAGTCTTCCCATTCATCGCAAAGATCAAACACTGCCTGAATATCATTCAGGACAGCTGCTGCGTCATTTGCTGCTATGCATACATATGCGCCGCCCGGTCTGTTCTCTTCCGCGGTCCACGTGAAATGGTCAGCAGAATGATTCTCTGCTTCGCTATTATCCTTCACAGTTTCCCTCAGACAAAATACCAGAAACGTTTTATCCGTTAAAGCTGCGTTCGCGATATCTTTTGCTTCACGCTCTGCCGTAACCGGCACCACACACACGTGCCCCGGCCGCTTATTATAATCTGCGTCCAGACAAAGATAAGGACGCAGATAACTGTCCCTGCCGGATAAACCCTCATGTCCGATCATTCTGTATTTCTTTAAAATCTGTTCATAAAGCCATACCGATGAAAGTTTCACTTGCTTTTCCTCGCATAACCATAAGCGTATGCCTGTTCTCACAAAATTCCGCTGATCCTGCCCAGCCTTTTTTATAAAATCTCAAAACGGCCGAGTCTCTAAAAAACATCCATATTCATCATCCCGATATTCTGCTTCAGTATACTGTGGTTCAATATAACGCTGGGATCGATGAGGACCCTGGCTCTTCCTCTTCACTCAATCTTTTATCATTCAGAAAAATCAAGTCTGACCTTACCACTATTTCCAAATTTTCTCTCTCAGCTGCTGATAAAGCTTTTCACTGATATGCCTTCCATTTTCCTGTAAAGTCTTAATACACTGTTCGATTTCCAGGGCAGTCAGCAAATGTTCTTCAAATGCCGTCATCAAAATGCCAACCGTTCCCATAATCGTAAGGCCCATCTGTTTAGCAACCAGCCCTCCTTTCGCTTCATCCATCAGTAAAATATCTGCCCTGTTTTCATCCGATAAGATAATCGCCTCGCTTTCACCTGCGTCTAACCCTGTAGCACGCCGCAGTAAACTGACGGATTTTGAATCTCCAACCGCAACTTTTTTTACATATTCCGCGTCAATAATCTGTCTGGATTCCTGGTTGAATCTTTCATTTGAAATAAGTTCTTTATAAACTGCATCCGGAATCCATATTTCACCAAATAATTCCTGCAATAAATCTAAATGGTTTATTTTCAGCAAAGAAATAATTGGCGTCGTATCAGAAATTACAATCATTTTCCCGCGCCCTTTAATTTTTGATAGTTTGAAACTTCCTCTTCTACTTCTTCCATATCCAGATCAAGATATGGAAGGCCGATTTTTTCATAAAGTTCAATCAGATCCGTTTTATGGATTCCAAGAATCTCCGCAGCTTTTCCGTGTGAGATCGTCAGGTTCTTTATATAAGGATATAAAATGAGTGCGTTTCTTTCCAATTCCATATCTTTGTTGTAATAAGTTACATATGTTTTCATTTCTCTGGGTACTGATATTTTCACATCCGTATATGTCATTTTTTAGCACCTCCTTGTGAAGACCTAATTCCATTATACCGTTGAATCAATTGCCCGCCAAGTGTTTTTTATTCTTTATCGGAAAATTTTTCTCCCATCACATCTGCTTTTCTCGTCCTCCCTGATTTTGGGCAAAGATAAAAGCACTCAGAAACCACCTTTCTGAATGCTTTACAGAAATTTCTCTTTACTTTTCATGAAACACAAAGCATTACTTATCGCTGTACCAGTTGAAACAATTTCACTGCCCAATTTTGCAGGCTAAAGTCATGTTGCTAATAAATCTGTCATGCTCTTCATGCTGATCAGAATTGTGGACGTATTATGCAGCAGCGCCGACGTGGCAGGCGGAAGAATCCCAATCACCCCCAACAGGATCAGCATCGCGTTGAAACTGATGATCTGCCGATAATTGGTATCAATCCGTTTCATGAGCGCATCACTGATGCGTTTCAAAGTCACCAGCGCCCAGAGATCGTCCGCAGAGATTGTAATGTCGGCGACCTCCCGCGCGATGGCAGCGCCATCCGCAATTGCGATACCCACATCCGCTTCCGACAAAGCCGGAGAATCATTGATACCGTCCCCAACCATAATCACATGGCGGCCGTTTTGGTGCTCTCCCTGAATGAATTTTGCCTTATCCTCCGGCAGCACTTCCGCATAATATTCATCCACGCCAATCTGCCGCGCTACCGCCTGCGCGGTGCGCTCGCTGTCGCCGGTCATCATGACTGCCTTTCCGATCCCCAGCTTTTTCAGTTCATAGATTACTTCCGGTGCTTCTAGCCGAATCGGGTCTTCGATACAGATGACTGCCGAAAGTACGCCTGAAATCGCCAGATAAAGATGGGAATACTCTGCCGGAAGCGCGTGGAATTTCTCCTGTTCTTCCTCTGGAACGACACAACCCTCATCCTCAAAAACAAAATGATAGCTGCCGATTACCGCTTTCTGTCCGTCTACCATGCTGGAAATACCGTGAGCAACCACATATTGCACCTTTGTATGGTGTTCCTCGTGATTCAGCCCCTTTTCCATGGCCGCTTTTACCACCGCGTTCGCTATGGAATGCGGATAGTGTTCTTCCAGGCAGGCTGCCAGCCGCAGCATCTCATCCGCCTGCTGCCCATGGAATGGAACCACCTGTGCCACCGTAGGCTCGGCGTGGGTCAGTGTACCGGTCTTATCAAATACAATGGTATCTGCCATGGACACCGCTTCCAGATATTTTCCACCCTTAACCGTGATCTGATGCGCGCCGCTCTCCCTCATGGCGGAAAGCACTGCCAGAGGCATGGAAAGCTTAAGCGCACAGGAAAAATCAACCATCAGCACTGAGACGGCTTTTGTCACGTTTCGGGTCAACAGATATGTCAATGCCGTTCCGCCGAGACTGTACGGCACCAGACGATCCGCCAGATGAGCCGCTTTTGTTTCTGTCGCGGATTTCAGCTTTTCGGATTCCTCAATCATCCGCACAATCTTGTCATATTGCGCACTGCCCATGGCCTTCTCCACACGGATTACGCATTCGCCTTCCTCAACCACCGTACCCGCATATGCAAGACTGCCTTCCCGCTTTCGGACAGGCATGGATTCCCCGGTGATGGAAGCCTGATTGACCAGACATTCGCCGCCAGTCACCTTTCCATCAAGCGGGATGATGCCGCCCATACGCACAACGATACAATCTCCCACCCTGACATCGGATACAGGAACAAGAATTTCCTGCGGGCGCGGAGCTTCCACCCGCATCCAGACCCTGTCCGTCCGCAGGGACATCGTCCGCGCCAGGTCATCGACTGATTTTTTATGCGTCCAGTCTTCCAGTATCTCTCCAAGCTTCAGCAGAAACATGACCGAAGACGCAGTGGCAAAATCTCCCCTTACCAGCGACACGGCAATCGCTGTCGCATCCAGCGTCTCGACCTGCAGCCTTCCGCTAAAAAGTGCGCGGGCACCCCGAAAGATGTACTTCACGGACTTTACTGCTGCGGCTACCGCCCGCAAGGAAGCCGGCAGAAAAAGCTTAGAGGCAGCTCTGCGCAAAACCATAAACGTAAGTCTGTCCTCAAACTGCCGGTTCAGTTCACGGCCGGTATTTTCCGGCGCCAGTTCTTCTGCTCTTTCATAACAGAAACGGCTAAGGGCCGCGATGATGACTGCCCGGTCACACACAAAAAAGATGACCGCATCCCCGGTACGGTCATAAACTTTCACATCGGTCACGCCCTCTGTCGCGCGCAGATAATATTCCAGTATATCTGCCTGCCGCAGGGTCATGCTGCTTTGTATCGCATGAACCCGCAGCCTGCCTTTTGATTCGTGTAAGATTCTGCATCTCATAATTTATACCGCCGCAGCCTCCGGATTCACTCCGCCAACAGCATCCGCCTCATCAGAGCTATCCGGAATCTCCTCCGCACACGCTTCTGCTGCACGCTTTTCATTAATTACTTTTGCATCTGCCAGAATGTCGTCCGCGTTCTCCCGGATTGTCGTTGCGGTCGTCATCACACTCTCTTTCGCACGCAATGCTGCGGCAACGGTATGCGTATACGCCTTTTTGGCGTCCTTACTTCCCAGTATCTTTACTCCGGCCGTTCCAAATAAAACACCACCGACAAACAAACCTGCTTTACTCCATGCACTCATGATTCTGTCCTCCTGTCTCTCATCTGTTTGCAATCGTATGCTCGTGCGGGCATCCTTGTTGTTTTTAGTTATTTATTACTGGCTGGAAATAAAATAGCATATAATGAACCACAATTCAACCCTTCATTTTAAAGAGAGCGCATATAACAGTCAATTCGAGATGGCAGAATAAATGCACTCCTGCCATAAAATTATGCTGTACTATTGATCGTTGTCAGTATCGTCTGCACCATTCTTTCTGGACTGGCTCTGGCTCACCCTGCTGAACGCTGAAATTCTAAAACCAACAGACATTTTCGTGTTTATTGCAACTGCTGTTCAGTAACAAGGCGATAAAACATTCCCTTTTTCTCTAACAGCTCTGTAGGCTTTCCCATTTCCGCAATCTTTCCAGTATCCAAAACAACGATCTTATCCGCATTAGAAACCGTTCGCATTCGGTGAGCGATTACCAGCACAGTTTTATTATGGAGCAGCCTGGATAGTGCTTCCTGCACCAGTGTTTCGCTCTCCGCATCCATAGAAGCGGTCGCTTCATCCAGGATGACGACAGCATTTCTGCCATAAGCATAAAACTGGAACCGAACGGCTCATAAATCCTGCCGGCAACCAAAAGATACATGATAAACAAATTCACCGAAAGGCTGCCATCTGCCACCAAAATTCCGCCGATAAGCAGAACGGCAACAAGACCGAAGCGCATCGTAAACTGAGCCAGTGTTACCGCTATACCGGGCACGATTTCATTTTTGAACGCGCATTTCACGACATATTCCAGTTTTTGATCGACTCCGTCCAGATAAGTCTGCTCCAGTCCTCCGGAACGCAGTTCCTGCACCGTGTCGAGATATTCCTGCACCCCGTCATAGGCGACCCGGTGCGCGTCCAGGTTCTTTTTCTCGGCACTCTGCTGCGCTTTACGGGCGGCAAACACAATCAGTCCAGAGAGAGGTACTGGCAAAGAGATACATATGGCGTCTATCCATAAATTTGTTTGAAGCTGATTTTTAATTGCGTCAGGCTCAGGCCATGTTCCTCTGCTAGATCCTTCAGACTGATACGCTGCTCCATATCCTGTATGAGATGGTCTCGAATATGCTTCACCCGTTCCGTTGTCTCTACGGAAAGATAATCCTGTTTTTCTCCTAGCACGATCTGGCTTGACTGGAGATGATAGATGATCTCCAGTACCTTCAGCCGAAGAAAAGGAAGATCCGGCTGTTTCAGATTCTCATATAATTCGCTGTATACATGGTCAATGTCCTCGTTGCGCCGAAATACGTGACATTGGGTGTCCAGCTGATATTTTTCTGTCATCCTTTCTGTGTCAATTCTGAACAACTGCAATTCAGGCGCGTTCTCACAACTTTCCGGAAACAGAATAATTGTAGAACCATAAAAATAGTGCAGCGGGAAGGAGGATCTGACTGGTGAGCGAAGCACATTATGGATAGAAAAATCGCCTTTCCCCAAATACAGATAATGCTGTCGGTCAAACACACACTCAAAACGCCCTTTGTGGCAGTGGTCAATGGTGATTGCGTTTTGCTCCATGCCACTCTGGAAGCAGGAGTCCGTCTGAAAATCATTGATCATCAGTTGGATTCCTGGAAAAAGATCATAGATCTGGACGATTCCATCCCCGTTGCCGATTGGATAGTTCGCCTGTCAATATGCCACAGCAATTTTCCACCTCGCAGACCCATTTTTGCGGATAGCAGACCAGCAACTCTTCATGCTGCAAGTCATGGTGGATAACATCCGGGTCAGCAAAGTGCTGCCGGTAGCGTGTTTCGTATTGTTCGCCCATCTTCGTGGCATAAAAGCAGTGAATGATCGTGCCATCTGCATGGATTTTATCATCAAGAGGCGTGACCAAATCGGAGTAAAACTGGTTGTAAATACTCTCTCGTTTTACAAAGGCCATCCGTTTCGTTCCCATTCCAAACATGGAAAGCATTTTGTCAAAATAGACGCGTTCCTCCGGAGGACGCTTTTCCACCCACCTGTTCATCCAGTTCGGCAGCTTGCCTTTTTGGAGCATCCCCTGAAGAATCGGAGCCATAAGATGCGCCTTGAAGTTCGCCGCAAGTGAACTGCTCTGGTCTAAGTCCGAGCTGCCAAGAATGCCATGGTCGATGTGTGTTTCCCCACGCTGCACCAGCAGCCCTACAAAGGAGCCTCCCAAGGAGCAGCCGTAGGCACAGCAAATTTTTCCGTCAAAGCGTTCCTGTATGTACGCCTCTATTCGTTCTGTTTCCTCAGTCATGGACGGAAAAACTGTGTCCTCCGTCTCATCAAAGCCATCATAGGACGCGCAGACCACATAGAAGCTGCGCTCCAGCAGAGGAACCACCTCACCGAAGGTAGCTTTCCAGTGGCAGCAGGTACCCGGCAGCAGCAGGATCACAGGCTTGTTTTTGTCTCCGAATTCATAGGTTTTCATGGTTTACCTCCTGATTTCCTTGTCCCATTCCGATCCCTTCTTGCAGACATAAAAATTGCACATTTCCGCATCGGCAGCGATTGTGCCAGTTCTGTGAAGCACTCCGCCTGTCAGAGCAATGGTGTCAGTCCTCAAAAATTCTCGCTTACTTATCTTTTCCAAAGCATTCTTGTATCATTAGAAAAACTCCGACAATTACAAAAATAACAGAAATTATAAATGGTAACATAACATTTATATCCATCATAGTTGTAAGCAGCCTCCCTGGAGGCGTTGTCCATTCGCTGGTCAGATTATTTCCAGCAATTACAATGAATGACAAAGCCCATATACTTCCTGTTAAGGCTAGAAAACCACCTGCAAGTATTTTCTTCATTTAATTCCTTACCTCCATAAATTTTATAAAAACAGCGCTCCGCAGGCCAGCGCCAGCAAAGCACAGGCAGGGATATACACGATAAAATGTACAATATGCGCCTTCTTGTTATAGCCAAACATCTGCGGCCCCACGATGCCCTTCGTCTCTGGGTAAAAGTGCGGAAAGAAGTTGGAGCGACAGAGCAGATACCAGTCAAAAAAGAGGATGTCGTAAATCTCCATCCCATAGAGCATGGCGAGAAACCGGGCGAAGTATTTGAGTGGCCCGAAGCCATTTCTTGCGCCGTCCCATATACCAAGAGCAAATGCGCCGACAAACAGCAGTACAGCGAACACAACGATCACCCAGCCGATGACATGCGCACCTTTAAACCTCTCTTTTTTGTCCGGAATCACGGGCAGGTTCTCTTTCGGGGCAGAGGAAAAAAGCCGCTTGTCCTGAATAAAGCCGACTGAGCCGTATAGCATGAGAAAATAGCCGAGCATAAGCATGAGGATTGAAATAATCGTTATTACCATTGCATTTTCCCTCCTAAACAGATTTTCCTGAACTCTCAACCATTCAAAATACAGATAGACAGCTTCGAAAAGATAAGAGCAAAGATCGCCGCAATCGGAATATATGCAATCGCACTCTGTAGGTCGTGGACAGAGCCATCACGCATGGTACATTGAACGAAACCGCAAACAGGAACGCAAGGGCTTCCGCTTTTGAGATCACTGTGGGCATCACCATAGCAGTATACTGGAATCGACCCCAAAGGATTTTGCCTGAAAGGTACCGTAAAGCAGAGAACCATCACCTGCGAAAACCGCATTGAGTACACCCAGTACCGCTTCCTTTGCAAACGCAGAGGCGATAAAGGCCATAAAGGTCTGCCATCCCATGCCAAAGAATCTGGTCACGGGTTCAATAAACATACCAATGTGATACAGCAGACTGTCCTCTACGTTTCCGGAGAGGGAGAAGGTCAGCAGGTAGACGATCAGAGAAATCAGGAAGATTGTTTTCAGCGACCGCTTAAAGATATCAATTGCTCTGATCCATGCGGTATAGAGAATGTTTTTCCAGTGGGGTTTATGGTAAGGCGGCAGCTCCATGATGATGCCGTCCCTTAGGGAGCTTATGCATATGAATGATCCAGCAGGCGTCGCAGATCCGTCTCAAGAAACTCTCTTGTTTCCCGCACATATTCATCAACCTTATAGAGTGTGG
>JAJQCQ010000043.1 GCA_021202635.1 Lachnospiraceae bacterium | reverse complement strand
ATTTTAACACTATGTTGGTGTCTGTGTCGATACGGAAAAGCACAAAATTAATCAAATACTGTGGAGAACTTTTCACTCTCCAGTAATATTGTTGAGGAGGATAAACTTATGCCTAATTGCAATTTTGCAGTTCGTACTAATGAGGAAATCAAAAAGCGTGGGGATGCTCTGATTCTTAGGCTGCAAAAACCTGGTGAGAATCAGGGAGCAGCCCTGGATAGAGAATGGGACATCATAGAGCAGCATCTGGAAGCTTCCAGACTGAAAGCTGAGCGCGTGGATATTGAAGGCCTGGATTCTGCATGTACGATGAGGTATTCACAAAATCAAGGATATCCAGCAACTATAAATATCTATTATTGATTGTTTCTTATTCGAGCATACGGCGATATCGCCGTATGCTCTCAAGCGCAGAAAGTCCGCGAAAGAAAAATGAAGAAATCTCATTGTACAATCGTAACCGTCTCTCCCAACAATTCTTTCTGATAGCTGCCCTCGGTCGTCCGGATAAAAAACTCACTATAGCTGCTGCCTTCAAAAATCTCCATCAATTCTCTCATATTCCAGATCAGGTTCGCGGTATCCATATCGTTTCGCTTTAACCAGAATACCCTGCCCTCCTGTGATGACCGCAAATTGCCCTCAAACTGGTTTGTCTTATAAAGCATGACAAGATAACGGGTTCCATCCTCCTCACACCAGTCCTTGATTCCACAAAGTTCCGGTTTCCGAATCAGAAGTCCGGTTTCTTCTCTGACTTCACGGATCACCGATTCCAATACGGATTCCCCATTCTCTACATGACCGCCTGGAAATACCAGGCCGCCCGTTCCCTGCTTTTCCTGCACCAGCACGGAATCCTCATCATAAATCAAGCATAAATTCGCCAATTCAACCGGCGTAACTCTTCTCAATATTCTTCCCCCTGTGCTCCATTATTGGGACGGTTTACAGATCTCTGTCTGGTTCAGATAACCCTCCACCAGCCATTCTTATTTAACCAACTCTGTCAATAATTTTATTTTTCTTTAAATACGCCACCTTCTCCTCAATTATTTTATAGCTAAGACCCATCATCTGTGCCAGTTGTTGCAATGTTACACTTGGATTGTCTTTCATCTCCTCCACGATCCGTTGTCTCGTCTCATTTAATTTAATGGCATATTTATCCCCTACTTTATTCCCCTCATCTGCTGAAAAACATAAAAGGAATTGTCACAACAATAGAGTTTTCTCTAAATTCAAAGGCTTCCTAATCAAACTGTTCTGCTTCATTTCTATCCGCTCACTTTCCTAACTGGCAGGTACTTCATCACACTTAATAGAAAATAGCGATACCACAAACGGTCTTTCCTCGTCAACTTGATATTTGACGGTCGACTTCTATTATCAGCGTCCCATGAGTTTCAGAAAACAAGCATCCCCTTTTTGCCCTCTTTTCCACGGATTATGACAAGGCCTGATAAATCCCCGATTTTAAAAAATCCTTGATTTCAAAGTAACAGTTCACCATGGTTTCTTCTAAAGCACCTCAATCCTGCACCGATGCACTTTATCCTTGCGGTAATATCCAATCCCCACCAGGATGATTCTGCCGGTGGTCTTCGGAAGCTCTCCCATTTTTCCCTGGAATTTCAGAGCATAATTCTTGTCTTTAATCTGCTGCAGAGCAGTTTCGGGAGAATCATCTACTTTCAGTTCTATGATGATTCCATCGTCTGAACGGTTATAGGGGTAAAAGATATAATCTACATAACCGATACCGGCCTGATCCTCCCGTTCCATATTATATTTGTTTCTCGCAGCAATGTAAGCAAGCTTTACACTACCCGATAATTCCGCTTCATCATTGTACGCTTTTAAAGGCGATTCTGTCGTGTGTACAATCGCCAGCACTTTCCCTACCGTATTCTCATCCCCGTCATAGGTTGCCTGCAGGATGCGCGCAGATTCTTTTTCCAGTTCACGCATATAGCTGTATTGCGGCTCCTCCTGGATGATCTGGTCAAATTCCTCCCACAGTTCCCGGTTCGGAATCCGCACACAGCCATCGCAGTAATTCAGATATCCATATACGGTCATAGCCGACAGAATTTCGTTCCGTCTTCTGAGGACAGGCGCAGTCGTAGCGTATTCTGATATATTCGCCTTTACCGGCTCACCGGCTACAAGCAGCATAATGGCTTCTCTTACGCCATCCACATCATTCAGAACGTAATCTTTCAGTTCGCCATATTCACCGGCCTTTGGCCAGTAATTTTTAATTTTATTCTCTGTCAGAGCAAACACGACCGAATTTGGATTGTAAATACTGCCGCCGTCATCCGTTTGGTATCCATCATACCAGCTTGCAAGATCTTCTCGCGTAAAGGACGGATGTCCGCAGTTCTTCAGGTATCGTTGATACAATTCATCAACTTCTTCATCAGTAAATCCAAAGTACGTACTATACATATCGCTGTTCGCCATATTGTACTCTGCAAAATGGTTCATTGTATCGCTGGCGGAGTATTTTTTAATCGGGAGGACGCCGGTCAGATACGCCATTTCGACATACGCTCTGCCCTTGGTCATATCTCCCAGAAAAGCGGTGTATTTTCCTCTGTCTGACTCTGTGAAATAGTCCTTATGGAATATATAATCCCACTCATCAAATATCAGCAGGAACTTTTCATTGCCATACTCCAACGAGACTGTGCGCAAAATAGCGCCCATGGAATCCTCTTCATCAATCTCAGCTTCCGGAAATGCTCTTTTTAAATCGCGCGTTAACCGTTTCTTTATTATCTCAATGTACTGTTTATAAGAAGTACAATCTGACACATCCCTGCTGAAATCAATATAAATCAGATTATGCTGATTCATATGTTTTTTGTAATTCTCATTTCCAGCCACTTTAAGATGTGCAAACACCTCGGTACTGTCAACACCTTTACCGAAAAAGGAACCAATCATCGCGGCGACCACAGACTTTCCAAATCTTCGCGGCCTTGTAACGGAAATGTAGTTTCTCCCCTGCTCCAGCAACATTATCAATTCCGATAGCATCCCTGTTTTATCCACAAAATACGGCTTCTCCGTTTCGCCCTTATACAATTCAAGAACATCTTCCGGATTCAGATAATATCCCATTTTTGCACCTCCTCAATTTGCCTGCTTCGCCTGATCCTATACGAACATATACTTTTACTTTTCATTTACCATAGCTTACCACGATCTTCCCTTCTATTCAACCGGAATTCCGCAGCTTACACCATTTTTTACACCATTTTTCGTAACAATTCAGAACAGCATCGAAAAGAAAAGACAGACTGTGCAGGTTTACCTGCTAAAGTCTGTATTTTCTTTTCGGGATGGGCGGGTGCTGATCGTCCAGTGGACGATCGTTTAGCACCGACCGAAGTGAAACGGAGACGCCCATCAAGCCACAGACATATGACGCGTTAGCGGCATATAGCCTGCATCGCAGGCGGTCTGCGACCTGCTGTTCTGAATAGTTACTAAAAAGAAAGAATTTGAAGCCAAAAGAAGAAAATATGAAAACACATCTGAGGAACAGGAAGCCGACCAGAATTCATCACCCAATAATGAACCTGGATCGGACGATATTGATGATGCTTTTTTCGAAAGCACAGATGATTATGATATAGAACAGGAAGATTCACCAGATCTTCTACGTTTTGAGATAAAATTAAAAAAGCCACAGGCTCTTCGAAACTTTATAAAGCAACAGCGAAAAAACGATATTGAAAACAACCCCTCTCTTTCTCTTGAGGAGAAGGAGATGCAACTTAACTATTTGAAAAGTTGTAACGTTCTTCCGTTATGCTGGATTACTGACGAGAACCTTGCTCAATACTATTCAGCCTATATCAAAGACCTCAAGGCGAAGGTACATAAGTACCTGAACAAAATGGCAGGTGCTCTTACGGTGGATGATATGTGTAAGAAGCACGATAAAAAAGTTACCGAATTGCCTTCGGCAAGCAACACTGAATACATAAACCGGGTTATGGATGAAGAATCTCTGCGAGGTATCATGCTGCAAAATGCCTTGAATATTGGATTCGATAATGGCAATCTGCTGGCAACTAACTTTCTTGCTGATATAGCTGAAAAAGAAAGCAGAAACCCTTCAAAAGTACTTTTATTAGATGTGAAGCACATTAAGACAATTTTAAATAAACTACCTCTTCCCAAATATTGGAGTATGCAGGAGAAGGAAATGTTTTATCAATGCTTTGAAAGAGTTTGTGCCAATCGTTATCCTGATACATATGTTGGGCAACTGGAGCGATTAAACGAAGTTTTAAACAGTCTTGAGAATATTGATCATCTTGAGACACCACCATCTTTATCCTGATCACAGAAGTTTCAACGGCAGTAAAGCTGCAATAAATATAACTTTACTGCCGTGATTTCCACGTTTTTGTCGGCAAATTCAGTATTCAGGATCTTCTCACTGTACAATCGCAACCGTCTCTCCCAACAATTCTTTCTGATCACTACCCTCAGTCATCCTGATTAAAAACTCATTATAGCTGCTGTCATCAATAATCTTCACCAGTTCCCTCATATGTCTCATTTTAAACGACGTTTATCCCCTACTTTATCCCCTACTTTATCCCCTACCTTATCCCCCATCAGCCGAGAAAATAAATCCAGTTCTTTCCCAGTCCAGATCAGATTCGTGGTATCCATATCGTTTCGCTTTAACCAGAATACCCTGCCCTCCTGCGATTGCACGTAGATTCCCGCAGCTTACACCATTTTTTACTCCAATTTTCATAAAAGACCATAAAACAGGACAAAAAATAAACTCCGGAAAATCCTTAAAAATGTAGTAATACCCGCGATGTCCCGCAGGCATGATCACATTTTAGCTGCACAGTATGAAAGCATCCATTTACATTTCAGGGCATAGGGAGGAATGGACGTTCACCATCCTGCAGGAATACTTACCAAGATTTTTTATGAAAGGAGCCACTATTATGGGATTAATTGTACATATGCTGGAAGCAAACTGTATGCAACCCGTTATGGATGATCATACCCGCCGCGCGTACCATTTTTATCATCCAGTTTTTCAAATTCATCCAGATTCAATTCTCTCTTAAGCTCTTCTTCTGTCGGCATATACGCCATATACTTCGCGGCGTAAATCTGTGTATTATCTTCCGGCAGGGTATACCGTACAAGCGTATCGCTTTTATCCGCGCAGAGGAGAATCCCTATCGGCGGGTTATCTCCTTCATTCATCATTTCCCGCGTAAGTAGTTCACATACATCTGCATCTGACCGATGTCCTGATGCGTCAAATCCTCTGTTTTGAGATCAATCAACACAAAACATTTCAAAATGTAATTGTAGAAAATGAGATCCACATAAAAGTGCCGCCCGTCAAAGGTAATACGTTTCTGCCTTGCCACGAAAGAAAAGCCTCTGCCAAGCTCCAAGAGGAATTTCTGCAGGTGGTCAATGAGAGCCTGTTCCAAATCCGATTCATAGAAATGCTCATTCTGCGGGAGATCGAGGAATTCCAAAACATACGGGTCTTTGATGATTGTCTCGTATTCCGGTTTCGGAACAGTAGTCTGGATTTCCGCAGAAACGCTATCCTTATCCTTGCTGGCCAGAATTCGGTTATAGTACATCGTATTTATCTGCCGCTGAAGCTGACGGACACTCCAATCGGATTTGGCTGCTTCCTGCTCATAAAAATTTCTTGCATTTTCATCCTCA
Organism: Lachnospiraceae bacterium; assembly: GCA_021202635.1. GTDB lineage: Bacteria > Bacillota > Clostridia > Lachnospirales > Lachnospiraceae > Choladousia. The sequence goes on along the minus strand of JAJQCQ010000043.1, from coordinate 14,703 downwards.
ACACGCATTAAAAGCTGATAATGCGACCAGCTCAATTCGGCAGACACTGTCTGCCGAATCTGAAACATCAGATAAAACCTGCGCATATTCCTCAAATTACGGATGCTGTATCCCTTTCCGAATTCAACCGTAAGCCTCTCAGAAACATATTGAAGAACCTGCTTACCGTAAGCGGCACGATCATTTTCCCCGCACACTTCATAAATTGCCTTGCCAATATTCCAATAAGCAGTTACCATTGCAGAATTGACAGCAGAATACACCTGCCGCTGTGCGTCAACGACATATCCCCGGATGGAACGATACGCATCTTCCGACTGTGCCGTATTTTCCAAATTTCTATTATCATTTTTATAAGATCACCCATAAAAAGTATCCTTTCCATTGTAATTCAGATATCCATATACGGTCATAGCCGACAGGATTTCGTTCCGTCTCCTGAGGACAGGCGCAGTTGTAGCGTATTCTGATATATTCGCCTTTACCGGCTCACCGGCTACAAGCAGCATAATGGCTTCTCTTACGCCATCCACATCATTCAGAACGTAATCTTTCAGTTCGCCATATTCACCGGCCTTTGGCCAGTAATTTTTAATTTTATTCTCTGTCAGAGCAAACACGACCGAATTTGGATTGTAAATACTGCCGCCGTCATCCGTTTGGTATCCATCATACCAGCTTGCAAGATCTTCTCGCGTAAAGGACGGATGTCCGCAGTTCTTCAGGTATCGTTGATACAATTCATCAACTTCTTCATCAGTAAATCCAAAGTACGTACTATACATATCGCTGTTCGCCATATTGTACTCTGCAAAATGGTTCATTGTATCGCTGGCGGAGTATTTTTTAATCGGGAGGACACCGGTTAGATACGCCATTTCGACATACGCTCTGCCCTTGGTCATATCTTCCAGAAACGCGGTGTATTTTCCTCTGTCTGACTCCGTGAAATAGTCCTTATGGAATACATAATCCCACTCATCAAATATCAGCAGGAACTTTTCATTATTGTAAGCCAGTGATACAAGGCGTAAGGCAGCTCCCAGGGAATCTCTTTCCCGGATCTAAATAAACTTGCATGGTTATGCAGTCTGCATAACCTCAATCCTGCAGTGGTGAAGCTTATCTTTACGGTCGTACCCAATCCCAACCAGCAATATCCGTCCGGTGTGGCGTTTTCGTTCCGCCATCTTTCCCTGGAATTTCAGCATATACTTTCGGTCTTTGATCTGGGCAATCGCCGCTTCCGGCGTGTCGTCTACCTTTAGCTCAAGGATGATTCCATCGTCACCAGTTCTTTCCGGATAGAAGATAAAATCGGCATAGCCCTCCCCTGCTTTATTCTCTCTTTCCACATAATAGCTGTCACGCGCCGCCAGATAGACAAGATTCACGATCGCGGTTAGCTCGATCTCATCGTTGTAGTCCAGCAATGGAGTCTCCGTATCGTGTGCAAACTGCAGGATCTCTTCCATCTTCTTTGTATCGCCCTTCAGCGTAGCTCTCAGCATCCGGTCGGATTCCACTGCCAGGCGATTGATATAGCCAAGGTTCTCCCTCTCCCGAATGGTTTTTGCAAACTCATCCATCAGTTCCCGGTTCGGAATATGAACCTTGCCGTCCTCATAATTCAAGAATCCGTAGACCACCATCGCGGAAAGGATTTCATTACGCGTGGTCAGGTTCATTGATGTGGCTGCAAACTCTTCGACTCTTGCCGGCATCGCTTCTCCGGCTACCATAAGCGCCACATCCTTTTTTACATCGGCGCGATCATTCATGATGTAAGTAGAAATTTCCATATACTGTCCCGACGACGTCCAGTAACTCGCCAGACAGTTATTTGAAAGGGCCTTTACTACCGAGCGGGGATTATACAGTCTCAATCCGCCCGCTGTATGATAACCATCATACCAGATTCTCAGTTCTTCCCTTGTGACAGCCGGAGAAACCGTCCTTTTCAAATACCGGTCATACAGCATATCGACTTCTTCTTCTGTGAAGCCAAAATACTCACTGAATTTCGGCTGTACTGCCATCGTATACTCATCAAAATTATTGATCGTAGAACCGCTTGAGTACTTCGCAATCGGGAGCACGCCAGTCATATAGCTTAACGCGACATAACCTGTGTCCTTTGTCATGGCCGCAAGCCAGTTGATAAAGCTTTTTCTGTCCTCGTTCGAAGTATAAGACTTGTGGAAGATACAATCCCATTCATCAAATACCAGGATGAACCTCAACCGATGCTTCTCATAAATCATCCGAAGATCCTGAATCACTGTTCCTTTTTTTCGAAAACGAACCTCTGGAAACGTCTCACGCAAATCTTCCTGAAGCATTTCCTTTATTGAAGAAATAAATTCCTGATAACTGTCGCTTTCGTTTGCTGCTTCAATGAAATTAATATAAATCACATTATACTGATTCATATACTCCCGATAGTCAAACCGTTCATCGACAGTCGATTCCATAGTTGAACCATCCTCAGAAGCCTGTGCTATTTTCAAAGAATCAAAAATACTGCTGCTGTCGATGCCCTTGCTGAAAAAAGCCCCAACCATCGCCGCCATCACCGACTTGCCGAAGCGTCTCGGACGGGTGATACAGAGATGCTTATTGCCAGCTTTCACAAGCGGAAAAAGTTCCTTTAATAGCAAGGACTTATCGACAAAATAAGGACTGTCAACCTCGCTTTTATATAATGAAAGAACCTGTGCACTGTTCAGATAATACCCCATTCCCTGCACCTCCTCATTTTGCCTGTTTCGCCTCATCCTATACGAACATATACTTTTACTTTTCATTTACCATAGCTTACCACGATCTTCCCTTCTATTCAACCGGAATTCCACAGCTTACACCAATTTTTACTCCATTTTTTACTCCAATTTTCATAAAAGACCATAAAGCAGGACAAATAACAAACTCCGGAAAATCCTTGATTTTGGCGGATTGTTGAACCCCGATACGCCATGGCAAATAATAATAAAATGCCACTTGCGCTTTTCTGGCAAATCGACTATACTGTCTCTCATATGGCAAATGATAATGCCAGCCAAACCGGCGATACTCCCCGGCTCTGAACGAGCGGCAGGAAAACGTTTCCCAGATTCCACCTGTAAGAGCAGGCACCAGATGGACTCAGCCAGCGTGTAACCTGAACCAGAATCCGCAGGACAGATTCCAAATCTGCCAGGTGCGGGGCGGATTCCGCGGACTACCGGAAAACCCTATGTTAGCACATTGAAAAAATATAACAGAAAAGAGAGAGTGATACAAATGAGTGGTATATTTAACATGGACAGTCCCCTCATGCGCAGCCTTAGCAAGCTGGCAGACCTGATGATCCTGAATCTCCTGTTCCTGCTCTGCTGCATTCCGATTTTTACCATCGGAGCTGCCCTGACCGGACTGAACTACGTGACACTGAAAATGCACGACGGTGAGGAAGGCTACATCGCCCGAAGCTTCTTTAAGTCCTTTAAGCTGAACTTTAAGCAGGCGACTGGTATGTGGCTGATCACACTCTTCGTAGTGGCGATCCTGGCCGGAGATCTGTTCATCCTCCACAACATGGAAGGAACCTTTGCCACCGTGATGACCGTGATTATCGTCATCATCTGCATTGCCTGTCTGATGATTTTCCTTTACCAGTTCGCGATCCTTTCCCGGTTTGAAAACACCGTAAAGAACACGTTCAAAAACTCCTTCATCATGGCGATTGCGGACTTTCCACGGACAGTCCTCATGATCCTGATCGTAGCCGCCGCTATCATAGTGACCTTCTTCAACGGTACGACACTGAACTGGGCGATTCTGTTCTGGTTTCTTGTAGGCTTTGCAGTCATATCTTACTGCAATACCTACTTTTTGTCTAAGATCTTCCATAAATATGTCCCGAAGGAAGACGAAGAAAAAGATCCGGATGCCTGGGATGTAGACGAAACAATGGGTCCAAAAGAACCTGCGGATGCTGACAGTGTCCTGGAGGCAGAGAGCGCTTTGGACGATAACAATCCGATAGAGGCCGGCAGAGTTCTGAGCGATGATACGGCAGGCAATGTTTCCGACCAATCGGATTGATCGGAAATAGCGGAATCAGGAAATCTTCCATTTCCCAAAAGCGGATAGATCATACGCGAAAAGACAAAAACTTCCCTGTATAACCAGAGAAGGTGTGCCGTCCGGCACACCTTCTGCTTAAGAAAAAAAGGAGCGCCTGGCGCTCCTTTTTTTCTTATCTTATCATCCTTATCGTCTTTTTTCCTTCCATCAGCTCCACACAGAAGCATACACCGTCTTGATCTTTGTGATCTGTGCAGTCGTCAGCTTCGCCACCGCTGCCTCGATCGCTGCGTAGGTCTGCGGTCTGGATGCCTTCAGTGTTGCCGGATCCAGCGTGTACTCCTTGAAGGATTCCGCGAAATACTCCGAGCTGTCCTGTGTCACGTAGGACTTATTGTATGCGGTGTACAGATCCTTCTCGCTGTTGTAAACTGATACGAAGGAGGATGAAGTATCCACGCCGCCCGCTACGAATGCTACAAAGTGACCCAGCTCATGATATACGGTATCGTCCGCGCTCTTCAGTGTAATCGACTGTGTCTTTGCATTGAAATAACCGGAATAGGAAACGCTGGAATCCAATACAAAGCTGAAGCCCAGGGTGTTCCATGCGGTCACAACCTTGCTGTCTACCTTCGGTGCCAGCGCTTCAATGGTCTTCGCCGTGGTCGTCGATGTCGTGGACGCCGTATCCGTTGAAGAGGAAGCCGTGGTCGCACTGGTGGTGGACGCTGAGGTCGTCACAACAGTCTTCTTAATAGTCGTCTTCTCCGTCGTCACCTGCTTGCAGACCTTAGAGCCTTCAGTGTATTTGTTTGTTACCGTCGTCTTCACGGTTGTCTTCGTCGTCGTCTTGGAGGACGCTGTCGTCGCTGTCTTGGTAGACGTCGATGTCGTGGTCTTGCCCTTCACAGAATAGGTGCTTGTCGCTGCTGTGTCCAGTTTTACCTTCTTGGTCGTCTTTGTTGTCTTTGTCGAGGTCGTCACCTGCTTATTGGAAAGCGGTACTTCTTCCTCTGAGACATTCACAACTTCCTCTGTATCTACAAAGCTTACCAGTTCCGGCACATTCGTTGACTGATAGTTCACAGCCCAGATGCTTCCCACTGCAATCGCCGCAGCTAAAACCGCACCCGTCACTTTTACTGATGTCTGTTTGAATAAATTCCTTACCTGTTCGCCTTTCATACGATCCCTCCTAACTAAAGCTCCTTAAAACTTTTTTTAACCCCCGATAGTAATAAAAAAACCGCCTGATTACTTACATAATCAGCGGTCGCCAAGGAAACATTTCGTATGATTGATGTACCATGATGTCTCAACGTATGATGTCTCTACTTCTGTGTTCACCAACTGATGACATCTGCTTTTCCAAATGTCATCTGAAATGCGGCAACCGGCTGTCATAATCTTTCGACCTTAGACCCTTGGCTTTGCGTCCCCGTCTTTCGGCGGGTTTGCCTTTAAATCACATTACTTAGAAAAATTCTTCTTTTTCAAAAGCTTTTTCTATGTCTTTACACTACTCCTCAATTTTCCATTTGTCAAGTCCTTTTTCTGGAATTTTTTTCAATTTTTTCTTTTCTTTTTTTCTTGATCTGCTATACTGTTTGTTATCAGGAAAACACGTCCGAAATGGCACAGAAACGGATCATACATCAAAACGGAAGGGGACCTTTATAATAATGAAGCAAAACAGCCACGGCGGTCATGCCCACTCACTTTTTTCCACGGCTGGCTCTGGCAGGCGGGGCTGTTCCATCCTTTCTCTCTTTTTCCGAATGCCTGTGCTGCTGCTGATCTGCCTGCTCTGCACCGGCTGCCAGTCAGATAGCTCTGGCAGCCAGACAGACACGCAAAGCGCGTCCGCTTCCTTCCAGTACGAGCCGGGCAAGACCACTGTACTGGAACCGGAATTCACGACCGCGAGCATAAGCCATGACCTGATTGACGTCGATTTTTCCCACTCCGGCCAGGGATATTTTACCTGTATCCTGAAGGAAGAGGATGTGAAAGTCAATATCCAGATCTCCGGACCGGACGGGGTTACTTATAAATACTTTATAGAGACTGCTGATGAGGTCGTCACCTTTCCTCTGACAGCGGGAGATGGCTCCTACGTCGTCCTTGGCTTTGAAAACATTGTCGATGACGAATATACCACCCTTTTCAGCGACGTACAGACGGTGGAGCTGGACAGCGAATTTCTTCCGTTCCTCTACCCGAATCAATACGTTGATTTCACAGAAGATTCCGAAGCCATCCGGCTGGCCGCCGAGCTCTCCGCAGACGCCGCAACCGATGTTGACGCGCTCAACGCAGTCTACGACTATGTAATCAGCCATATTGTGTATGACGATGAAAAAGCCGCGACCGTAGAGACCGGCTATCTTCCGGATATTGATGAGACGCTCGCGACCGGCACCGGCATTTGTTTCGACTATGCGGCCCTGACCGTCGCCATGCTGCGCTCCCTGTCCATTCCCGCAAAGCTCGCGATTGGCTACAGCGGAGATTACCTGCACGCATGGGTGGACGTCTACATCGAGTCAAAGGGGTGGGTGGAGAACGCCATCCAGTTCAGCGGAGAAGACTGGACCCTCCTGGATCCAACCCTCTCTGCGTCCGGCAGCGACTCCGATTCCATCAAAGACTACATAGGAGACGGCGAAAACTATACGGTACTTTATGTGCGGTAAGGATTTGCAGCAAACAACCGCATATGAAAGGGCTGCTTTGCCGACTGCGGTCGGCGTAATTAAAGAAACGACTTATGTCGTTTCCTGCTATATAAGGAGGCATCCGATGCGACAGGTTTTAAATAACGAAGAGCTGGCCTTTCTGTCCGGGCAGCTCGCAATGATTCTTCATTCCGGCATTTCCGTTCTGGAGGGCATTTTTATATTAAAAGAAGATTCGCCCGCCGGTGATGGACAGGAGATTCTGACCGAGGTTTACAACGCTCTGGAAGAAACCGGTGATCTGGCGGAAGCCATGCGGGGTACCGGCTGTTTTCCAGACTATTTTGTCAAAATGACGGAGATCGGAGATCGCTCCGGCGAGCTGGAGGAGGTCATGCGCTCCCTCTCGACCTACTATGAGCGTCAGCAGGCACTGTCTGGCAGCATCCGCGACGCTCTCACATGGCCGCTCATCCTGCTGGCTATGCTGTTTGCAGTCCTGGCCGTCCTGATGTCTCAGGTCATGCCGGTTTTCAAAAAAGTCTTCGAACAGCTCGGCATGGAGATATCCGGCGTTACCTCCGTCGCTTTTCGCCTCGGCAATGTCATGCAGTACATCTCCGCAGTCGTGCTGGTACTGTTCGTTGCCTTCGTCCTGTTCGTGCTGGTTTCTCTGAAAAACGCCTCCATGCGCGCTTCCCTTATGGGAGTTCTGAATCATCTTCCGCTGGTGCGCACGGTCAACGAGCTGCTGACCTGCTCCCGCTTTTCCCATACGCTTTCCCTCGCGTTTCACAGCGGCCTCGATATGGGAGAGGGATTCACGCTGGCGGTTGATCTGATCGATGATCCCACGGCTAAGGAAAAGCTGCAGAAAGCCTCCCGGCAGATGGACGAAGGCATGGATTTCGGGGAAGCCCTGCGCGACTCCGGCATTTTTTCCGGTCTGAACGCGCGCATGGCCTCCATCGGTTTCCGCACCGGCGCCGCAGAGACTGCTCTCGAAGAAATCTCTCTGCGCTGCCAGGATGAGGCAGACGCACATATACAATCCGCCGTCAGCGCGATTGAGCCGGCCATCACAGCCGTCCTCTCCATCCTGACCGGACTGATCCTGGTATCCGTCATGCTGCCCCTGCTTAGCGTCATGTCAGGCATTGGTTAAGGAGGCATACCCGTGAATCGTTTCGCCAAAGGAAAAAAATCGCACACTCTGGCGCGTCAGCTCCTGACCGGGGCTGCCGTCTTTGTGGGCTCCGCAGCCCTTCTCCTGTATGGCACACGCGAGATCAGCCATACCGCTGACACCGAACAGGCCAAAAGCCTGCAGACCGCCCTGACACGCAGCGCGGTGCAGTGCTACGCGACGGAGGGCAGCTACCCGGAAAGCCTGGACTATCTCTGTGAACATTACGGGATTACCTGGGATACCGAAAAATACGTGGTAGACTATGAGATACTGGGCTCCAACCTGATGCCTACGATCACAGTCATTCCGCTGACCTGAAAGAAGGAGAATTACGAGCCATGGATATGCGCCAGAGACAGCACAGTACAAATACCTTCTTCACGTTCCTGCTGCTGCTTGCGTTCGCACTGTTTGCGCTCCTGCTGGCCGGTACCGGAGCGGTCGTCTATCAGAACAGTGTCGCCAGCCTGGAGGAAAACTACACCTCCCGCACCGCGGTCGCCTACGTTGCCGAAAAAATTCGCCAGTACGATTCCGACGGACAGATTTCTTTTTCCTCAGTAGAAGACCTTCCGGCACTCGCGCTCCATTCCGCATTGGACGCATCGGCGGCCACCATTACCTATATCTACTTCTATGACGGCTCACTCTGTGAGCTGTACGTGCGGGAGGAAACCACTCCGACCGCCGCAATGGGCACCGCGATGGTAGAACTGTCCGACTTTACAATCGAGCAGGAGAAAACTCTGCTGCGTGTGACCGTCGTCAGCACCGAAGGGGAGGAAATGTCCCTGCTGGTCCATCCTGTCAGTATAAAAAATGAATGAGCTGCTATTTCCGCCTGTGGAGGCTGAAAAAGCTTTATTTATAGAAAGGAGGCGCTCGCGCATCGTGAAAAAACAAGCTTCTGACAAATCGCGCCTGTTTTTTATAGAATTTCTGATCGTACTGTTTTTCTTTCTGATCATCGGAACTGTCTGTCTGCGTGTGTTCGCGACAGCTCACAGCGCCACACAGGATGCAGACGCCCTCGCGCACGCGCAGTCCACGGCAGCCTCCATCGCAGAGATTCTGGAAGCCGGAGAGAGCATAGAAGAATACTTTCCGGAGGCGATTCTGATATCGGAGGAATCCAATCCTGGCGATGAGGAAACCGAAGAAGGCAGCATCCGGAAGGCTGTCTACGAAATCACCTGGGACAGCGACTTTCAGGCATGTGACACCGACGATGCCTTTTACACGCTGAACCTGGAGCTTACCACAGAAAATCACAATCAGACTGCCCGGATCACTGTCATTGACCGGGCCGGCGACACACTCTATGAGCTGTCCGCAGCCTTTCATCTGCCGCTGACAAGAGAGGAGGCGCTCTCATGAAACGAACCGCCGGGATCTCTCTAATGCTGCTGATTTTTCTTTCTCTTTGCCTGATTACCTTCTCTCTGCTCTCACTTTCCGGAGCGACCGCAGACGAAAATCTGAGCCAGAAGGCGGCAGACCGCACCACCGTGTATTACGAAGCCGTCACTTCGGCAAACGAAATACTGTCTGAGATCGACACACAGCTCGCAGCCGCGCTAAAGGAAACCGCAGACGCGGCAAATCCGGAAGAAGCTTACCTGGCCGCCTGTGCAGAAATCACAGTCCCCGGAGCAGAGCTCACATGGGCCGCAGCTGAATCCGAAAACGCCGCTACCGACACCGCAACAGCTTCCTCAAACGGCAGTGACAGCAGCGCTGACAGCCCTGCATCCGGATTACTCTCTTACGATGTCGCGATGACCGACGATCAGCACCTGCATGTCACACTCTCCGTCCGCTGGCCGGAAGAGCCATCCGACACCCTTTATCAGATCACCTGCTGGAAGGTTGTCTCCACACAGGACTGGAGCCGCGACACAAGTCAGAACCTTTACCGCAGCAGCGAGGAGGATATTTCATGAATATTGATATTACATCCTTTTTAAAAACAGCAGTGGAAGCGGAAGCATCCGACGTCTTCTTCGTCGCCGGCCTTCCCGCCACCTATAAAGTAAACGGCACTCTGCACCGCAGCGGCGACCGGCTGATGCCCACTGATACCGAAGAGCTGATCCGCAAGATCTATCAAATGGCCGGCGACCGCCCGATCGAGCACTTTCTCAAAAGCGGCGACGACGACTTTTCCTTTGCCGTGCCCGGCCTTTCCCGCTTCCGCGTCAGCACCTACAAGCAGCGCGGCTCCCTCGCCGCCGTCATCCGGGTCATCTCGTTTGACCTTCCAAAGCCGGAGGATCTCAATATTCCGCCGGTTGTCCTTTCGCTCGCCTCCGCGACAAAAGGACTGGTTCTGGTCACCGGTCCGGCCGGAAGCGGCAAATCCACCACCCTCGCCTGTCTCGTTGACCGCATCAACTCCACCCGTGCAGGCCATATCATTACACTGGAGGACCCGATCGAGTTCCTGCATCGGCACAAAGAAAGCATCGTCAGCCAGCGCGAGATCTCAACCGATTCCGAGGATTACCTGAAAGCACTGCGTGCCTCCCTGCGCCAGAGTCCGGACGTCATCCTGCTCGGCGAAATGCGCGACTACGAAACCATCCAGACCGCCATGACTGCGGCAGAGACCGGCCACCTCGTCCTCTCCAGCCTGCACACCATCGGCGCGGCCAACACCATCAGCCGCATCATCGACGTCTTCGAACCGTCCCAGCAGCGCCAGATCTCTATCCAGCTTTCCATGGTACTGCGCGCCGTCATCTCTCAGCAGCTCATACCGGCCATCGACGGCAGCCTGATCCCGGCCTTTGAAATCATGATCATGACGCCCGCGATCAGCAACCTGATCCGTGAAAACAAAATCCATCAGATCGGGGGCACCATCTACTCCTCCGCCAAAGAAAACATGATCTCCATGGACAACAGCCTGCTGCATTTATATAAAGAAAGGAAAATCACAGCCGAGACGGTACGGCAATACTGTACCAATGCTGAAATGATAACGAATAAGCTCTGACTCATCCTGCGCGCTCACAACACCCGGCATGTTGCGGGGCACACCATGACCTATTTTACATTCCTTTAACCACTACAAGTGTGACCAGCAATCCGAACATCCAAAAAACAAAACGTTAATCATTATAGTGCTGCCTTCGATCCATACGGGAGAAAACCAGGTGGATCACCGGCTGCAGATGCGTCCCGCATGCCATACAGAATACACCCAAAAATGCCGCCATCACCGATGCAATCTTTGCATACCAGAGGATAGCTGCCATCACAAAAATGACCGCTGCGCGGATCAGATACACCCTGCGCATATACCGCTCCGCCGCATCCTGCTCCATCGCCAGTGCCCGCCCGATCGAGCGGTACATATGAACGGCAAGCCCTGCTGCCACCGCCACGCCAATCCAGAGGCCGGCAGAAAACGTCCCCCTGCTGCTCCAAAAGGGTCTGTAAAAATATGCCGCCGCAAAAAAGAGAATCTGCACGATTCCGCCCGACAAAAGAATCCCCGTCAGAATCTCAGGGAGTTTCTTATTTATCTTTGCATTTTCATCCATGTACATCATCCCCATTTCCGGCGAATTGAAGTATTTGCTGTTCTATTTAGAATAATGTTAATTCAAATCTCTTAATACTATATTATCTATTCCTGTCAGTACTTGTATATCTTCATAGTACCAATCTTTGCATTCGTCAAAAAAACATCCTCTTTTCTTTTTTTAAAAATACGAAACGGCTTGTCTCCAGAATTATCATAAATATGACAGACATCACACAGTTTTACCAGATCACTCACAAGCGATAAATCCCGATCATATCTTGTAATAATTTTCTCTTCAGGAACATCATGCCCACCAGCGGCCACTCGCGATTTTACACGTAAAACATTAATAAGCGGATCCGCCGTAAGAATATAATAACACCGAATAAAGTAACCTCACTCGCGTGCTTTTTTAAGCAGTTTTAGATTCCGATCCGTTGACATTACCGTTTCAAAACAAAACTCCTCCATTGCCTGGATGTGCTCTTCTCTCTGTCTTTCTGCAATTTGAGCTGCTTCCAAATCTGTACATTTTATACTTTTCTTTATTTCATCAGCATTAATATAGTCCATTGGCGGTTTCAGCAGCTCTGTAAATGTGCTTTTTCCTGAACCATTTGGGCCTGCAAAGACGACAATTTCAGGCTTTTTTCGTAACTCGTTCACTATACCGTCCTTTCAACATTTTTTTCCAACCTGTGTTTTGCTTCCATCTGTGTTTATCTGATAAATCTTCTGTGTTTCACGGTCATATATCACCGCCGGAATATTCATAGCTTTTTTTTCCATAGTTCTATTTCCACTGCCGCCTTCGCTCTTTTTACAACTTCTTCATCTGATATATATTCTGATCGTTCCATTTTACCACCTGCCTTAAAATGATTATGTATTATATTACCTTATTTCTGCAATAATATCAACTATATTTCAATAAATATATGGTCTGTCACGGTTCATTTCCGTGTTGCTACCACATTTTTCAATTCTCGCCAGAGAGTACCCCAAACTTCATACAGTATAACCCCTCATCTCGCGGTATAAAAGAAGCTGAAGCTCTATACTTATAGCTTGAAAAAAAAACAGAAGACCGCTATAATCATCATCATTAATACCAGAGCAAAAATATAAAACGCCCCGCGGCGAACCTCCAGGAGGACAACATGATTCTATACGAAGATAAAACGCTTCTCGTCTGCCACAAGCCAGCCGGTATTCCGGTACAGAGCGCCTCAGTACGGGAAAAGGATATGGTCAGCCTGTTAAGAAATCATCTCGGAAGCGACGTCTATGTCGTCCACCGCCTCGACCAGCCCGTAGAAGGTATCCTCGTTTTTACGAAAACAAAATCCGCCGCTGCCGGACTGAGCCGTCAAATCACCGATGGCAGCATGCGAAAAATCTACCATGCGGTAGCAGAAGTGACAGCCCAGGCAGACCTGGCAATGCGCGCGGACTGTGATTCGAAGCCTGGCACCGAAGCCGCTCCCTGGCACACTCTGATCGATTATCTGAAAAAAGATGGCCACAATAACCGGTCTTTTGTCACCAAAGAAAACGAAAACGGCGCAAAACGCGCCGAACTGAGATACCGGATTTTAAAATACAAAACTGCAAATTGCATTCCATCTGATGAAACCACTCTTTCCCAGGAGCATTCCTCTTCCGCGGGCTCCATGCCGGAACCTGCCTGCACCGGATTTGCGCTTGTAGAGATCGAACTGCTGACCGGACGGCACCACCAGATCCGGGTACAGATGGCCCACGCAGGACTGCCGCTAATCGGCGATCGCAAATACAATCCAAACTGTTGCGCGGATAACAGACAGCCTTCCCCGTCACTGGCTCTCTGTGCAGTATCACTCACCTTCCGGCATCCGACGACAAATAAACCGATGACATTTGATGTGCAGCCGCAGGGTGAGACGTTTACCACTTTTTAAAGCGGGAAATACTTCTCGCGCCTCTGCGATCAAGCAAGAGGCGGTTTGTCGGCTCCTGCTCGCCTGCGTGGTTGCTGCTTTAACAACGACCGAACAAAACGTAGACGGATGCGCCACATAAGCCGTAAATACCCTGCCCGCCCCTGCGCAGCAAGAGAACCCGCCAGACGGCGGGTTCTCTTGCGTTTCAGTTCGTTACCTATATTCTACTTACCTACACTCGTTTCTTTCTGTAGAAGCCTCCCAGCAACAATACTCCCAGAGCCAGGAACATCAGACTCATGTATGGAGCGATCGGCGTGTTATCACCCGTCTGTACCGCATCCGACTCCGTCTCAGATTCCGTCTCGGTTTCTTCATACTCCTCCGACTCTTCTTCGACGTCTTCGTACTCCTGGTTCGTGATCTCTACCGTCGCCGTCAAATTCGAGCTGTCCAATGTCACAGTCGATCCATCGACGGTCACCGTATACAGGAAGCCGCTTGCCCCCGCTACCGGATTGCCGTCTGCGTCTACCTCCGTCACATACAGGGTCACTGTTTCCTCTTCCGCTACCGATACAGACACCGTCTGGCTGATCTCCGATCCGCCCGCCAGGTTCAGCTCCACAATGTTCGCTTCCACCCGGTCAGACAATGTCGTGTAAGACGCATCCTCAAAGATCCCCGCATAGAACACTGCATCACTGTCCAGAGCCTCGCCATCCACACTAAGCAGCTTCTTCGTGATCGTCAGCGATCCCTCATAGTAGAAGCCATTTGGCATATCATAATACTCATTCACAAACGACGCCGATACGGATGCATTCTCATTCTCCAGAACGATTGTATTTGCACCACTATACTCCGGCGTATAAACCACGCCATCCGCCGTCGTACCCAGCGTAACCGCATTTCCGCTCGCATCACATTCCGAGATGTAGTAGGTCTTGCCTGCTTCCATGCCGGTAAGCGATACCGTAGCGGACGAAGCCCCGGCATAATTCAAAGCCATCACATCCGAAGCGAGAATCGTGCAATCCTCATCCTCATACAATGCTACATAATACGTTGCGCTCTCCGCAGCAATGCTGATACCATTCGACAGCACCAGGTTCTTCGTTATCGAAATCGTGGTGTTGGGACTGATTGTTTCCGTTTCGGTTTCTGTCTCTGTTTCGGTTTCCGTCTCCGTTTCGGTTTCCGTCTCAGTCTCCGTTTCGTTATCAGTCTCCATTACCGTATCACTTAAGGTTTCCGTATCGGGAAACCAAACAAAATAATAAAACGTTTACCGATAAGTCAACCATTCAA
>JAJQCQ010000077.1:66446-85362 GCA_021202635.1 Lachnospiraceae bacterium | reverse complement strand
CGCCGAGCAACATACCTATTTGCTCGACGTTTTCTTCCTTAAGTTAATGACATTGCGTAAACACAGGCTTTTTCGCATGCCGCTGGCCGGACTCGAACCGGCACGGTGTTACCCGCTTGATTTTGAGTCAAGTGCGTCTGCCAATTCCGCCACAGCGGCCAAAGTGCACAGGATTCCTCCACAGCACTTGCTAATATTAACATAATCGCAAACCAAATGCAAGATAAAGTTCGCCAGAATCCGCAAATTTTTCCATCCTTTTCAGCCCAGTTTACTTTACAGATAGTTTACTTCTGTCTCTATCACCTGCATTCCTGCTCTGATCTGGTATACTGCCATTGGAATCATTGTCTTTGGCGCGATCAGATTGGTGTTGGGATCCGGAAGGAGTATCCGTCCCTCTCCCTCCCCAGAAAGGGAAATGACCGTACAGTAATCTCCCATACTCTCCACCGTCGCTGTATTCGCCTCGGCATGCTGACGGACGTTTCTGAGTGTTTCTGCGCGTCCGCCGCCCCAGGGCATACCGGCATCGGATCGCAGCGCAAATCCGCCATCGTAAGCAGTGCAGGCAATCTCACTGGTAATCCGATGCGTACGGATATGCCCTTTTTCCGTCGGGCGAATCTCTGTCTCAACCCTTATAGATGGGAAGGGCGACCAGCAAACGGCAATCTTCTCCGCATCCATAGTATAGCCTTCTTCGATCGTATCCTTCGGATAAAAATGCCCGTTCACTTCAAAAAGCAGGGTACTGTCCGCAGCGCATTCATAGAGAGTCAAAAACGAGCGCGAAATACTAAACCCGAAACGGGAGGAGTAGGCAAATTTCCCGTATTTTTCCAGAGAATGGCTATGCCCGTCCGCATGGAGACGTCCCGGCACAAGAGCGACCACATGGCTGTGGTTTCTCTGCATCAGCATCGCCGCGTGGTTCAGATAATGCTGCGTTTCCAGTTCCGGCATTGGCGCACACTCCGCCTTCCAGTAGGGGTGATCATCCGCAAGTCCCAGAAAGGCAAAGGCCATCAGTGCCCAGTAAGGCGATCCCGGCGCGTTGTAGCTTTCTGACATCTGCAGGTTCGGATAGGCATAGCCAATGGTCAGAATCCCCGCGTTGTCGCAGATAGGCTGATTGAACCACCACGCCAGATGTCGTGACAGAATCCCTTTGATCTGGGAAAGCGGTAGGACATCCGTTCCGCTTAGCAGGGCCATCGCCCAGAAACCTCCCTGTGCGAAGCGGTAGGTCATGGAGCGCCCGTAAGCGATAGAAGCCCCATCCTCTGCGAACCAGTAACGGTAATCCTGCGCAAATTCTCTGGCTCTCTGACGGAATCTGGCACAGCGCTCCGGTTCCTCGTTTTCCATAAACATCGCGTAGATCAGGCCAAAGGATACCATAACGTACGGATTATAATAATCTTTTTCTCCGCCGTTTCCGTCGTGATACCAGCCACCCGCATCATAGTATTCTTCCATTTTCGCAAGACCAGATTCCATGCATTCCCGGCTGTAAGGCATTTTGCACACCTTCAGCGCCAGATTGGTCAGAATCGCAAACCAGTACCAGTTGCAGGCGCAGCATTCGTGCCGATTGATCTCCCAGAGCCATTCCGCCAGATCTTTCTTCGATTTTTCCGAAAGCGGCTCCCAGGTCTGTCTGGGTGCCAGAAGCATCGCATAGGCGATCGCTGCCATCTCACAGAACTTCTGGTCAAAGTCCCGGCAGGTATGCCAGTACTCCGGATGCTCCGGGTTCGAACCGGACGCAAGGCCGTCTGCGTAGAGCTTCTCAAAGCTTCCATCCTCTCCCCCACCCATCCAGAAGGGAGCCAGTCCCCAGAGCGGCCGGGCAAAGGCCTCCATCGGAACGGTATCATTTTCATAATGCGCACTCGTCACACCGATTTCGAGCCGTGCGCCGCCCTCGCTGTAAAACGTTTTCAGAGGGGCAAGCAGACGCATAAGCGTTGTCTGCGCTGCCTCTTTTGTCGCAAAATCATTCTCTGTATAATGGTAACGCTTCATTCTGTATTCCTCTCTTTCCGCTGATTCGGCCATCGTCACATGAATATTTACCAGATAAACAGCTCTTTCCCGCTCAGCTTCATCAACGCTTCCAGAAAATAATAATCTCCATAAATAATTGAGTACTCATGCTCTGCGTCATGGTATGCTGCCGTACATCTGGTAAGCAGATCATCTTCCTCATCATTCCAGTTTACACGCCTGGCAGCCAGGGTTTCCAATAATCGCAGTGCCGCACGCATGTACAGGCCTCCCCAGCCGCATTCCCGATCCTTCTCTGCTTCCTCTGTATAGCCACGATCTGCTGCTTCCTTTTCTTCTGTCCTTGCCAGCTCAATCAGGCCGCAGGCCGCAATCGCAGCAGCGGTCGAATCTTCCCAGGACACTTCCCGCGGTTGGCGAAAATCAACCGGAATCAGACCGCTTTCCGGAATATTGGCGACAAAATAATCCGCGATTTTCCGCGCACTCTGCGGATACAACGGAGCCTTTGTATGCAGGTAGCTGAGGGTAAAACCATACAATCCCCATGCCTGGCCTCTGGTCCAGGAAGAACCCACGCCGCAGCCCTGACCGCCGTAGCTTTTTCTCATCCCGCCCTTTTCAAAATCAAACTCTACAATATGATGCACGGAACCATCCGGACGGATAAAATTCTCCGCCGCCGTATCCGCATGGTTCACCGCAATCTGTCGAAACCGCGGATCTCCCGTCTCCTCTGACGCCCAGTAAAGCAGAGGAAGATTCATCATACAGTCAATGATTGCCCAGCCGCGGTGATCGTCGGTGTTCCCTTCCCAGTCATTCCAGGCACGGATAAATTTTCCGGCGCTGTTAAAGCGACCGGCGAGATTCCCCGCCGCCAGCAGTCCTCTGTTTTTGGACTGCGGATTCTTTGTCACACGGTAATCCGCTACTGCGGTCGGCAGCCAGCGGAACCCATTATCGTGATCGAGGCCGTTGTAGTTCATCAGCACAGGATCCAGCTTCCGCTCATTCTCCTCAGCGATCTGCCGGTATTGCGCTTTCCCTGTCAGCGCATAGAGCTGCCACATCATACCACCCCAGAAGCCATTCGTCCACCACGCGATATTCGCGTCATCCGACCTGTCATCGTGCACTCCGTCTCTGGTGGTATATGGAATCTTATGCGCGGACCGTGCGCTGACCTTTTCCATTTTTTGTTCTACCCGGTTTAACGTCTCCCAGACCCATTCCCTTTTTTCCTGCTCCAGCATTTTTCGATTCCCCCAATTCTCTCAGTTATCGCATCCGTAGTCAAAAAAGGCAGCTAACTGCTGCCTTTCTATTTCTGTTTCTAATGATTGTTCTCCCTTTTTCCCAACAGTGGCTGTGCTATCAGGCTTACCAGACCATATTTTTCAAAATATCGCTGAAATCAAAGGTCGCAAAATAATCCTTTGGTGTCTCTGCACGCCGGATCAGCTGTGTGCTTCCATCCTCGTGGAGAAGAACCTCGGCGGAGCGCAGACGCCCATTATAATTGTACCCCATCGAAAAGCCATGCGCACCGGTATCGTGGATAACGAGCAGGTCGCCCATGTCGATCTTCGGCAGCGGACGGTCGATGGCAAATTTATCGTTGTTTTCACAGAGGGAGCCCGTCACATCGTACACATGATCGCAGGGGGCATCCTCCTTGCCCATCACTGTGATATGATGATACGCACCATACATGGCCGGGCGCATAAGGTTCGCCGCACAGGCGTCCACACCGATGTATTCTTTGTGCGTGTGCTTCTCATTAATCGCGCGTGTCACAAGCACACCATAAGGTCCCAGCATATAACGGCCAAGCTCCGTATAAAGTGCCACGTCACCCATGCCAGCCGGAACGAGTACTTCCTCGTAAACCTTCTTCACACCTGCCGCAATCTTATAGATATCGTTTTTCTCCTGATCCGGACGATAGGGAATCCCGATGCCGCCGGAAAGGTTTACGAATTTAATCTTTGCGCCAGTCGATGCATGCAGCTTCACCGCCAGCTCAAAAAGCACCCTTGCAAGCATTGGGTAATAGTCATTGGTCACAGTATTGCTCGCCAGAAATGCGTGAATGCCAAATTCTTCTACACCTTTCCCTTTCAGAATGCGAAACGCCTCTTCAATCTGGTCCGTTGTCATACCGTATTTCGCGTCGCCCGGGTTGTCCATGATATCGTTGCTGATTTTGAATATCCCACCCGGGTTGTAACGGCAGCACATGGTCTTCGGAAGCTTCCCCACAGCCGCTTCTACCTTCTCGATATGTGTAATGTCATCCAGATTGATAATGCCGCCCAGATCAGCTGCCTTTTTAAATTCTTCCATCGGCGTATCGTTTGAGGAAAACATAATATCATGCCCCTTCACCCCGATCGCCTCAGAAAGCATCAGCTCCGTCATAGAGGAGCAGTCCGTGCCACATCCATACTCATGCAGAATATTGATCAGATATGGATTTGGGGTAGCCTTAACCGCAAAAAACTCCTTATACCCCCTGTTCCAGGAAAAAGCGTCGTAAAGCTCTTTGACATTCGCCCGGATGCCTGCCTCATCGTAAAGATGAAACGGCGTTGGGTACTGCTGCGTAATCTTCTCCAGTTGTTCTTTGGTTACAAACGTTTTTTTCATAACAGTGTACTCCTCATATGTATGTTTTATTGTAACAGCTCTTAACGCCGTGCGCAGGTCTGCGCTTTGCTTCAGAACGGTTACCAAATTTTATTACTCCGTCCCCAGTCCGAAAAACCAGCTCAGACGATGCTTCGTATCCACCAGATGATTGTACTGAAGCATCTGGTATTCGTTCAGGATATCGTCATACGTATCATCTGTATCCCAGGCGTAAAAATTGCCGTCCGCATCCCGATAGACGTTACCGTTGATGACCGGCAGTGTCTCCATCAGTTCACTTAAATACGTCTGGTAATCGGTCAATGGCACTCCCGCCGCCTCGAGCAGGATTCCGCTTAGATAGTTCACACTGATCCCGTCGTAATATGCAGACTCCAGGTCATAATTGGCCCAGATCACAAACGGCACCCGGTATCCCTGCTGAATTTCTTCCACCGTCTCCGGTTCAGAGACACCGCAGATCCGGCGAATCTGATTTGTGATATAGTCGGATGGCTGATGGTCGCCAAACATCAGAATAATAGTCGGTTCATCCTCTTCCTCAAAATACTCCACCAGCTCCTGCAGCGCCTTGTCCGTCATATTCATCAGGGTCAGATATTTTTCCGTGGCCGTGACCTGTGTGGTCTTATTCTCCACATCACTCAATTCGATATAAATATCAAAGCCAGGCGAATCCGAACTGTAACCGCTGTGGTTCTGCATGGTCACTTCAAAGACAAACAGCCGCTCGTCCTCATCCTTGTCTTCATACTGCTCGATAATCTTATCAAACGCTGAGCTGTCGCTGATATAGTTACGAACATAGGTCGGATTGACAAAATCGGTCTTGTCCAGAAAATCATCGAAGCCAAAATAAGAATAGACATCGTCCCGATCCCATCCGGAAGCATTATATGGATGAATGGCAAGTGTATCGTAGCCGAGGCCGCCAAGATAGGAAGCCAGGGAAGGCATATCACTCTTGATATACTGCTGGTAAGGCACACTCCCCGTCGGCAGGAACCCCATGGTATCGCCAGTCAGGAATTCATACTCGGTATTTGCCGTGTTGCCGCCCTTTACCGACACATAGACCTCACCGCCTATCGCTTCCTCCTGCAAAGACCTGAAGAAAGGCATCACTTCCTCGCTGGTCGTGAAATCCCCCCATACGGATAAATCCGAGAACGCCTCATCCATGATAACAATGATATTCGGGTACTGCGTAACATCGGAATCACTCTCATCGGTCGTACTCACTGTCGCAGTATCTTCGCTGGCCGTATCATCCGCCGCAGCATTGTCTCCGGTCGTATCATCTGTACTCTCTTCGTCAGAATCGCCCGCATATTGCTCCGCAATCTCTGTCACCGCACTCACAGAATAGCCATCCGGCTCTTCCACGTTCAGAAAGCGCAGATTCCCCAGGAAAGCTGCAGCGATCCCGTTATTGCGATAAAAAACATTGATCGTAAAAAGAGTCGTATCCATTCCGAAAAAGCTCTGGAATTCGCTGTTCTGAATGCCGGATATGTATAGAACCATGCAGGCAACAAAGGCAGCAGCTAGCGGAATACGCACGGCCTTTCTGCGGAAGCGCACCCGCGACTTCGAGGAGATCAGAATGATCCAGACAAAGGCAATCACGGAAAAGCAGCCCTTCCAGCTTAACGTAAACGTATAGTTATCAGCAACCGAGGCCGCAGTCCCGATGGAGAAGAAATCCCACGGAACAATCGGTGATCCGCGGAAGCTTACCACGAAATAATTCGCCAGGCCAAAGATCATGGGAATCAGCGTCGCCACCAGAAATCCCCGCTTCACGCTGCCAAGCAGAAAGGTCATCATACCATACAGGACATAGAAAAACATCAGGTTCAGGATTATGATCATCACCGACAGATCAGACATCACATGTGTATAATTTTCCAGCGCCACCAGTGCTGCGGCAGGCGTCACAAGCCCTATGAGTGTACTGATCAGCCACCCGTAGCTGATATCCATAAGAACAAACACAGCAGCCATAACAGCCAGCGCAATCGAACACGCCACATAAGACGTATGAACCCCTGCTTCCTTCATGGCCAGCGCCATCGCCACCAGAATCACAATCGCAGAAAAGGCGGCTGTCACAATCCTTTTCGGACGAAGGTCAAACAGAGATTTCCACCAGGGTTGTTTTTCTGCATCATGATTGTTCTCTGTTTTTCGATTACTCTCGATCTTTTTGTCAGTTTCAATTTTTTTATTATTTCCCGATTTTTTATTAGTTCCTGTCTTTTTTTTATTACTCATTTTATCTTCCTATATATTTACAGAGAGCAGCACCTCACATTCGCCGCTCATCAAGGCCTTCTATCGTATCAGCGTCGTTGTTTTACATATTTTTTCTCTTGTGCTGGTGCGTAAAAAGGTGATCCTGGCAATACTCGTAATTGCCCTCACACTTGGAACAATAGCGAAATTCCAGATGGTCCCCATCCTTTTCCGTACGGCCGCAGACTGCACACCGGTGTCTGGTATTTCCCTTGTTTGGCTGCACCTTTTTCACCTTGCGATTAAACTCGTTTCGCCGATGGATTTCGTGCGGGGAATATCGGAAGAGATTCCGCGTCATTGCAAAATAAATCACAAAATTCAGCAGCGAAACTACAATCGCAACGCGCGTAGCGATATTGCCCTGTACCAGGGAAGCCAGAAGCAGCGCGCCATACAGAATCCCCAGCCACTTCATCTTGATCGGAATAATAAACATCAACAGTACCTGCATATCCGGATATGTCACTGCAAAGGCCAGGAACATGGACATACATACGTAATACGTACTGAAATAATACGCTCCATCCACATGGGCGATAAAGTATAACAGAAAAGCTCCGATAATGGTAAAAAGCATACCGGAAAAAATATAAACATTGAAACGGAAAACACCCCAGGTGCGCTCCAGAGTTTTCCCGATCGAAAAGTAAAAATACAGCGTGATAATGACAAACACATCCAGACTGTACGGCGGAATAATCACCCAGGTAACCAGCCGCCAGATCTGTCCTCTCAGAATCATCGTCGGTGACAGATACAGGTACCAGATCACATTCGAATTGATAAGCTCAATGATATAGCCGGCTACATACAGAGCAATCAGAATCGCAGGAAGATTGGGAATTGCATATTTACCAAATTTCCGTTCCATTTTATTTAAAAAGTCCATCCTTCATCCTCTTTCTTATATAAGGAGACGTACCTGCGCCTCTTTCGTGTCAGCCACGGAGAACTCTTTTCAAATGACCGTGCTGCGAAACATTTTTTCCTGTGTGCATTATAGAATTATGAATTCTTTTTGTCAATCGGGCAAAACGTTTTGTCACAATTTTTTTGAATTTTTTAAGAAAAGCAAACTTTTGGGATGCAAATCTGGTCTCCAGGCTGCAGATCATAAATCGACAGGCACGGATTCGCATAAATAATCGAGGATACCTTCACGTTGTATTTTTTTCCAAGAAGATACAGCGTATCTCCCTCATCTACCGTATGAATAATACCAAACTTTGTACAGGCACTCTGCATGGTTTGCTCACTCCCGGATCTCTTTTTTCCCTTTCTTACTCCCTATTCTATGCGCGGACGGAACCCTGTGTGCCTGGCAATTCTTCAAAGACAGGATAGATCAGTACAGTGAAAAAATATTACTTGCCAACTTTTGCGATCCTGGCTATACTGAATACCGAAATGAAAAACAAAAAACAGTAAAGGAAGAAAAAATGGCAGGTTCAGTATACGGTACTATTTTCAAAATCAGCACCTGGGGGGAATCTCACGGGAAGGGCATCGGCGTCGTGATCGACGGCTGCCCGGCAGGGATCGCTCTCTCGGAAGAAGATATTCAGGCGCAGCTTAACCGGAGGCGTCCCGGTCAGAATCGCTATACAACGGCACGCGCAGAAGCGGACCAGGTGGAAATTCTCTCTGGAGTCTTCGAAGGCCAGACAACAGGAACACCGATCTCTCTGCTGGTGCGCAACCAGGATCAGCGGTCGTGGGACTATGGGACCATCGCAGAGCTCTACCGCCCCGGGCATGCAGACTACACGTACGATCAGAAATACGGCATTCGTGATTACCGCGGCGGCGGACGTTCCTCTGGAAGGGAGACGATTGGACGAGTGGCAGCCGGTGCGGTTGCACAAAAGTTGCTTGCGGAGCTGGGGATTACGGTGACAGCATACGTGAGCGCGATCGGCCCGGTGGAAATTGACCGGTCTTCCATGGACCTTTCGTATGTTGAGGAGAGTTCCGTGCGTATGCCGGATCCACAGGCGACAGAACGTGCGCTTGCCTGGCTGGAGGAATGCATACGCACACAGGATTCAAGCGGCGGCGCGGTTGAATGCATTGTGGAGCATCTGCCCGCCGGACTTGGAGAGCCCTGTTTTGAAAAGCTTGACGCTTCTCTTGCACAGGCGCTGATGTCCATCGGCGCGGTAAAAGCAGTAGAGGTAGGCGATGGCACCGCCGTACGGACGGCAAAGGGTTCCGAGAATAATGATTTTTACCTCTGCGGTGATGATGGCATCCCATATAAAGCCACCAATCACAGCGGCGGCATTCTCGGCGGAATCAGCGATGGCTCACCGCTTTTGCTGCGGGCCTCGTTCAAGCCGACTCCTTCCATTGCTCAGCCGCAGAGTATGCTTGGAAAGGATGGGCAGTGTCATGTAGAAACCATTCACGGCAGGCATGATCCCATCGTCGTAGCGAGAGCCGTACCGGTCGTCGAAGCAATGACCGCGCTTACGCTGGCTGATCATCTGCTGCTGGCAATGACTTCACAGATGCGTTACGTCCGAAAGATATGGGGATAATCGTTCAGATCGGAGCGTAGCGTAGACCCGCGTCTGGCGTTAGCCGGAAATATTCCTTGCGCGGCCGTGCGCATCAAAAAAAACTCCGTACATCAGAGTTATGCAATGTACGGAGTTTTACTTATCCTTATTTACCTTTTAGAACCACAGTTCACCGGAATCGTCAAAGCCATCCTCTGAAAAAAGGGGCAGCCTCGCAGCGCCCGTGCCGCAGCAGTTCTTACTCTACCTTAGAGATCAGGATGCAGTTCGGCGTATCAATTTGCAGCGGACGCCCTTTCATCACAAGAAGACCTTTTTCATAATCAATCGTAAAGAAACGAATGTCATTGGTCTCGTGGTTCAGAACGACCAGTGTTTTCTCGCCTGGAAATGCATCAAGATCCTTCGGATACTCTCCACTGATTGGCAGACAGCAAAGTCTGCTCAGCATCCCTGTCTCCGGATGGATGGAAAAGACAGCTGCCGTATTCTCGCCTGCATTGGATGCGTACAGATACTTCCCGCTCGGCGACATTTTCATTCCGCAGCAGGCGCTTCCCATGCTCGATGGGTCACGCAGGGTATTCACGGTCTGAACCAGCTCGAATTCCGGAGATTTCCCGGAACCGTCGTACCGGTAGACACAGATCTCATTCGTCATGTCGCAGTTGATATACGCGTATTTCCCGTCCTTACTAAAGGTAAGCAGACGAG
The DNA here is from genome assembly GCA_021202635.1 of Lachnospiraceae bacterium. Lineage (GTDB taxonomy): Bacteria > Bacillota > Clostridia > Lachnospirales > Lachnospiraceae > Choladousia. The sequence goes on along the minus strand of JAJQCQ010000077.1, from coordinate 75,157 downwards.
GACCGGAATCCAGCTTGCAGCGCAGAATATCAAAAAGCTTCAGCTTACCGGTTTTCTCATTTACCTGATAAATTTTAACCTGATCGATGCCATTGTCAACCGCGCAGAGATATTTGTCATCCGGCGTTGGGATTACACAGCTCACATGCGGGAGAAAATTCCGTCCTGCGACGCTGCCAAGTCCCAGTCCTTTATGAAACACACCATCCATGACGGAACCCAGGCGGCCGGTCTTATGCGTGTGCACGACAGTCACCTTTCCATCATGATAGCCTCCCACAAAGAGGAAACGCCCTGTCTGATCCGCAGACAGGTAGCAGCCGCGCATACCGTCAATACCGACCTCATTGATCGGAGAAAGTCCGCCGTCCGGCAGAATTTTGAGTACCTCCACTCCCTCGTCCGCAATCGAATACAGGTACTTTCCATTATAAGATTTTGTCATATGCGACGCATTGTTGACCGGGATCACTTCCCGCTCTGTCATATGCCCGGCCTCCACATCCAAATCATAAATATGGATGCCGATACTGCTTCCATGCGTATAAGTACCCACGTACGCCACATATTTTTCCTGTTCAGCCATTCTGGTGCGTCCTCCTTCTTGTCCTCCTATGGGGTGTTCCTTCTTCTCCGTCAGCCGCGAATCTCTTTTACCAGGGCAGCCGCTTCCGCAGTCATCGCACGGATTTCATCAAACTTTCCTTCCTTAATCAGGGCGCCCTTCACCATCCAGCTGCCGCCGCAGGCAATAATAGCCGGGCAGGTAAGATAGCTCTTAAGATTCCCCGCATTCACACCGCCGGTCGGCATGAACTTCAGTCCTACATACGGTGCGGACAACGCCTTTATTGTATTCACACCGCCATACTGCTCTGCCGGGAAGAACTTCACGACCTTCAGACCACGTTTCACCGCCTGAGCCACCTCAGAAGGCGTCACACAGCCCGGGAAAACCGGAATCTCCTTTTCCAGACAATAATCCACGATCTCCGGATCAAAGCCCGGGCTCACGATAAACTTCGCCCCTGCTGCCATCGCACGGTCTACCTGGTCTTTTGTAAGCACCGTACCTGCGCCAATCAGCATATCCGGATAAGCCTGTGCCATAATCCGGATGCTCTCTTCCGCTGCGGCAGTACGGAATGTCACCTCCGCGCACGGAAGTCCGCCCTCACAAAGCGCCTTAGCCAGCGGCTCGGCGTCCGCTGCGTTCTCAAGTACAACTACCGGTACCACACCCATCTCCTGGATTTTTCCCTGCATTTCCTCTGCCATACCTTTATCCTCCTTCATTTCTGATTAACAAACAGCTTCTGCTGCTGTTTTCCTTCTCACCGGCCGCGCTCTGCTTCGCGAATTCTGTGCGGCCGGAAATCCGATACCTTCATTTTATCACATTTCTTTTTGTAAACAAGTCTTCCCTGCATCTTTCATGGAAAATTACTGGTCCGATTCTTCGCTCTCACGATTAATATAATTGACCAGTCCTTCTGCACGGATAATTTTCTGCATAAACTCCGGGAAGGCCTGTCCCTTATACTCGGTTCCTTTCGTACGGTCATAAATCATGCCGCTGTCAAAATCAATCTCGACCTCATCGCCGGCCTCAATCGCTTTCGCCGCTTCCGGGCACTCGATAATCGGCAGACCGATGTTAATCGCATTTCTGTAAAAAATACGCGCAAAGGTTTCCGCAATCACACAGCTGACACCAGCCGCTTTGATCGCGATCGGTGCGTGCTCCCTGGAAGAACCGCAGCCGAAATTTTTATTGGCTACAATAATATCGCCCTTTTGTACCTGATGGATAAAATCTTTGTCGATATCCTCCATGCAGTGTGTCGCCAGCTCTGCCGGATCGGAGGAATTCAGATAACGCGCCGGAATAATGACGTCGGTATCTACGTTATCTCCATATTTAAATACTCTGCCTTCTGCTTTCATTCCCATCTTCCTTTCCCTGCGATCCTAGAGTTCTTCCGGTGACGAAATTTTGCCTGTAACCGCACTTGCCGCCGCAACCGCCGGACTGGCCAGATACACTTCGGAACCGGTATGCCCCATACGGCCAACAAAATTCCGGTTGGTGGTGGAGACACAACGCTCCTTGTCCGCCAGAACACCCATATATCCGCCAAGGCACGGACCGCACGTGGGGGTGCTGACTGCAGCTCCCGCTTCAATAAACGTCTTCAGAAGTCCCTCTTCCATCGCCTGCAGATAGATCGCCTGTGTCGCCGGAATGACGATACAGCGCAGGTTCTTTTTTACTTTACGCCCTTTCAGAATCTCAGCTGCGATCCGAAGGTCGCTGATCCGTCCATTGGTACAGGAACCAATCACCACCTGGTCAATTGCAATCTCTTCGGTGATTTCATCAATGGTTCTCGCGTTTTCCGGAAGATGCGGGAAAGAAACAGTCGGACGCAGAGTACTTAAATCAATCGTGTACTCTTCCTCATACACCGCGTCCTCGTCTGCCTCAAAAATGCGATATTCCCGTTTTGAATGCTCTTTCATGTATGCCACCGCAGCATCATCTACCGGGAAAATGCCATTTTTACCGCCTGCTTCAATCGCCATATTCGCAATCGTAAAACGGTCATCCATCGACAGATATGCAATCCCGTCTCCGACAAACTCCATAGACTTATACAAAGCGCCGTCCACGCCGATCATACCGATAATATGCAGAATCACATCCTTGCCGCTGATCCACTTGGCAGGCTTGCCGGTCAGATTGAATTTGATCGCGGACGGAACCTTAAACCATGCCTTTCCGGTGGCCATACCGGCCGCCATATCCGTGCTGCCGACACCGGTAGAAAATGCACCCAGCGCACCATACGTACAGGTATGGGAATCCGCACCGATAATCACATCTCCGGCCACGGTAAGCCCCTGTTCCGGCAGCAGCGCATGCTCGATCCCCATCTGACCCACATCAAAATAATTGGCAATATCATGCTTACAGGCAAATTCACGCACACATTTGCAGTGTTCCGCCGACTTAATGTCCTTATTTGGGATAAAATGATCCATGACAAGTGCGATCTTGTCTTTATCAAAAACGTTGTCATCCCTGAACCTGTCCATCTCGTGGATGGCCACTGGAGAGGTGATATCATTTCCAAGCACCAGATCCAGCTTTGCCTCAATCAGCTGCCCGGCCTCAACCGAATCCAGGCCTGCCGCTGCCGCAAGAATTTTCTGCGTCATTGTCATTCCCATTGCTTTTCCCCTTTCTATCCTGATCCACAATCCTGAGCGTTCCATCGCAAAGAATCAGCCCTGCATCCAGCTCTGCCGGAAGCCTCCGAAAGATTGTAAAAGAGGGACTGTAATATACATTATCACAGCCCCTCAGCTCTACACACTCATTGCGCAAACGCGTCATCCTCAAAAACAGAGGCTATCAGTTGTTGATCAGCTTGTCCTCATCACTCCAGCTGTACAGCTTACGAACCTCCGCACCGACGATCTCTGACGGATGCTCTGCCGCTTTCTTACGCATAGCCTTGAAATGAACCTGGCCGCCTGCGGAAGACATATCCAGCAGGAAATCCTTCGCAAAGGTACCATCCTGAATGTCCGCGAGAATCTTCTTCATCGTCTTCTTCGTCTCCTCGGTGATCAGCTTCGGACCAGTCACATAATCACCATACTCAGCTGTATTGGAGATGGAATAACGCATGCCTGCAAATCCGGACTGATAAATCAGGTCAACGATCAGCTTCATCTCATGGATGCACTCGAAATAAGCATTTCTCGGATCATAACCAGCCTCAACAAGCGTCTCAAAACCTGCCTGCATCAGAGCGCAGACACCACCGCAGAGTACAGCCTGCTCACCGAAGAGATCGGTCTCCGTCTCTGTACGGAAGGTGGTCTCCAGCACGCCCGCTCTCGCTCCGCCGATCGCCAGTGCATACGCAAGAGCGATATCCAGAGCCTTTCCTGTCGCGTCCTGCTCAACTGCTACCAGGCACGGAACGCCCTTGCCGGCCTGATACTCACTGCGAACAGTATGACCCGGGCCCTTCGGCGCGATCATCGTCACATCCACATTCGCCGGCGGTACAATGCAGCCAAAATGGATATTGAAGCCATGCGCAAACATCAGCATATTGCCTTCTTCCAGATTCGGCTCAATGTCTTTCTTGTACATTGCCGCCTGCTTCTCATCATTGATAAGAATCATAATGATATCAGCCATTTTTGCAGCTTCTGCTGCTGTGTAAACCTCAAAACCCTGATCTACAGCCTTCTGCCAGGAACGGCTGCCCTCATACAGGCCAATAATTACGTGGCACCCGGACTCCTTCGCATTCAGTGCGTGTGCATGTCCCTGGCTGCCATAGCCGATAATTGCAATCGTCTTTCCCTCCAGAAGAGAGAGGTTGCAGTCCTTCTGATAAAAAATTCTTGCTGCCATTTTTGTATTCCTCACATTTCTATAAAATATTTGTTGTAACAATCCCGAACAGAAACCATGTTCTGTGGCTGCTGTTCGAAAGCATTACGTATATGAATAAAGGTTTCCCTCTATCAATCAGAATCATAACGAAATATCTCTGATCAGAGATACCGTATATCATCGGAACCACGGGAAAGTCCCGTAATACCGGTACGGGCAAGTTCCAGAATCTCGTGCCCTTCCAGCAGGCGCAAAAACGCATCCAGCTTCGACTGCTGTCCGGTCAGTTCAATAATCAGGGAATCTGCCCCGACATCAACCACTCGGCCACGGAAAACATTTGCCATCGTGATAATGTCCTGTCGCTCATGTACATCCACCCGAACCTTCACAAGGATCAGTTCCCGGCAGACACTCGCCGCATCATCCAGAATCTTAATATCCACCACATCGATCAGCTTCGCAAGCTGCTTGGTGATCTGGTCCAGCGTCTGCTCATCGCCGCTCGCCACGATCGTCATCCTCGAATAGCGGGGATCTGTCGTCTCACCCACAGTCAGGCTGTCGATATTGTAGCCGCGCCGGCTGAAAAGTCCCGCCACACGGCTCAGAACGCCGGAAGTATTGTCAACCAGTAATGATAAAACTCTTTTCTTCATGCCTTTTGCTCCTGTATGATTGTTTGGCCCCGGACACAGACATCTGCTTTGCCATGCCGGGCGCCTGTTAAATAGCTCGCAGAGATTCGGAACACTTACAGCCCAAAACCAGAGAGCAATCCATTCGCAATCGCTTCTGCAATCGTAGATTTATTATTGAGATAGAATGTCATATCATCCTTATCATTGATAAACGCCGTCTCCAGCAGGCCATAGGATACACCTGCCGCAGTACAGAGATTCATATTTAACAAGGTACTATACTGCTTAATCCCGGTTCCCCAGGTTTTGAAACCAGTCTTCGTGATCGCAGAGATAATCGCCTTATCAACAGTCGTATCTGTTTTCGTCGAGTGCACCAGCATCGCTGTCCCGGTATAGCTTCCATTCCCGGACAGGTCCGCAGTCACAAGCGCATTAAAATGAATCTCCAGCACATAATCGTAATCTGTCCAGGTAACCGACGGTCCGGTTGTCGTGCCCTTGTATGTCAGATTATACATTGTTGTATACAGATTGTAGTCCTGATCATACATCGTCACAGCAATATCTTTACCGGAAGATGTCAGCTCATTATACACAAGCGTCGTCAGCTCCCTGGTCAGGTCTGCTTCGTAATAAGTGGTGCCGTCAATCTTTGCGTAAGCACCAACATCTCCCTGGCCATGCCCCGCCACCAGCAGAACCCGGACCGTAGTTGCGACACCATATTCATCAATCTCCACACCGTCGATCGTTGTGTTTGTCTGCAGCACACCCTTGGAATTGAAATAATACCGTTTCGAGTCAATCGTTACCCAGCCGGTCTGACGCACACCGCTGGAATTCAGATAGTAGGTCTTGCTGCCGATCGTCAGCCAGCCGGTCTGGCGCACACCGTTCTCATCCAGGTAATAATACTTGCCGCTGACCTTCAGCCAGCCGGTGACCTTCTCTCCGGACTTATAATAGTAATAATCGCCGTCAATCTCGACCCAGCCGCTCGCCAGCTCCACTTTCAATCCCTTGGAGTCTACAATATAACCATCCGGCGTAACGGTGCTGACAAGCCTGCGTCCATTGCTGTCGACATAATATTTTGCATTGATCCACTTATCTGTCTGCAGCACTCCTTTTTTATTGAAATAATAGTAGTAGCTGCCGATCTTCACCCAGCCGGTGACTCCCCGGCCGATGGTGCCGACAGAACCGGCCTTCTTATAATAATACTTTTTCCCATTTTCTGTGATCCAGCCGGTCTGCAGCCTGCCATCCGTCCCAAAATAGTAATAATAGCTGCCGATCTGCTGCCGTCCGGTGTACATCACGCCAAGCGGACTGGTCGTGCCAAAATAGTAAACATCGCCGTCGATGGTCTGCCAGCCCTTCTGACGGACACCCTTAGCGTTAAAATAATACGTGCGCCCGCTGACCGTATATAATCCGGTCACCATGCTGCCCTTCGGAGCGTCTCCTTCCGCTTTCTTTCTAAGGTAATAACGCTTGCTGTTCAGCTTCAGCCATCCGGTCGCAACCGTGCCGTCAGAATTATAATAATATGTATACCCGTCAATCGTCTGCCAGCCCGTCAGCGTCTTTGCAGATGCGCTCTGAACACAAATAAAAGCTCCCAGCACCATCATTGCCGCAAGCAACACCAGTTTTCTTAAGTTTTTCATGAATCCTCTCCCCATTCTCCTGTCCCTTTACGTAAAGACAAAGCATTACAGATAACACCTGGCCGGTTTTCCATTCTCTCGGCCGCTCCAGGTGTGACCTGTAACACCTGCCATTTTCTGCTCGATCTTCGTCCATTCTAGCACAATCTTTTGAATCACACAAGCGTTTTGTAGCGATTATAAAAATATTCAATAATACTTTTTCGTGTGACAATCCCGATAAAGATCTGATTGTCATCGACTACGGGGACAAAATTCTGATTCATAGAGGACTGAATAAGATCCTCAATCTCACAGTTAATATTCACTGGCTGGTTATCCCACCTGCGTTTCATACTCCCGACTCTCAGTCCGTCCATGCCATGCAGCGCGGCCATTCCATGATGCCGGATCTCCGACAGGAGATCGCCTTCTGTCAAAGTTCCCACATATCCGCCCGCGCGCGAAATAATCGGGACTGCACTGTAACGGCCTGCTTCGATCTGATCCATCGCCTGCCGAAGTGTAAAATCATCATAAACATATACCACATCGCTCTTGGGGAGCAGATAAAACAAAATATTCATCTCATATTCTCCTGAACCTGCCCGAAGCATTACAGGTCAATCCCCATCTCTTACTCTCGAATGCCCGCGGAACAGGTTATTGAATAGTTGTTTTGCACAACAGTTTTCTGTTTTTTTATAATTTTCTATCCGATTTTACCATAATACTGCCAGGACTTCAATATCCCATTCAAAATTTCATTTTTATTTAAGAAGCTGGAAATATTAAGACTAAATTAAGAAACCTGCATTCCATTGACGCTTTCCTGGATTTTTGTTATCATCATAGCGTAGCACCTTTATTCATAAATTTGTAATAGTTCGCAATATTCTCAATATGCGTACTGATACAAATTTATGTAGCACATTTTAATAAGGAGGCGTTTGTTCTATAATGAAGGGAAGGGTGTCGCTGGCGGCTTCTCTGTGCCTGATGGCTGGGCTTGTGTTCCAGGGTGCGCAGGGGTTCCCCGCATTTGCGGCAGAAAAAGAGACAGTCACGGAAGCTGAAGGGGAAACAGATTCCGAAGCTGTCGCAAACGAAGAACTTATCACTGCTTCCGAAGCGGAAACGGAAACGGAGACCGCTGACGAAACCGAAACGGAAGCTGAGACAGAAACGGAAACTGAGACGGCCGAAGAGGCTGAGACAGAAGCTGAATCAGAATCTGAAGAGGAGGATTCTATCGTAGGCGAACTGATCTTTGCTCAGTGCGAGGAATACATCAATATCCGCGCAGAAGCCAGTACAGAAGGTGAGATTACTGCCAAGATCTATAATAACGGTTCCGCCACGGTTCTTTCCGTGGATGGAGAATGGTACGAAATCACCTCCGGTAACGCGCACGGATTCGTAAAAGCGGAATACTTCGCTACCGGAGAAGAAGCAGCCTCTATTGCGGAAGAAATTGCTTACAACGTGGCGACCGTAAAGGTAGAATACCTGAACATCCGCGCAGAAGCTTCGACAGACAGCGAGCTTGTCGATGTCGCAAAGGAAAACGATGAGATCGAAGTTGTCCTTTACGGGGAAGACTGGATGAAGGTCGCGCTTGGCAACGACGTCTACGGCTACATCAAGGCGGAATATGTCGATTACGCTACCTATTATCCGGTCGCTGAGACACTGGAAGAGGAAAAAGCGCGTCTGATCGCCGAAGGTCTCCTGGCAGAGACCGATGCAGACGAGACTGCGGAAACGGAGCAGACGGAAGCTGCAGAAACGGAAACGGAGCAGACTTTCACTTCTTCTGAGACATATGTGGAAACAGAGGCAGAACAGACCGATCTGCCGGCCCAAACTGCCTATTCAGCAGAAAATGCTGTACAGGCTGAGACTTCTGTACAGACCGAAGCCGTACAGACTGAAACTGCAGCGCAGACAGAAGCTTCCCAGGCAGAAACCACTGCACAGACAGAAGCTCCGCAG
>JAJQCQ010000077.1:0-66346 GCA_021202635.1 Lachnospiraceae bacterium | reverse complement strand
AGCGCAGACAGAAGCTTCCCAGGCAGAAACCACTGCACAGACAGAAGCTCCGCAGACAGAAACCGCTGCGCAGACGGAAGCTCCACAGACCGAAACTACTGCACAGACGGAAGCTCCACAGACCGAAACTACTGCGCAGACGGAAGCTCCACAGACCGAAACTACTGCGCAGACGGAAACCGAAACGGAGGCAAGCTCCTCCGACAGCTCATCGGCCAGTACGGGTGAGTCCATTGCAGATTATGCGCTCCAGTTCGTGGGGAACCCCTATGTATATGGTGGAACAAGTCTGACGGATGGTGCGGACTGCTCCGGATTTGTGCAGTCTGTGTTCGCGCATTTCGGAATCTACCTGTCCCGTACGGCAGCTGCACAGTCTACAAACGGTACATCGATCAGCTTAAGTGAGCTTCAGGCAGGCGATCTGCTGTTCTACAGCTCCAGCGGAGACGGCACCATTGACCATGTCGCGATTTACATCGGCAATGGCTGTATCGTTCATGCGGCAAATTCCACGCGTGGAATCTGCACGGACAGTGCCTATTACACTACACCGGTGTGCGCCGTGCGCTGTTACTAGATACGCTGGTACGACTCAGAACGTACCTCGCTCTCGCTGTGAGGTACATATGAAATGGTGTCATTGATTTGCTTTTTTATAAGGAAAGGGAGTTTTCCCCAATCTATGTGAGGATATGAATAAAAGAACCCGGCAGGCGGAAGCATCGTCTGTCGGGTTTTGCTTTATGCGCCAGGCTGCGAGAGGTATTTTCCGGCTGCCGCCGGATGCAGTCCGCACGGTCAGAAACGGTCGCAAGTCGCCTCTTCTGCCCGGACCGATTAAAAGTCCGCATCAATCGCTTTCAGATACCGTGCAAGCGCATCCTGCCATACCGGCAGTGGTTTAAAACCGTTCGCCTGCAGCTTGCTCTTATCCAGACGGGAGTTGAACGGCCGTTTTGCCTTCGACTCTCCATATTCCTCTGTCGTCACTGGAATCACCCTTAAATGCGCCGCATCATATTCTTCTCTTCCGAGCGCGGCAGCCTGACGAAAGATTTCCGTCGCAAATTCATACCAGCTGATGTATCCACCCTCGTTTGTCGCATGGTAATAACCGTATTTTTCCGTAACGATCATATCTGCAAGCAGACGTGCGAGATCCTCTGTGTAGGTCGGGGTACCAATCTGGTCATCCACAACGCGAAGCGTATCATGCGTCTTCCCAATATTCAGCATGGTGCGGATAAAATTCTTGCCGTTTACGCCGAATACCCATGCAATGCGGACGATGAAAAACTTCTCCAATGTACCGGATACGGCCAGCTCCCCCTCCAGTTTGGTCTGACCATACACATTCAGAGGCTTATAGTCCCTGCAATCCGGCTCCCAGGGAGTCTCCCCCATCCCGTCAAACACATAATCCGTGGAGAGATACAGCATCTTCGCGTCCAGCACTTTACACGCGTCGGCAATATTCTGCGTACCGCCCGCATTGACCGCACGCACCTTTGCCACCTTGTCGTCATCCTCGGCAAGGTCTACGGCTGTCCACGCGGCACAGTGAATCACCGCGTCCGGCTTCACATCCGCAAGAATTCGGCTCACAGCCTCACCATCCGTGATATCCATCTGTACGTAAGGCATACTTGTCACAGCTGTGCCATCCGCAATTCCACTGTATACCGGCGCAACATCAGAGCCGATTCCTTCGATTCCGCGCGCAGCCAGCTCATTCATCACATCATGTCCCAGCTGTCCGCCAACCCCTGTCACTATAATTTTCATCTTAATCCTCCGATCTGCTCTCTTCCCGGAGAGCTCCAATCAAGCCCTTCATGCTGTTTCTTGCCACTACGTTTTCCATCCAGACCACGAAGCAGGTGTCTGGTCGGGTTGGAACAGCAGCTGTTTTTTCTCATTTTCAATCTATTCATACATTTGCCGTTGTTCAGTTTATCAGAGAAATTCGCATACGGCAAGATTTTTTTCCGGTTTCAGAAAGATTCCTGTTTCAGCAGTCTGGATTCAGCCGCCAGACTGATTCTTTTTCTCAATCGCAGCAAATACCTGTCTGGAAAACGCAGAAATCGTATAAATAATCAGCCCCGGTCCAATCACAATCGCAAAAAAGTAAGTAGTCGTATTAAACAAAAAAAAGAAAATCTCCAGCAGGAGAATTACCGTCATCAGCATAGACCTTCCAAAATACTGGCGGAAAATGTCGAGGGAATTTTTCATGGAATTGATCAGCGTATTCTCATAACGCGCGATCAGAGGCCAGGCATAGATAATCGCGGTGTAAGCAATGGCAATCAGCAGCATCCCGCAGATCAGGAATACGATTGGGTTATCCTCCAGCACATCAAAAAGCTGAAAATCCATGTAAATCGCATACAATGCAACAAACGTGATCAGCGCCAGCACCGTTCCCTGCTTCCAGTTCTCCTTAAACCCTTTCAGGAATCCTTTCGTGATATAGCCTTCTTCATCCTCGGCCAGCCTCAGTGCAACGGAAAAAGCTGCAGCAGTCGAGGCTCCGATTGTTACAATCGGAAGGCTAAACAAAATCCATAAAAAATTCAGCTTGATTAAACTGGCAAATTTGCAGACAAAACGGTACAGTGGACTATCTGTGCTGAAAAATTTCATCTTGTTATTCCTTTCTGTAAATTAAATCGTGTAACTATTCAGAACAGCAGGCCGCGTCTAGCGTTAGCCGGAAATATTTCTCTCGCAGCCCTGTGCGCAGAAAGTAAAGGGCGGAGACTGTCAGAAACAGTCCCCACCCATCGCTGTGATATCTCAGATACAGGTAATTATTCTCCAGCCAGAGCTCTCTCTTCTGCTTCATGGCGAAGAGTCGCTTCATTCTCCTGGAATTCGATACACTCATCGAAGCCATAATCATAAGCATCAGTTGTCATCTGTGCTACGATCTCATCAAACGCTTCATCAGAATCCGCATAAATTGCGTTCCAGGAACCGTTCTTGATGCAGTTCGTCACCTGGCTCCAGGTGGTCTGCAGCTCATCAGACTTCGCACTAGTCGAATAATCGGTACCCGGGGAAAGCATATAGTCGCTTGTCTTCACATACGCGTCAAACGTCGTGCAGCCAGACCACTCTCTCCAGTCTGCTTCTACCAGAGTCGACGCCTCCGTCTGCTGGCTTGCCCACTTCTGATAATTATAGGTCTCGCCTACCGGAGAATCCAGATTGATGGTATCCAGAGCCCAGGTCGTATTGTTCATCTTGAAGGAACCGTCGTCAAATGTGCCTGAATAGCCATCGCTCATCTCTGTGTTGACATCCGCCTTGCAGGAGGCACCAAGCTCTGTCAGATAGAGATAACCTTCCTCATCATAATACCAGCATACATCCTGCGGGCCATATTCGAAGGTCAGACGGCCTTCCGGAGTGGACAGCCAGTTGAGGATTGCCATGCAAAGCTCAGGATATTCAGTGTTCTCACCGATAGACCAGATACGGTTGCCGCCATAAATGGTCTGACCATAGATGATCGGTCTTGCCTCATTCGGTACACGCGGGTACAGAGCGCCGCCCATGGAACCGTCTTCCTTGTCCGCCAGATGCGCGTCTGTGTTGTACATACTCTCGCCGAGGAAGTTAAAGATGTTGAAGAACGCGCCGCCGTTCTGATAATCCTCGCAGGCGTTGTCATAGGTCTGCGTCATGGAATCCGGGTTCAGCAGGCCATTCTGATACAGCTTATTGTAGAAGCGCAGGGTTGTGAGATACGGGCCATCCTCTTCCAGTGCGTTGTGGTATACACCATTCTCCGGGTCATACAGACCGATACCGAACTCATCATATCCATAATAAGCGGTTGCCAGGGACTTCACATACATCACCATATCACCATCCCAATCCGGGAAGATGGACATCGCATAGGTCGCGTTGCCATTATCATCGGTCGGGCAAAGCTCCTTCATCTGAATCAGAACTTCCAGAAGATCATCCAGGTTGTTGATATCCGGATAGCCAAGCTGTGCGTACAGATCCCAGCGGAGATCCCAGGTATACATCGCATCCTGTGTATCATCTGCATCCACCGCTACGTCAAAGCCATAACCATAGATTGTACCGCCGGAAAGGTTACGGTTCTTCTCAAGAGCCGGCTCCATATGCTCCAGAATATACGGACCATACTCGCTCAAAAGATCTTCGTCTTCCCAGTCAAAGAGAAGTCCCTGATTTACTGCCTCAAGGTATTCGTCTCCATCGGAACCCCAGATCACGATATCGCCAAGATCGCCGGACTCCATACGGCTCTCATATACGCCATCCTGGTCATCGATGATATTCAGTTTTACATTAAACTTCTCCAGCATGATCTGACCAAACCAGCCAATCTGCTCTCCTGAATAGTTTGCCAGCTGATCATATACATTCAGGGTAACTGTAGAATCCGGAATCACGTCCGCCGGAATGTCCTCCGTCGCAAATGCGGTAACGCCGCCCCCGATAAAGCTCGACAGAGCTACGCCAACCACGCCAGCCGCAGAGCCCTTCAGAAAGTCTCTTCTGGATATTGTTTTCATCATGTTTCTATCCTCCGTTTCCAATAAAGAATAATTGTTTCGCAGCCGTTTTCTTTTTTAGAAACAGCTGCTTTTTCTATACACAAACTGCCAGACAAAGGCAGCGTATGCCAAACATATCTGACGATGGATCATCCGTCAGCCTTTCACTGCTCCCAGCATAATACCACCCTCAAAGTAGCGCTGCAGGAATGGATATACCAGAAGAATCGGCAGCACGGTCACCATGGAGATGGTATACTTGACCACCTTCCCGGAAAGAAGCGACTGCAGCGCGTTCTCCGCGGAGCTGCCGCCGGACTGCATCAGCGCACTCAGATTCGAGGTACTGTTCAGATACACATACAGTCTGTGCTGCAGCGTATACAGCTGCGGGGAGGACTGCATGTAAAGAATGGAATCCATGAAGGAATTCCAGTGGCCGACCGCGCCGAAGATCGTGATCGTCGCCAGAATCGGCGTACACAGCGGCCAGATAATCTGCCGGAAAACCTTGAACGGACCGGCGCCGTCAATCTCCGCGCTCTCTTCCAGCTCCCGCGGAATGGATTCGATATAAGTCTTCACCAGGATAATATTGTATGGGGCCACAATGCCAGGGATAATATACACCCAGAATGTATTCGTCAGACCAAGCATCTGCATATTCAGGAATGTGGGAATAATACCTGCGTTAAAATACATGGTCACAACGATAAACCGATACCAGAAGCTTCTGTGCCAGAGCTCCTGCTTTGTCACCAGGTAGCCAACCAGTGCCGACGCCATTACCATGAGCGCCGTGCCCAGAATCGTGCGGGCAATCGTTACCAGAAACGCCTGTCCCAGGTCATTGATCGAAAGCAGCGAAATATAGTTGCTGAACTGAATCCCCCGCGGATAAAAGTTAATCAGGCCCTTTGAAACCAGGTCATTGTCACTGATTGTATTGATAAACAGGTAATAAAACGGGAAAATACACAAAAGAGTAAACACTCCGAACACCGCGTAATTGATCACGTTGAACACGACATCCCCCGGTGTCATACGATAAATGCTTTTGTGCGTCTTCGCATATTTCTTTTCGGCCTTCGCGTCGATTTTTTCCTGTGCTGTCTTCGCCATATTGCACCTCCTATATGATACTCTCGCCGCGCACCAGCTTCGAGAAGCCATTCGCACCGAACAAAAGAATGACACTGATGATAGACTTTAGCATACCAATCACAGTACTCAATGGAATGGAGCCGTCCTGAATACCCAGCTTATACACATACAGGTCCAGAACCATCACGGAGTTCGAGTTTACAGCGTTTTCGAATACAAGATACTGGTCCATGCCGTTTGTCAGGATATTCGCGATTGACATCAGCAGTAAAACAAAGAAGGTCGGCATCAGACCGGGAACGGTAATATGCCACATACGCTGGAAGCGTCCGGCACCGTCCACTCTCGCGGACTCATACAGCTGCTGGTCGATACCGGAAATCGCGGCTATGTAAATAATCGCACTCCAGCCGATTCCTTTCCAGGTGCCCCAGCCCCACATCTGCAGCCAGGTGTGTGAGTTATTCATCAGTAAGTTTTTACCGGAATCCCAGATGCCCAGATTCACCATAATACTGCTGACAAAGCCGTCAGTAGAAAAAATACACACCGCAATCGCGTACACCAGAACCCAGCTGATGAAGTTCGGGATTGTCGTACAGGTCTGTACAAAGCGGCGGAATTTATTGCTCTTCATCTCACTTAAGAAAATCGCGAATGCCATCGGCAGCCAGCTCGTGATGATGCCCAGGCCGCTCATAGCCAGGGTGTTCTTCATGACATTAATGACATCCCGCACAGTCGCGGCGTTTTTAAACAGCTGTGTAAACCATTTGAAGCCGACAAATTTGTCCCAGGAAAGCGACTGGCCTGCCTTATAATCAAAGAAGGCGTAACGCCACCCCCACAGAGGCAGGTAGCTGAACAGTGCACAGAGCACAATAAACGGCAGCAGCATCAGAAACAGAGAAAATTTTGTCTCCATATGAAATCTGTCTTCGGATGGATATTTGGAGAGCAGGCCTGTCTGAAGCACATTCAGAACCAGGACAAGTACGAATACCACAAGAAGGATCCAGTAAGCAGTCGGAAACATCGGTTCAATCTTATCCGGATTGCTCGTCTCACAGACACGCTGATAGGCAACATAGATACCGGCCATGCCGACAAGCTCCACAACAGAACCGGCCATGCCGATTTTTGTGCCCAGCTTTCTCATACGGGTATTCCCTAAAGACATGCATCCATTCGCTCCATTCGCCACCACTCCGACGATAATCACAAGCGCGGACGCATAAAGAATCTGAACATCCTGATAGGTCAGCCACTCTTTCCGGAACGCACGTCCGAACTGACTGACCAGAGATGAGTAGGAGACTCCTACTGTGAACAGGGAAAGCTTTGAACTGATCATACCGCTGATCCTCGCCGGATTCAATCCTGGCAGAAACAGGCAGGCAATCGAAAAGATAACCCCCGCCCTGATCAGGTAATACATCCAGTCCACCGTTTTCCTCTGGGTGCCTGAAACGCTTGCACCTACCGCTTTCTCCATAGTCTCTTCTCCTTTCCATACTCTGCTGCTGCAAAAAATATCCGCAGCCGCATCTTTTGTGAAAATTCCCTGTCTGCTGCCCTTTTCGCTATGTACAAATCATTATTTCCAGGCACCGGAAACCATTTGTCCAAAACAAAGAACCAGGTTATCACGAAACCGATGAACGGTCAGTTTTTCGCAGTTTCGTACTGCCTGGTTTTCTGTTTTTGGCATATTTCACAAACACATCTTTTTACATTTTACAATATTGCATTTTTTTATACAATGATTTATACTCGTAAAGGATTGACTTATCCTCTAAAAAGGAAACTGGTTTTCAGTATGGTTTTCAGAAAGGATTTTTCTATGAATAAAGTTTTCGCAGCCGGTTATTCCTCGATTCATCCGGCAGATTTCGTATATGACACCCCCCCTGGTCGGTTTCTTCTTGTCATGACGCACTCCCCTGCAATCTTCCGCTGTGGGGAAACGATGCTGCAGTTTCCGGAGGACACCGCGATTCTGTATGAACCCGGTGAAAAGATTTATTACCGCGCGGACGGAGAAAGCTACAGCGATGACTGGCTCTATTTTTCAACAAATGAGAAGATGATCCTGGATTTTCCATGCAGAAATCGTCCGTTCCCCATTTCAGAGCCGGAATACTGCTACAATCTGCAGCAGCTGATCACCTGGGAATACTATTCGGATAAAGAAGGGAATGAGGAAATACTCTCTGATCTGGTACAGATTCTGTTCAGCCGCCTGTACGACGACTCTAATGTGCGGGAGGTCACACCGTTTTCTCACGCGCTCTATGCACTGCGCAAATCCATTCAGGTGGAGCCGTGGCAGGACTGGACGGTAAAGGGCATGGCAGAACGGCTGAACATCAGTCCCAGCTATCTGCAGGCGCTCTACAAACAGCAATTCGGTGTCTCCTGTATCGAAGACGTCATCAACAACCGCATCAAACGGGCTAAACGGCAGCTGGCACACACAAAAAAAAGCTCCACCGAGGTCGCAATGGACTGCGGTTACCACACGGTGGAACATTTCAATCGTCAGTTTCGCAAAATTACAGGCATGTCTCCACTGGAATACCGGCGAAAAGTAAGCGAAGAGGAACCCCAGTGGCCGCCTGAGCTGTATACACCGAAAGCCGATGACAGCTGTCGCTAGTCTCTGAAAAAAATATCACGTGTATACACTTTTTCCTTCACATCATCCAGGCAGGAATCATAGCGGTTCGCGATCACCGCATCGCACTGTGCCTTGAAAGCAGTCAGATCATTTACCACAACACTGCCGAAAAAGGTACTTCCATCCTCCAGCGTCGGCTCATAGATGATGACGGTTGCTCCCTTTGCCTTGATGCGTTTCATCACACCCTGAATACTGCTCTGGCGGAAATTATCCGAATTACTCTTCATAGTCAGCCGGTAAACACCAACCACACAGGATTTCTCGTTTGCCGCGCTGTAGTCTCCGCGATTGTAATAGTCGTAATACCCGGCGAGCTTGAGCACCCGGTCCGCGATGAAATCCTTGCGCGTGCGGTTGCTCTCTACAATCGCCTCGATCAGATTCTCCGGCACGTTCTCATAGTTTGCAAGCAGCTGCTTGGTGTCCTTCGGCAGACAGTAGCCGCCATAGCCAAAGCTCGGATTGTTGTAATGGGTGCCAATGCGCGGGTCCAGGCAGACACCATTGATAATCTGCTGTGTATCCAGACCCTTCATCTCTGCGTAAGTATCCAGTTCATTGAAATACGCAACACGAAGCGCCAGATACGTGTTCGCAAACAGCTTAACGGCCTCCGCTTCTGTAAATCCCATATAAAGCGTTTCTATGTCCTCCTTGATCGCGCCCTCCTGCAGTAGACCGGCAAAGATGTGCGCCGCATTTACCAGACGCTCATCCTCCATATCCGTACCGACAATAATACGCGACGGATACAGATTATCATAAAGAGCCTTCGACTCCCGCAAAAACTCCGGACTGAAAAGAATATTCTTACTGCCCGTCTTCTCGCGGACTGATCGGGTATATCCCACCGGGATGGTCGATTTGATAATCATGATCGCCTCCGGATTGTACTGCATCACGAGCGAGATCACGGTTTCCACTGCCGACGTATCAAACTTCTGCGTACGGGAGTCATAATTGGTCGGCGCACAGATCACCACAAACTGCGCGTCCCGGTAGGCGCTCTGCGCGTCCAGCGTCGCCGTCAGATTCAGCTCCTTCTCCGCCAGATATTTTTCAATATAGTCATCCTGAATCGGCGATTTCCGATGATTGATCAGCTCCACCTTTTCCGGAACGACATCCACGGCCGTCACCTGGTTGTTCTGTGCAAGCAGCACCGCCAGACTTAAACCGACATATCCTGTACCTGCTACCGCTATTTTTACATTGTTCATATTCCTGTCTCCTCCTGTTGAAATCATGACAACGGTTTTCATTTCGATGCTGTTCTGAATTGTTACAGATATCGTCTGATCAGAGCAGCAGGCCGCATTGTTCTGAATTGTTACAAAATATCATTCCTGGTTCTCCGGAATATACCGGATCATCGTGTATCCAAGCTCCTCCAGACGTTCGGCCAGTGCTTCCCCTTTTACATACACAATATCATATCCGGCATTCTCATAATCAAAATCCGCAAAGAGATAATAATCCTCCTCATACCAGGTCAGATCAATCTCCCCCTGCTTACTGATAATAAAATAATCGGTCAGCCCAAGCGCTTCCTCCTGTTTTTTTCCAAACAGCTGATACTCCATCAGCTGAGACTGGTAATACTGGATTTTTACACCGGAAAGGCCTCCCTTTAATACATACGGGTATTCCTCCGAAACCGCATCCTCCATTTCCTGTAAAAACGCTGTCACCTCCTGCGTTGCCTGACAGACATAATCGTCCGAAGCCTTGCGGACCTTTCCGTAATTCACCAGAATCAGCATCAGGTCACTGAGCAGTACCAGCGCAAGAAGCGCATACGGCATCCGCTTTTTTCGAAGCATCGACACCAGCAGCACCGCCGCCATCAGCCCCAGCCCCAGCAGACAGGCCGCCACCAGCGCCATCCTGCCATATTTCATACCGGAAAGAATTTTAGCAGGTTTACGGATGGTCTGGAAGGTATTCAGTGTGATGGTATTATACACATACCCGGGATATTTTACCACAATCGGCAGAAATTTCCACAGGAAAAGAGTAAAAAGCGCCGCTGCCAGCACGATACAGACAATCCGGACCTTCCCGGTCAGCCACTCACGGTGACAGCAAAGCACATACAGGGCAAAAAACACCAGCATCCCTGCCCCGCATACAGAATAGCGGTCATACAGCAGACGGTCTGAGCGCCTGGTCAGCTCGCCGGTCGCCAGGGATAGATAGGTACCCTTAAAATATAATGCCCCCACCGCATAGTACCCGGAAAAAACCAGAAACGTAAACAACGCTGTGATTTTTTCCTCGAGCCGGATCACCGGGACTTGCGTCGGCAAAGCATCCGCTCCCTCCTTTTCCTCCAGAGGGCCGCCCGAATGCGCAGAATAACTCCCCTTCCACAGTTCTTTTCTCAGCTTCCGGCAAAAAACCACCAGAGCCACACCGCCAATCAATACCAGTCCCTGCGTTGTGACCACCAGTGTATTCAGCCAGGAAAGGCAGAGCATAAGAAGATCTTTCAGCGCCTGTGCGGAAAAAATGTTCAGATATCCACCCATGTCCGTCGACTCAAAGGCATTAGAATTTACTCCGCTTATAGAATAAAGCGCCTGTTTGAGCGTTCCGGAGATTTTCTGATCCGCCAGGACTGACACTGCTGCTGCACCAATGCACACCGGCCAGTGAAGAGACTGCTGCCTGGTCAGAAGCCACAGGATTCCCGCGCAGATCACAAGTGCCAGAATCAATACAATTCCACGGGTATGCGCCATATAGGCCAGCGCGCAGCACAGAACAGCCAGTGCAGAAAAAAGAATTCTCTTCCCCTTCCTTCCTTCTTCGACAGCTCGCACTGTCTCAAGCAGGAACAGAAGCACATACCATGGCAGCACACAGAGCAGGTAATCTCCCCGGTAATAGAGAACATACAGGGCAATCGATGGTACGAAGCACACCGCCATGCCAAGCAGAGCGGCGAGTCCGGCAGAGGACATGTACAGATGCCTGCGGCAGATCCGATACACCACCGGCACCGTCGTCGCGTGTATCAGGGCCTGAAGAATCATGGAAATACGGTAAATCGCAGCCGGATCATCCAGAAAAGCAAACAGCGGCACTGTCATCAGCGCCTGGACAAAGCGGTAATATGGTCCGCCCAGGTGTGCAATCATCAGGCTCCAGTCTCTGCCGGTGACCCAGGCCGCGTTCGCCATCGTCACCGTCTCATCACTAATCACTGGCACCGTTAATTGTCCTGCGAGCGCGCCCAGAAAGACTGCGGAAACCAGTGTTGCCGCTATGATCTCTTTTCTGTTTTTTATCCTTTTTCCTTTCAAAACCCGGTTTTCCTTCATTCCATTCACACTCCAACGTTATCAGGCAGCAGCCTGGCTTTCAGGGCCTGCGATTCACGTATCCGGCTGTGCAGTTCTGCAACAGGTCCTTACGTCAGATACTCCGTGAAATGCAGCAGAAAATAAATAAAATTCTCATAGAACAGCAGCAGGATAAAGACAATCACAAATACGAAAAGAATGCTTTGCAGCCTTTGCCCGTCTGCCGGTATGCTGCTGTTTTCCGAACGTGTGCCGGCAGAGGGTGGCCGGCGATTTGTCAGACCTGTCTCCGGCAGTCTGGTGATGGAAAGAGCAAACGCCGCAATCACACAGAGATAATACCGGCTCTGAAATCCCCCCAGATACCCTCGGGAATAAAAACCCCCTGCCGCACTTACAAATTGCAATGCAGCCACAAGCAGGGCGGCGATATACAGCCCGGAGCAGGCTCTTCCCACGCGATCCCTTTTCCAGAAAGAGAAAATGACGGAAACTGCCGGAAGCACCCAGACAGACAACAGCGCAATTCGATCCGGGGAATACAGCCGGGTCGGCTTATATAGGGCAATATGGCTGGCTATCCCACTCCAGGAGCCAAAAAATTCTTTCTTATAATAAAGGAAATACTGATACAGCGTCATCACTGCCCGTTCCTCCTCCTGCACATAAAAAGAAGAGTTCTGGTAATATTCCTCGGAAACAAAATTGGCCAGTGAGGGCTGGAAGGTTCCATATATTTTATAAATATACAGAAAATACAGAACCGCCGGGAGATAGACGGGCAGGGTCAGGAAAAAGCTTTTCCGAAACAGACGCTTCCAGCTTTTCTCACGAATCAGGGAGCTTACAATGACCAGCACACTTGCAAGCGCGGTCATCAGACCCGCAGTCGTCTTTGTCAGCAGGGAAGCGGTCACGCCCACCGCGATCAGAAGATAGGTTTTCCAATCCCGTTTCTGCTCCACAAACCGCAGGATTCCCAGAAAATAAACCGTCACCGTCAGCAGCGCCAGCGTATCGTTTGAAATTCCCGCTGCTCCATAAAGCATCATGGGTACGCTGGTGGTAATCATCGCATACAGAAGATGCAGACAGGGCCTGCGCGGATCCAGTCTGGTGAAGCCAATGTAAAAAATCAGCAAAAGAGCAAGTGCCGCGATCCCCATACTAAATCGCCGCAAACGGGCAATATTGACCACGCAGACCGTTCCGTCGCTCTCGAAATGGATCGCATTCGCCAGTCTCATAATCTGATAATACAAAGGCGGATGTCCTAAATAATTCACCTCTTCATTCGTCCAGTCGATCTTCCAGACATCTTCCTTCGCGCTGATTTCGGAAAAAAGTGTACCGCTGATCATCTCCGTAAAATCCGGAATCAGCACATCGGTTTCTTCCAGATAGGCAATATAGGATATATGCTGCATTTCATCCGGCGTTCTTCCCACATAATTCTCATAATAAGACATCTGAAAGAGCGAATAGAGGAAGAGAAAGGCATACACAAACAGGCACAGCCGTCTCGCCGCCAGGCCGCCCTCCGGTGTCAAAATGCAGGCGCAGACCGGTATCAGAAACAGAATGCCCAAAAGGATTGCCAGCCGCAGCGGGTGTACATCAGATACAGAAAGCACCAGCTCCATGCCGTTGATCCGCCAGAGATACAGTGCGGCAGCTGCGACCACCGCGGCAGCAGTGAGCCATTTGTATTTTGGTATAACCGTATTGTTCTTCCCTCTCGCCAATTATTTTCCTCCTGGTTCCTTCGGCTCTTTCCCGTCATAAATTTCCACGATCCGATCTGCAAGCGCCCGCGCGTCGCCCATCGGCACAAAAAAGATGCCCTCCATGCTTTCATCAAACAGCTCCCGGTTGGCCGGGTTATCTCCCAGAATCATCGGCTTATCCATCGCACGGTAAATATACGCTTTCCCCGGTATCGTGCGTTTTGCCTTTTCAATCCCGGCGTTAAAATGCCCCGCCAGACACAGATCCGCGAACGCGATATATCCGGCCAGCTGCTCCTGAGAGAGCCAGTCTATATAGCGAATATTTGAGGCTGTCATCCGCTCAGACACCGGTCCGATCAAGTAGAAGAAAAAGCGCGCATCCTCTGCCAGGCGACTCATCGCGTCCTGAATCACATCCACTCCCTGCAGCGGCAGAACACTTCCAAAATACAAAACCACAAAGCGGCCCTGCGCCTCTTCGGGTTTTTGCGCGTTCCGTGGATAATAAATGGACCGGTCCGCGTCCAGATACAGGGTATGGAAAAACTCCCGCGGCACTTCAAACTCCGCGGAAAAATAATCCCCATGCACATTCGTATCACAGATGCAGGCATCCGCTCCACGAAGCGTTCTTAGATCCAGCCAGCGGCAAATGCGGGCCAGGAAGCTGCCGTCCCGGAATTTTTTCCGGTCACATACCATTGTATCATAGACGGAAATAAAAAAATCAGTCACCACCGTCTTTTGTCGGAATTTCCAGCTCCAGAACGGCAGAATCAGCTGCGGAGAAAATCCGATAAACACCAGATCAAACCGCTTCATGGAGCAGAAAAGCAGATGCATATACACAAATGCCAGCCGTCGCACATAGCTGCGGCTCTTACTGCCGATCACCGTCACCTCTGCTGCTGTCTCTGACAAAAGCGAGATTTCCTGCGTGTTGCGTATATAGTCCGTATTTTTTGTCGTAATAAACAGAACTCTCTGGTTTTCCGGTTCCCTCATTTTCCGCGCCCCTTTCTATTCGCCCGATGCCCCCGTCTGACCAGAAGCAGAAAATACAGCATCAGCAGCGCTAACACCAATGTAAAATACAGACACAGCGCCAGAATTCCAGAGCGCTTCAGAATGGGTGTTCCAAACAGAAACAGGGCGAGCGCCGCAGCAGCGTAGCCATAAATCATCCGGCTCTGGCGCCGCATAATCGTGATCACCAGAATCAGCAGATTGTGCATCGCAATGATTCCGCCATCCAGGATGAATACGACGAGAATCACACGGTAAGCGGACAGATCCACCCCATAAATCAGTTCTAGCACCGGAAGCCCAAGCCAGTATCCGGCAAAAGCAATTCCCACAGTCAGCAGCACCACCGCTCCTGCAAGGCGTCCTGTAATTCCGCGAAAGTCCCGGAATCGCTTCTCATGCCACAGAAGCCCCAGCCTCTTCAGAATCGGCTGGAAAATAAAGTTTCCGAGCAGGGCAATCACAAAAACCGGCATAAATACAATATTCAGCGCAGTCTGCTCCTGGGCGCTTACCACTGAATCTATGATATATTTGGGCGCGTTCGCCACATACATATTCAGGCAGGCGCTGACACACAGAGGAGCGCAGGCTGCAAGCAGGCTTCCGACGCGGTTCACAGACATCTGTCCTGTCCCGGTACTGCCGGACGGAAGCTTTTTTTGCAGGGACAGATACCCGCGCACACTCCCATTCATAACAAGGGCAAGTACCAGTGTAATCAGCAGGGAAAGCAGACTCGTCAGCCATAAATTCCCGGTTCCCAGAAAGATCAGCGCGTACAGCACAATGAACAGAAACAGCCGGATTCCCAGAATGCGCCCGGCAATATCCAGCCGTCCAAGCTGCTGCAATCTGCCATGAATGACATCCTCAAACGCTTCCACTGCTTTCACCAGGCAGATCAGCAATACAACCGCCGCCTTCTGCGGCGTATACCGTCCGGACAGGCAGGTATATCCCGCATAGCCAAAGCTCACAAGAAGCATCAGGCCAACGGTAAACCCACGGGCAGTCACATAATCCCGGAAAGAATAAGTCTCCGCCGTATCCGTGACCTGAAACTGCCGGACGCCATACTTTCCCACCTGCAGCATCAGATTTCCCACCGCATAGGCAATAACAAAAATGCCGGAATCCGCATCGGTACCCGCTCTTGTCAGCACAATCAGCAGAATCGTCGTCTGAAACGAATTCATCATGGCAGAAAAGGCATTCCACACAACCGCTGACCGCTCCTGATTTTTATCTAATGTCAGAAAATTTCGCATATTATTCCTCTGAACTTTTTCTTAATACTATTTCGCATCCGAAGAATCCTTACGCTCCTCGGGCAGCTTATCATAGTCGATGTGCCGCACATGATACTGGATGTCTTCCAGAAGTTTTCGATTCTTCGCGATCAGATCTGCCTGCAGGCCAATCACAAAGGTCATAAAACCCATCATGAGCAGAATCGCACAGAGAATCAGTGACTGCATATGGCCATTCCCATGCCCGGTAAAGAAAAATACCAGGAAGCGAATTCCGAGAGCAAGTCCGGCTGCGAACGGAATCACGGAAATAATCGAAAATGTTTTCAGCGGAGAATACATAATATACGCCCGCAAAATTGTGACCACTGACTTTTTGATATAGCTGGGGATACTTTTAAACAGCCTGGAAGGGCGCAGCTCCTCATTCGTTCGAATCGGAACCGAGGTCTGCGCAATTTTGACCCGCCCGGCCTGAATAATTGTTTCCAGTGTATACGTATATTCATTTGTCACATTCAGGCGCATCGCCGCGTCCCGGCTGAATGCGCGAAACCCGCTTGGCGCGTCCGGGATGTCCGAATTCGACGCTTTTCGTACGACCCAGCTTCCCAGATGCTGCAGCTTCTTTTTCACAGGAGAAAAATGCTTCGTCTCATCAATCGGCCGCTCGCCAATTACGATATCCGTCTTCCCTTCCAGAATCGGGCGCACCAGCTTCTCAATATCTGCCCCGGCGTACTGGTTGTCCGCGTCCGTATTCACGATAATATCCGCCCCGTTGCGCAGACAGGCGTCAATCCCGGCCATAAAGCCGTAGGCCAGTCCCTTATTCCGCTTAAAATTCACGACATAATTCACACCCCAGCGTCTCGCTGTCTCCTCTGTAGCATCACTGCTGCCATCGTTAATAATCAGATACTCAATCTGATCAACCCCGTCAATCCTTTCAGGCAGATCATTCAGTGCGATTTCCAGGGTCTGGGCTTCATTATAACACGGTATCTGAATGATAAGCTTCATGTGTCTTACTCCTTTCCAAATAATGCTTTTTACCGGCAATTCTCCTTTTATAAGCTTCCATTTTCAGGCATCTACCACTTTCTGAATAATCTGAATCCATACAATCGCGTTTAAAAAACCACTCATAAACAGAAGCCTCCGATCCAGGACCTTTCGGGTCCGGAAAAAAGCGTTCCGCAGTACCAGCAGCACCAGCAGAAGGAATGGAATAAAATACCTCCCCTGCACGCCCTCGATAAACAGGGAGTCCGTGGATGTCCATGAAAACAGCATCGAAATCTCCACCAGAAGAAAAGTCCCCGCTGCAAGAATGGCCCAAAATACCCGTTTTCCTCCCGAAATTCTGCTTTCATCCGGATACGCAATACAGGAAAGCAGCAAAAGAAACAGAAAACCAATAATCACAAACCATGGAATCGTGATTTCCAGCCAGCCAAGGTAGCCGCCAAGCAGATTCCGCAGATAAGCATCCCCCTGCTTATAAATGGTGTTCGCAAGCATGCCGATCAGACGCCGCGGATACTGGATGAAATAGCCCAGGGTATAAATCTGAGTGCTGTCTGACCCTCCAACCGCTTCCGCAGCCGTTCTGGAAAGGCGGGAAAGGATACTGGAAAGATTTCCGCGCAGAAACGCGTACAGGCATACAGCCGTCACAGCGGCAATCAGTGCTTTTTTCTTCCGGCTGCTGCTGCCTTTTACCAGGAAAATACCCAGAGGCAGCAGGCACAGAGGCAGATAGACGCTGCCTTTTACCGTAGCCATCAGGCAGCCTGTGATCACCGCCACGGCGACATCCTGAATATGGACAGACGCATTTTCCGAGCACAGAAAAATACTGTAGCTCACAAACACAAAGGCGACTCCATTGATGACACTGTCGTAGGAAAAGGACGCCGCCTGCTGCAGAGAAATCGGCAGCACCGCAATCAGCATCAGAGAGACCTTTCCAACAGGAAGCTTCTTCACCGCCAGAGTCGTCAGTATCGCGTAAGCAATCAGCGCGAACAGACGGCCCAGCATCAGCATGGGCATGGTCCCCAGTCCCAATAATCTGCCAAGCGTCAGTCCCAGCGCCTGCGGAAGATAAAAGATCCGGCCGGAATTGTTCAGCGCGCTCAGTGCCCTGCATTCGACCAGGGTATCGTCTTCCACCCGTGTAAACAGCTGCCGGTAGAGACGCTCATAGGCAGCGATGCTGATACTCTCCTTATCCTCCGCAGTCATATCCGCATCATCCGCACGTTTGTAAATATAGCCATCCTTTGCGCTGTCCGGAATCCCCAGCAGCTCATTGGAAAGCTGATACGCTGTGTCGATATGGGAAGGCTCGTCCGGCACCCCATACATCGTAATCACGCATCCCATCATCAGTCCCAGAGACAGAATCAGAACCGGACACAGCCGGGTCAGGTCCGTCCGGTGCACAAAAATCAGAAAATACAAAAGAGAAACGATAATCAGAACACCCGCGCAGAAAATCAGATACATTGGCAAAAGGAAAAAAGTATTTCCATACTCCACTGTGACTGCCAGTGTACTGCCATTGGCCTCCCCATTAATATAGAGCTGATCTTCTGCTGTTTCCTCCGTCTCCTGCTCTGTCTGTGCCTCCCCGGTCAGGCTCTCCCCGTCCGGTTCTTCCGCACCTGGCTCCCCCTCTTCCCATACACTGCTGTAGGGAATCTCTACGATCGTTCCCTCAAACTGTTCTGCCCGCAGTGTCACGCAAAGATCATGCTTTCCGGACGTCACCAGTGTCTCATCCAGCGTCAGCTTCCAGACAAAGGTCTCTCCCTCCGTTAATTCCTCCGATAGAAGAAGTTCTTCACTGACCAGCACATCCCCGGTCGTATAGTCCATGACGGTCGCATACAGCTTCGCGTTCTCAGCAATCGAATCCGGCGTCAGTTTTATCAGCACCGCCGTCACAGAATTATTTTTTCTGACCAGAAAATGCTGTTCGATTGACAGTATGTCCTCATTCAGCAAAAAGGTGTCCCCGGAAGGATTCTCTTCCAGAACAGCCGTTTCCCTCTTCTGATCCATCACCCGCTCGATGTGATATTCATAGACATACAGCAGGGTTCCGGCAAGAAGAAGTAGAACAAAGAAATATGCCGCCAGCTTTTTCCATTTTTTCAGAAATTGCAAAAGCCGGGAGACCAGTTTTTCCAAAATCGTTTTGCCTCCCGAAAACAGACCGGACAGGCGCCAGAGTATCCCTTCTTCCTTCTCCTCCGGGACAGCCGAAGCCATCGCCCACAAAAACAGGAGACTGCCGGCAAAAATCCACAAAAATGCCTTCAGGATGACATCCGTCACCTCCGAAATCATATTTGCTTCCGTGGTATAATAGGTCGTAAACACCAGCTGCCCATCTGTACTCTCGTCATCGACAGAAAGTGCGGAAGGCTGATTGTACGTATCGCTTACTACAAATTCCGGAGTTGTATAAATCTCACTTCCCTGAAGTGTCAGGATCAGGGACACTTCCCTTCCTTCTGTTTCCTCCACCGGAAGTGTGAGATAAATATAGGAACCGGCGTCACTGTTGCGCACCAGCTCATACTTCAGAGCAATGCAATCCTCAGCCAGCAATTCCCCGCTTTCCCGGTCATACAGACGGGCAAGAAGCTCCTCTTCCCCAAATCCGTCGTCCGCCTGGAATTTCACGTTCATTCCCTCAAAGCAGTCATAGCTGAGCGTAAAGTCCACCCGAATCTCACTGTCTTCTTCCAGAACAATGGTCGAGTCCGTCGTCAGGCCATAGGTCTCTGCGCAGGTAGACGCACTGTCAAAATCTGCCGTTGCAGCAGCAAACACCACGCAAAGCAGCAAAAAAACGCCGTAAAGAAGAAACAGCCTGTTTTTCGTGCATGCATAACGGTGAACAAAAGCCGGAAAATTCAGTTTACCAGGTGTTTTCAGTTGTTTTCGATTCATCCAGAATCCCTTTCCGTTTTCTCACGCTTTATTTGCATCCTTTGCAATACGTGCTTTTTCACGCTCTCCCGGCAGAGGAATGATCTCCTGCCCCTTCTGCCTGTCTTCGCCCCAGCGCATAGAACAGGTCTCCCCGCATGGCAGCAGCATTTTTCGCGAAGCATTTAAAACTGCCCTCTCGATAGTAGTGCGCAATCGTCCGCAGCCGCTCACTGACACGCATATCTCCCAGCTCTGCCATGTCCTGATGATACTGTATACAGGCTTTCAGCTCCCCACAAAATGCAGAATCTTCTGAGAGAAAATCAGAAAAACCCTCTTCGATTTCCCGGTACATCAATGCATACTGCCTGTGAAGCTCGATCTGTGTTTCGCCGGCACTTTGAAGAACCTTCAGCCTTTTTTTCCAGCGGGCCGCTTCTGACGCAGCCGTTCCAATCTGATTCTCCGCATGCTGTCTGTAGCAGATCAGCTTCTCCGGCTCCGCTTCAATCCCGTCACACAGGGCTGCCCGCATTCCCAGCCAGGCATCGTGATAACAGGTCGCAGGAAAAGGAACTGCTTCCTCAAAAAGCGTCCGGCGGATCGCAGCTGCGGCGCCAGTCACATACCAGCCTTTCAGGAACAGACGCTTCCAGTCCATCTGGGGATGCAGCTCCTTTTTTAACAGTACGGAATCCCACAGATCCATCGTCTGAGGCTTCCGATCCTCCGAGACGACTACCGCATTGGAAAAAACCAGAAGACAGCCTGGGTTCTTCTGAAAATGCTTCCAGGTCAACCGCACCTTTTCCCGCTTCCAGATATCATCTTGGTCAGCAAGAAAAATAATCTCCCCCTGTGTCCTTCCGATTGCCTGTTCGAAATTTTTTCGAAATCCCAGATTTTTTTTATTTACTATAATCTCATGACGGATCCCGCTTTGGGAAAGCACTTCCTTAACAATCTCCACTGTGTCATCCGCAGACCCATCGTCTGATACCACAATCTCATCGACCGGAACATCCTGATCCAAAATACTCTGCAGCTGTTCCCGGATATATGCTTCTCCATTATACGTACACATCGCCACGGAAAACCGAATCCCGTTCGTATTTCTCATCCCCTCTTTTCCCTGCATTCCATAAGAAGCTCCGGTTCAGGACGTCACCTCTGTTCCGGAATTGGTCAGCCGGAAATAGAGCCGGAACGTCAGCAGGCAGATAGCATACTGCCTCTTCATAAACAGCCACGCGAGAATTCCGTGGAGCTTCTTCATCCGGAAAAGCTTTTTTACAGCTACTGGAAGAGCTGTCATCTGAGCGATGGTCTCTTTCCGGAAGTATTCCAGCAGCTCGTTTTTCTCCTTTTGGGAGCAGTCCGCACCAGGCAGGCACAGGATATTCATCGTCACAAACAGTGCGTTCATATAGCTGTATAAAATCTGCTCCGCCGGATACCCCCAATCCGCCAGCAGCTGACTCTCCCGCTTCGCGGTCCGTACAGAATCCGCCACACGAACCCCGTCAAAGGTAGCGGAGGTGCTGGTCGATTCCCGGTATTTGTGCTTATAATACTCTCCCGCATGAAATACCATCGACTGCGCCGCAGATAATATTTCCAGGTTCAGCATCATATCCTCATGTCCAAACCGAAACGATTCGTCAAACGTCAGCTGATTCTGCCGCAAAAAATCACCGCGATAAATGCCATCCCAGATGTACATCGTCTTAGCAGCCTCCCGAATTGCGGGAAAGCGCTCCGCGATCTGGGTTCCCCGGTAGCAGACAACGCCATCCTTCATTCCCGGCATATTCCGAATCCGGCTTCCATGCAAAACCGTAACCGTTCCATCCAGCATATGCTTTTCCTTCACGCGTTCAAACTTCACCACATCTGCCTGGTATTCTTCCAGCAGACGAATGTTATCGCTCAGGTATCCCGACAGATATTCATCGTCGTGGTCCAGAAATGCAATGTATTTTCCTGCGGCGTGCCTCATTCCGAAATTCCTGGCGCTGCAGATTCCGCCATTTTCCTTATGGTAAACCCGGATGCGCGCATCCTTCGCAGCAAGCCTCCTGCATAAGTCCAGGCTGCCGTCCGGTGAGCCGTCTTCAATCAGCAAAAGCTCATAATCCCCGAACGACTGGTCAAGAACGCTCTGCACCGCATTCTCCAGAACATCCACGGACCTGTAAACCGGTATAATTACACTCACTGTAGGCATATCTTCTCACTCTCGCCCTTCGCCGTCTCCAAAGTCCAGCCGATACGGAACATGATTATGCCTTTTTTCTACGGGCGGCAGCTTCATATAGTCCCCATATCGTTCCCGGCAATATTTTTCCACATTGCAGGCAAATTTCACCTGCATCCCCTCAAAGGTTCTCCGTTTTGTGGGCAGCACATCCTTCTTCTCCATCACACTTGTGTAGAGGGCAGGGTCAAACATATAAGAAACCCGCTTTGTCTGCACATTCTGATATTTCGTCGCCTGTGTACGGGCTTTTTTGTAAAAGAAATCCGCAGGAATATGAAATAACCGGATCAGAAAATGCAGCACGGCACATCCTGCCCAGATACAGTATTTTGCAATCCCTGTCTGTTCCAGCACCGGGAAGGGAACGCTCCGCAGGATCAGCAGCTTACTCCAGACCCACGCCCAGAATCCCTGCTTTTTAAAGGACCGCTCGTCATCCGGAATGTTGTCAAAGCAAAACAGATCCAGGAAAATCCCCCAGTTCGCGTCTATATGTCTGAAATTGTATTCCAAAAATGTGGTTCCATTTTTGACCCACCGCGTCGTCATCAGCGGATAGTCCGGATTTTTTTCAAAATTCAGGAGACTGTATTTCTCTCCATACTCCTGTTCCGCGACCTCCAGAAAACGATCATAGTCCTTGCGCAGCATCCCGATATCAATGTCGTCGTCCCACGGAATATAACCCTGATGCCGCAGCAGACCGATTGTCGTCCCTCCAACGCCAAAGTACTCAATCTGGTATTTCTCGCAGAGCGCGTCGAAATCCTTCAGCATATCCAGCTCCACAGACTGTATCCTTTTCAGAATTTCCGGATCGTAATAATTACCCATCGGTTACCCAACTTTCTCTTTCATAATCTCCAGTGTCGAACAAATGCCCTCTTCCACCGTTTTTCTGGGACGCCAGCCCAGAGCGTATATTTTATGCCAGTCCAGGATCGACTTTTCCACAGGATTGTAACTGTTTTTTTCCGTTTTCGTCGGTGTCTCCAGTCGAAGTCCGGTCTCTCCTGCCCGGGCAATCATTCCGGCCAGCTGCCGAATGGAAACCACCTGCTCCTTTCCGGCAATGTTATAAGCCTCACCGCATTTTCCCCTCAGCAAAATCAGAAGCAATGCCTCCGCGCAGTCGTAGGAATAACACATGGAACGCTGCTGCCGGCCATCACTCTTCATCACCAGTTCCTGCCCATGAGCCGCGCGAAAAAGAAACTGCGCCACTGCGCGGCTGTCCGAAGCCTTCATATCCGGGCCAAAAATATGACAGGGGCGCGCAATCACAATATCTGCTCCGTATTCCTGTATCCAGGACTGACAAAGTACTTCCGCCGCCCTCTTGGCTGCCGGATAACAGGAGCGCGGTTTCGAATAATCCACATATCCGCAAAATGTTTCATCAAAAATCCGGCCTTCTACAGATTGCCCATATACTTCCCCGGAAGACAGATACAAAAGCCGCCCGCTCCCGCTTTGCCGCGCAAAGCAGAGCAGATGATCCAGTCCGGCCAGATTGCCACGCATCACTTCCACCGGATGCGCCGCAAAAGAAGCCGGATCCCCGTCCCCCGCCGCGCAGATGATGAAGTCCGCGCGCTCCGAAAGCCGGACTCCTTCACTGATATCCATCGGATAATAAGACAATTCCCCTTCTTCATACTGCCCGGCAAAACACTCCAGAAAATGCTCCCTGCTCCTGGAAACCGCCAGAATCCGCATTTTCCCGGACTGAAAATGATTCCGATGAAGCAGCATGCGGACGACGGCTGCACCGATCATTCCGTTTGCTCCCACGACAAGAATGGTTTTGCCCGCAAGCGCTTCCCAGGGAATCGGACCAGTCATACAGGGTTCAATCTCTTTCTGATACATCCGACTGATTTTACTGAGAGACATCCCGGTCATCCGTCCTCCTCTGAAATAATAAAGCTTTAAAGATATCCAGGTCCTCCACCGTGGTAATCTTGATATTTTTCTCTGAACCAGCCGCAAAAAATACCTCGTATCCCAATTCTGCCATCAAAGTACAGGTTGCAATCGAATTCGTAATCCCTTTTGCCAGTGCTTCCCGATGCAGCCGATACAGCGTTCCAAGCGGAAACGTCTGCGGTGTCTGCGTGCGCAGCAGCGTATCCCGCGGAATCGTCCGGCTGGAACTGATCCCGTTCTCACTGAACAGCATGGCCTCCATACAGGGGATCACGGTCACAGCCGAACCATATTTCCTGCATTTGGCGATATTATCCGAAATAATATCCTGAGAAACCATTGGCCGGATCGCGTCATGAATCAGAACCAGGTCTTCTTCCTGATAATGCTCCATCAGGTCATACACTCCGTTGCGAATGGAGCTTTGGCCATTCTCCCCGCCGGACACAATATTCACCAGCTTTGAAATATGAAACTGTTCCGCGTACGCCCGCAGAATCTCATGCCATCCATCCAGGCATACCACCTCAATCGCCTGGATATCCGGGTGTTTCTGGAAAGCTTCCATCGTATAGAGCATGACCGGTTTGTCATTGACATTCAGAAACTGCTTCGGAATGCTCTGATGCATCCGCGCGCCGCTTCCTCCGGCAATCAGCAATGCGATATTCATTCTCCGACTCCTCTCCGCGCACAGAACTTATGCAGCGCTTCTATCAATCGTTTCTCCTTAAGCAAAAGCAAAAGGGTAAAATAGAAAATCCCCCCGGAAACAATCTGCAGAAGAACCACCCAGATGGAATCTGTGAGCCGGTTCATCGGCACAATCAGCAGAAGCATTGCCAGAGCCGCCACCAGCTTCTTCCAATTGTTTCTGAATAAATGCAGCGAACCGAGCCTTTTTTGCAGCACATAAAGCTGTATCAATGTCACCAGCCATTCTGCGCACACGGTTGTCACTGCGGCCCCTCTCTCATTGTAAAGCGGAATGAGAAGAAAATTTCCGGTCAGATTAAAAAGAGCTCCTGCCACATAGGAAATCGTCAGAACCTTTGTTTCTTTCGTGGCTACCAGAAACTGCGTCCCACTGACATTACTCAGCGCAATTGCCAGAATCACCGGCGACAGAATGCGCGCAACCAGGATGCTTGCCCGGTACGCTTCCCCGAGATACCAGGGCACAAACCTTCCGGCAATCACAGCCATGCCAAGTGTGACGGGCAGAAAAACCAGAATCATAAAATCGATGGAGCCCTGCACCAGTTCCTTTATCTTTTCCCTGTGCCCCGCCGCGAATTCATTCGCAATTCTGGGCATCAATACAGACGTCATCGCCGTCGCGAATACCAGCGGCGTCTTTACCAGCGATTCTGCCTTATCGTAAAGAGAAACGCTGTCGATCTGCTCGGAAAGAAGTCCCAGCATTGTTTTATCAAACAGCACATACAGAGAAGAGGCCGCCTGCGGCAGAAAAAGCAGCAATACCGGCCGGATATGTCGCCGGATATCCAGCCTGCCAATCCCCTCGATTTTCAGATACCGTCTTCCCTGCCAGGCCATTAACAGATCGCCAAGCAGCTGACCGGACGCGGTAATGGCGACATATCGAAGCAGATCATCCGGCTCCCGGATAAAAAGAAAAATGCAGGCAGTCACCAGCAGCTTAACGCAGGTATTTCGCATAACCACCGGCTTCATCTCTTCCATCCCGATAAAGAGCCAGGAAATATCAAAAAAATAACAGATCAGTGTAACCGTCTGAATCAGAAATACCGTCCGGTACTCGGAGCGCAGCGCAATCCCCACATAGACGAACACAACGAGGACGCAAAGAACAAGCCGCAGCAGAAAAATTTCCAGAAAGGTTTTCGTCAGCTTTTCGCGGTCGTCCCTCACATACGCGATTTCCCGGTTCGCATACGTATTTGTCCCCAAAGTACCCAGAACCTCCGCCAGCTGTACAACCGACAGTACATAGCTGTCAATCCCCAGGGAATTCGTCCCCAGGGTTCTGGTCAGGTATGGGGTCGTCAATAGCGGAATCAGTACAGCCAGAAGCTGATAAGCACTATTGTAGATGTAATTCTTCGTGAGCCTGTTCATGTTCCGCATAAACCCCCGCCCCGGTCTTTGTCTCTTCTGTTGTCTCTTTCTCCCAGGTATCATTTTCCAGCGCCATCATCTGCGCCAGCTTTCTCACCTTGCCGGTTGTCCTCGAAAGACTGACCGTCAACGTAAAGATAATCGTAACCGCAAGCACAAATCCCAGGAAAAAGATCATGTTGACCGGGGAATAAATACCGATGAATCTGGCAAGCTTCGTCATGGTACCCGGAAAAACGGAAAAAATCAAAAGCACAGCCAGGCAGAAAATCCAGACCAGTACATATTTCAGATCCAGCGTTCGCTTCTTAAGCATGGCAATGATCACAGCCAGCGCAGCAAGCAGAATAACCACAAGAATAACCTGAAGCCTGAATGACATCATAAGCCTCTCCTCCTCTGTCCTGCATCCGTCAGGACGCATGACGCAGCTCCCGCTCTTGCTCGCAGAGCAATTTCGCATGCGGGACTTTTCATCCCTGTCAGCGAAGCCGTTCCACGAGAATCGCCAGAGTCACCTTAATCATATAATAGATGGATTTACGGGGGGATATCGAGGATACCCCGCCTGAGCGTTCCCGCATCTTCACAGGCACCTCTTTCACCTTGTATTTATGACGCAGAAGCCGTGCTACTGTCTCCGGCTCCGGATAGTCTCTCGGGTAATCCCTGATAAACAGCTCCATCGTCCTGCGGTTACACAGCCGCATCCCCGAAGTAGCATCTGTAATCGTTGTTCCAAACAAACCACGCATCAGCAGCGTGAAAAAATGAATGCCGGAACGTCGAATCCAGGAAGACTGAAACCCTTCATTATTAATAAATCGCGAACCAATCACCATATCCAGGTCTTCTGACACCAGTTTTTCCGCCATCATTTCCAGATAAGATGCGTCATGCTGGCCATCTCCGTCGATCTGCACAGCGATATCATACCCATTCCGATACGCATAGAGATACCCTGTCTGAACAGCACCGCCGATTCCCAGGTTAATCGGCAGATCCAGCACATGAATATGATGCTCCCTGCATATTTTTAATGTATCATCCCCAGAACAGTCATTTACCACCACATAGTCAAACCCCGGCGCATTTTTCTCTACGTCGCGGACGGTATCCAGGATACTGTCCTGCTCATTGTAAGCCGGTATGATTATCAGTCTCTTCATCTGCCTGTACTCCACATCTGTATTAAAATTACCCCTCTTACACCTGATTCGAATTCTGTCCTGTCGCATACACTCTTCCGATCAGACGAGCAGCCCATTCCGGCCAGAATTTCCGGAACATTTCATATTCCTCATCGGTACGCTTATGCGCTCCGATAGCCGAAGACGTCTCCGAATCTGCGTGAATTCTGTGTCCCATCAGAGGTTCGGGATCATAAAGGAAGTCGCCCTTCCGTTTCGAAATAGATTCCCAGGCTTCCCAGTCCTCACAGGCCCTGTAATGATTCTGAAAAATAACCTCCGGGAGATTCCCTGACACATAGCACACAGACGGACAGCAGATCGGTGTACCAAATGACAGGATTCTCCTGCGCACCCATATGGAATGCCGAAAGCTGGGAATGCGCAATGGAAGAAGCATCAGCCGCTTGACACGCAGCAAACGGTTTTTGAATACCTTTTCTCCGTTTCGAATCTCATAGTAATTGCAAAAATAAATCAGCGGCTCTTTCGCTGACGAGAAAGCCCGAAGTGCTCTCGCAAGGTAGGTTTTCTCATAAACATCGTCCTGGTGTGCGATCGTAATATAGCCGCCGCCTGCCTTTGCATAGCCGAAATTCCAGTCCTGCGTAATGCCGCCTTCCCCCTCATTGATATAATACGGAATCTGATACTTCTGAGCCATATTCTGTATAAAATCATTCGGCGTCGAGGTCACTATAATCATACGACTCTTCACTGTCTGCGCCCGCAGAGAGCGAATACAGTCCTCGAGATACGGACTCTCTTTGTAGGCACAGATTACAAATGTATGCTTGTTCATGTTTTCACTATTCGCTTTCAGTGCAATGCGTCCAGATACTTTCCTTCCAGAACATCCATCAGATACTGTCCATACTGATTCTTCTTCAGCTCCTGATAAATCGCCAGCACATCCTCCCGGGTAATCCAGCCGTTGAGATAGGCGATCTCCTCCAGGCAGGCAATCTTTCTATGCTGATGATCCTCCATCGTTTTTACAAAATTCGTCGCCTCCACCAGGCTCTCGTGGGTACCGGTATCCAGCCAGGTAAACCCCTGTCCAAGCAGTTCAACGTTCAGATTTCCTGCTTCCAGATAAATTCGATTCAAATCCGTAATCTCCAGCTCGCCTCTCGCAGACGGGCGCAGATTTCTCGCGTAGTCGACGACCTGATTGTCATAAAAATACAACCCGGTCACACAGTAATTGCTCTTTGGATGTTCCGGTTTCTCCTCAATGGATACCGCATGTCCTTCCTTATTAAATTCTACAATACCGAAACGCTCCGGGTCATCGACATAATACCCGAACACGGTCGCGCCCCTGCCGCTCTCGGCGTTTTCCACCGCAGCCTTCAGGCGCTTTTTTAACCCATGTCCCGCAAAGATATTATCGCCTAACACCATCGCAACCGTATCATTTCCTATAAAATCAGCCCCGATAATAAAAGCCTGTGCCAATCCGTCCGGACTGGGCTGAACCTCGTAGGACAAACGCACACCGAACTGGTGTCCATCTCCCAGAAGAGCCTCAAACCGGGGCGTGTCCATCGGTGTCGAGATAATCAGAATATCACGGATGCCGGCATTCATCAGCACGGACATCGGATAATAGATCATCGGCTTATCATAAATCGGTAACAGCTGTTTACTCGTAACCTTCGTCAAAGGATAAAGGCGGGTCCCCGAACCGCCTGCCAAAATAATTCCCTTCATAAATAAAAATCCTCCCGGATGATTTTTTGTTTTTCATCTTACAGTCTTTCGCAGGCAAGCCTGCACAGCCTGTCCTTTCATTTCGATGCTGTTTTGGACTGTTTACGACATTGTACTACAACCCACAAAAGTGTGCAAGCAAATGTGGATTTTATCACAAAAGCTTAATAAAAACTTAGAAAAGAAAAACCGCAGGGAAACAATTTCTTCCCTGCGGCAACTTTTCCTCTGATCCGTCTTTTACTTCGCGTAATCGACCGCTCTGCTCTCGCGAATCACACTTACCTTGATCTGCCCCGGATACTCCAGCTCCGCCTCGATCCGTTTGGCTATTTCTCTCGCGAGAAGAGCCATCCCGGCATCATTCACCTGATCCGGTACAACCATAACCCGTATTTCCCTACCTGCCTGAATAGCAAAGGATTTCTCCACACCCTTGAAGGTGTTCGTAATATCTTCTAACTGTTTTAATCTGTTTGTATATGTTTTCAGAGTCTCACGACGTGCTCCCGGACGGGCTGCCGAAATCGTATCCGCAGCCTGTACAATGCAGGCGATCAGTGATTCTGGTTCTACATCTCCATGATGAGACTCTACAGCATTGATAACAGTCGGCGATTCTTTGTATTTTCTGCAAAGCTCCGCTCCGATCTGTACAT
Source organism: Lachnospiraceae bacterium (assembly GCA_021202635.1). Classification (GTDB taxonomy): domain Bacteria; phylum Bacillota; class Clostridia; order Lachnospirales; family Lachnospiraceae; genus Choladousia. Next base: position 36,887 of record JAJQCQ010000077.1, on the reverse strand, counting down.
GAGAGCCTTCCATATCGTGGTCGATGGATTTGCCGATATCATGCAATAACCCCGCACGCTTAGCCATTCTCACATCCACACCGACCTCGCCGGCAAGCAGCCCGGAAAGCTGTGCCACTTCAATCGAATGCTTCAGTGCGTTCTGACCATAGCTGGTTCTGTATTTCATTCTGCCCAGCAGACGTATCAGCTCAGGATGAATACCGTGTACGCCAACCTCCAGCGCTGCGGCTTCTCCTTCCTCGCGGATAATCGTCTCCACTTCACGTTGCGCCTTCTCCACCATTTCCTCAATCCTGGCCGGATGGATGCGGCCATCTACGATCAGCTTCTCAAGGGCAATTCTCGCCACTTCTCTTCTGATCGGATCAAATGCTGACAGGATGACAGCCTCCGGCGTATCGTCGATGATAAGATCCACACCCGTCAATGTTTCCAGTGTACGGATATTTCTTCCTTCTCGGCCAATAATCCTTCCCTTCATCTCGTCGCCAGGCAACTGAACCACAGAGATCGTCGTCTCCGCGACATGGTCGGCAGCACACTTCTGAATCGCCGTAACCACATATTCCTTTGCCTTTTTTCCAGCTTCTTCTTTTGCCTGGCTCTCCAGTTCCCTGTAGAGCTTTGCAGTATCAATCTTTACTTCATCTTCAACAGTTTTTAAAAGATATTCTTTTGCTTGTTCAGAGGTAAGTCCTGAGATTCTCTCGAGTTCAGTCAGACGCTGGTCGCGAAGCTTGTCTACTTCCGCGGTCTTCTTCTTTAACTCTTCTTCCCTGGCTGTAATTCCCGATTCCCGGCGTTCCAGAGCATCCGCCTTCCTGTCAACACTTTCTTCCTTCGACAGGACACGTTTCTCGTAACGCTGCAATTCTGTTCTGCGCTCTCTCGATTCTTTTTCCAACTCATTCTTTGTCTTCAAAGATTCTTCCTTCGCTTCCAGAAGTGCTTCGCGTTTCTTCGACTCTGCAACCTTCAGGGCATCATCAATGATCTGCCTTGCTTTTTCCTCAGCACTGCCAAGCTTTGCTTCCGTCGTCTTCTTATAATAATTGACGGAAACTAGGGCGGATATCGCGACTGCCACCAGAACCAGCACAATTACAACAGCAATTGTAATTACTGTAGGCACAGGAGCACCTCCTTATTCATTTTTCATTGTTCAAAGTCTCATCCATCCTGCCACAGACAGACGACCAGACAACTTCATAATTTTATCCTGTTTTTACAAATGTGTCAAGCAGTTCTGAAACGTTTTCACAATTTTTGCCGTCCCAGATCATTCTGTTTTATACAAAAAGATCGGTGTGCGCTCCTCTAAAGCATTGTAAATCGTCTCTGCCACATCATACGGCAGATTTACACAGCCGTGCGAACCATTGGTCTGGTAGATGGTACCGCCAAAAGAGGAACGCCAGGTCGCGTCATGCAGCCCCTGCCCGTCATGGAACGGCATCCAGTATGTCACATCCGTCTCCCACGCGCTGGAACCGGAGCCGCCTTTTAAGGTCACATTCATCTGTTTATACGGGATCGTAAAGACACCCGTCGCCGTTTCCCGTTCCTCCGTCGGCTTGCCTGTGACACAGTCACTCTCTACAATCAGTTCGCCATCTTTATAAAACCAGATATGCTGGCTCGTCAGGTCAACCTCCACATACGTACCGCAGATATCGTCTGTCCCATTGCGCGCACGGCCTGTTGTCGAGTATACCGGTTCGCGGGTCACTTCCGTGTTTGACGTAATGTCCGCCATCAGCTGTTCCGCCTCTGCGCTCTGGTCAATCTGGTAGCCGTAATCACTGCTTTCATATGTGATCGTATCCCCATTGCTCGTTGTAAATGTACGGGGCAGGTAAAGCGTATTGTAGGTTGCCGCCAGATTATAGACAAAATTCGCCACCTGCTCCTCATCGATCGAGGCGAGCTCACCGTCTATGATGATCCAGTCCTGAATTGTAGACCAGTCGAGTGTAACAGTCTCATCCCCAAAGGTCAGTGTAATCACTGCCTTACAATAGGAATTATAAATATCCATCAGAGAATTCATATCCAGATCTTCCTGCGTCACTGCCGGCAGGTAATAAAACGATTCCGGCAGAGTAATCACCACATCCTCCTGCGGGCGGCTCTCGGACACCAGTTTATCCACGCAATCCTTCACCATAACCTGAAGATCCGCATCATCAAATTCTGTACCGTAAACTTCCGATACAATATAGTATTCCGTCCCGTCATACTCCAGCGTCGCATCCTCACTGGCAGTACGGGCAGTCGCAAATTTTGCAGATGTAACCGCAGACAAAAACACGCTCTCGTCAAATTCAAACTTCACTTCCACCTCAAACGTATTTCCCTCATAGAGGCTGGAAAGCAAACCCTGATTCTGCTGCCGAAGGCAGGTCTGAATATCGCCAAACAGCATTGTCTCATCGATGGTATATCCCATCTGCGAAAGCGTCAGTGTCAGGGCTGTCTCCTCTCCCTCCAGGATCGTAACCGTTGGCGCACTGTAATCTGCTTTCAGCATATTAAAAACCTCTGAAACATTCATCCCGGACACATCATATCCATTCAGAGTCGTCTCCTCAAAAAAAAGGCCGCTGTTTGCCTGCTGGTAAAGATAGTAACCTGCTCCTCCAAAGCCTGCCAGCAGCACAAAAACAATGAGTATAATCGCAATTTTTAAACCCTTATGCTTTTTTTTCATAAAATCCCCTTACCTTCCTGTCATTCTCATATCTTGTACCATTTGGCAGAAATAGTCAAGTCCGGGAATCTTAAAAAAAATGTAAGAACCCTCCTATCTGGCCTTTTCAAACCAGACCGTAATCTCCGTGCCAATTCCAACCTTGCTTTCCAGTTCAATCTGTGCGTGATGCTGTGCTACAATATGTTTCACAATCGCAAGTCCCAGTCCGGTTCCCCCCGTATTTTTCGAGCGGCTTTTGTCTACACAGTAAAAGCGTTCAAAGACACGCTCCTGGCTCTCCTCGGGAATTCCAATGCCGGTATCCTTTACAGAAAGCATGGCGCGTCCCTCCCGCTCTCCGACTGTCACAGTTACACTGCCGTCAGGCCGATTATAGCGGATCGCGTTGTCACAGAGGTTGTAAATCAGCTCATCTATCATGTTTTTATCGCCCCGAATCCAAGCCGGACGACCCGTACAGCTGATCCGAAGACCCTGTTTTTTCGCATTCATACTAACTGATTCCACACACGCGCAGGCCGCCGCATAAAGATCCACATCTGTCGCGGCGATCTCCATTTTGTCCGAATCAAGCTCCGATAATTTGATAATATCATTGATCAGCGTCAGCAATCGCTTCGCACTGCGATATATTTCATGGGCAAAATGCTGTGTCTCTTTTTCTCCCGCAATTCCCGTTTCAATCAGCTCCGCGTAGCCGGATATGGAGGTCAGAGGGGTCTTCAGCTCATGGGAAACATTCGCCGTAAACTCCTGACGCATTTTCGCGCTCTTCAGAATATCCTCATGCTGTCTGCGAATCGTTGTGACGAAAGGAACCAGCTCCTCATAAATCCCTTCCGTACTGGCGCTGTCAATATTGGAAGCCATCCGTTCGATCGGATTTACAATCCCTGCTGTAATCCGGCGTGACAGGATCGTACATACCAGAAGCATAATTAAGCCTACTCCAAAGATTCCCTTCAGCGTATTCGTGAAAATCCCCCAGATACTGGCTTCCTCCCGGCTGATTCGCAAAATCGAGCCGTCTTCCAGCTGCACCGCATAATAATACATCTCACTGTCCAGAGAGTCAGAATAGCGAATCGTCCAGCCTTCTCCATCCTCCTCTGCTTCCTTCACTTCCTCCCGGTCCGCATGGTTTTCCATCGTACCGCTCACATCACTGTCATATACGACGTCTCCATCTTCATCGATCAGTGTGATGCGCAGTCCCGCAACATCCTCCGTATACTGAGCCTCCAGTTCCCCGGCCGAATCCGACAGGCTGCCGATCAGGGCCGCATATGTCCGCATTTCCGAGAGCACCTGTTCCTTATACATATTACGAAAAATGGCAACGGCTATCAAAAGCGTTGCCACAAGAGTCACAAATACGGTTGAAATCAGGCATATATTTATTTTCTTTTTCATGTCATGCCTCCCACTCTTTTCGAATCCTTTTCCGCCGCCAAACGCGGCAGCTCACAGAGAGATTTCCTGTGTATTCCGCCTGTCCCACTGTTCCTCCGGCATAAGCACATGCAATCATTTCTCTCCATTCAGCATATAACCGACATTGCGCACCGTCCTTATCATTGTCCCGGCTGTGCCGAGCTTCTGCCGTAAGGTCTTTATGTGCATATCCAGTGTTCTCGACTCCCCTTCAAAATCGGTCCCCCAGACCCGATCCAGAATCATCTCCCGTGAAACCACAATCCCGGCGTTCAGAAGAAGCAGCTTCAAAAGCTCGTATTCCTTAAAAGTCAGCTCCACCGGTACATCATTCACGAATACAGCCCGCTTCTCATCATCCATAAAAATAGATTCCAGCCGGATCAGCCGCTCCTCCTGCATATCCTGTGTGCGGCGCATCAGCGCCTTCACCCGTGAAATCAGCTCCATCACACCAAAAGGCTTTGTAATATAATCATCCGCGCCGATATCCAGTCCCTTTACCATATCCAGCTCCGATGTTTTCGCCGTCACCAGAATAATCGGAATCCTGCGCGTACGTGCCGAATACCGCAGCTTCTTCACAATCTCCAATCCATCCTCATCCGGCAGCATAATATCCAAAAGCACCAGCGAAGGCAGCCGCTCCTTCAGTCTGGCATAAAACGCAGAGGTGCAGTCAAACCCCTGCACCTCATACCCCGTATTCCTCAGAGCAAACATCTCAATCTCTCTGATATTTTCATCATCTTCCACAATGTAAATCAGCGCCACCAGCTGCAACCCCTCTTCTTTCCAATTTTTCAATACCGTCCCTGATTTTACTTCGCATACGCACCAAACACATTATACACCTTTTTTCCCTGCCTGTGTACCCCGGTCAGCGAAAATTCTACCCATTCACCAATGTTTGTTGCGTGGTCGCCGATTCGTTCATAATATTTTGCTATCATCAGAAGATCCAGAATCTGATCGTTGTTAAAAGTTTCATTAATAGCCGGCTCTGTCAGCGTTCCTCTTACATCAAGAAACATTGCGTCAAGCCTGTCATCGCTTTCAATCACTTCCTTCGCGAGCTCCAGGTCACGATTCACATATGCCTCTACGCTCTTATTCACCATACTGACCGTGAATTCTGCCATCTGCGCGATCGCCACACCTTTGACCGGCACATCAATGCTGCCTGTCTTCATAATTTCGGCAATATCCGTCGCCTGGTCGCCAATACGCTCCAGGTCCGTAATCATTTTCATTGCGGCAGATATACGACGCAGGTCTGTTGCCACCGGCTGCTGCCTCAAAAGGAGCTGCAGACAAATGCTCTCTATCCCCTGCTCTTTCCCGTCAATCTCGTTTTCCAGCCGGTCAATCTCCTCTGCTGTCTCCTCCCGGTTTTCCGTAGAAACAAGCAGGCGATACGTTTTCATAATCGCCTCTTCACAGAGCATTCCCATCTCAAGCAGCTCTTTCTGCAGCTGGTCCAGTTTTTCTACAAATCGGTCTCTCATAATCAGCCAAACCTCCCCGTAATATATTCTTCTGTTTTTTTGTTCTTCGGGACAGAGAACAGCGTCGTGGTATCATCAAACTCAATCATCTCACCGAGAAGGAAAAACGCAGTTTTGTCTGAAATACGTGCTGCCTGCTGCATATTGTGCGTTACCATCGCAATGGTATATTTCTCCTTCAGTTCAATCACCAGATCCTCAATTCTGGAAGTCGAGATCGGATCCAGCGCAGAGGTAGACTCATCCATCAGCAGTACCTCCGGTTCTACTGCCAGGGCCCTGGCAATGCAAAGCCGTTGCTGCTGCCCGCCGGACATGCCCAGCGCACTCTTTTTCAGGCGATCCTTGACCTCATCCCAGATTGCCGCATCCCGCAGCGCCTTTTCCACGATCTCATCAAGCTTTGCCTTATTGCGGATTCCATGTGTTCTCGGCCCATATGCGACATTATCATATATGCTCATGGGGAACGGATTTGCCTTCTGAAATACCATTCCGACGCGCTTTCTCAGCCGATTGACATCCATATCTCCATAAATATCTTCCCCATCCAGTGTAATCTTACCGGTAATTTTACAGCCCTCCACCAGGTCATTCATACGGTTTAAAGACTTTAAAAGCGTCGATTTTCCACAGCCGCTCGGCCCAATGAAAGCGGTAATCTTATTTGCCGGGATTTCAAGGTTGATATTCTTGAGTGCATGGAAATCCCCATAGTATAAATCCGTGTTTTTAATGTCTATCTTTCCCATTTTATCCTTTTCCTCTCACTCCTGTGCGATGTTACCAGGTCATTGCCTCTCTCATCCGTAACAATGCATATATTTCCTACTCCTGCCCTTTCATCAGCATACCGGCAAACAGGGATGACAAACCATTGAGAATCAAAACCAGCACAATCAGGACAACAGCCGTCGCGTAAGCTTCACCCATATGAAGCCCCTCATTCGACAGCACATACATATGAACCGCCAGGGTACGCCCACTTCCGAAGAGGGTGCTTGGCACCTGTGCTACCGTACTTGCTGTATAGAGCAATGCGGCTGTCTCACCGACGATTCGTCCGGTAGCAAGAACGACGCCGGAAAGGATTCCGGGAATAGCAGACGGAAGTACCACGCGAAAAATGGTCCGCAGCTTACCGGCGCCCAGGCCAAAGGAAGCCTCCCGATAAGCATCCGGAACAGCAATCAGCGCTTCCTCTGTCGTACGCATAATCAGCGGCAGAATCATGATTACAAGAGTGAATGCGCCAGACATCAGGGAAAAACCCCAGCCTAATGTTGTTGTAAAAAACAGAAGACCAAACAAACCGAACACGATAGAGGGAATGCCGGAAAGCGTTTCTGCTGTGATACGCACCAGGCTTACCAGCTTGCTTCCTTTTTTCGCATATTCCACCAGAAAGATCGCCGCAAAAATACCGACCGGAACCGCAATGACCAGAGCCAGGGCCGTTATGATCAGAGTATTGATTAGAGCCGGCATCAGCGAAACATTATCGGAAGTATACTTTAAGGCAAAAAGGCTCGGTTTCAGGTTCGGCACACCCTTGACCAGAATAAAGCCAACGATAAATACCAGTACTACCGCTGTAATGATCGCCGCCAGCCATACCAGGCATTTCACCAGGGCAGAGAATGGATGATGTTTAAAATAGGCAATCTTTTTACTCATGCTCAGACCTCCTCTTCAAAAGTGAAACGCTCAGATTGATAATCAAAATGAACACGAAGAGTACCACGCCAGTCGCAATCAGCGCCTGCCTGTGCAAGCCTGACGCGTAGCCCATTTCTATTACAATGTTTGCTGTCATTGTACGCACGCCCTTTAAAAGTCCCTTTGGCATCCAGGTCTGATTTCCGGCAACCATGATAACTGCCATCGTCTCACCAATGGAGCGGCCGATTCCAAGTACGATTCCCGCTACCACACCGGATTTCGCTGCCGGAAGCACAATACAGAATACGCTTCTCTCATGGGTCGCCCCAAGCGCGAGAGACCCCTCATAATAGCTGTCCGGGACACTGCGAAGCGCAGGCTCCATGACGCCGATAACGGTCGGAAGAATCATGATTCCAAGCAGAATACACGCAGTCAGCATCGTACTGCCAGAGCTTCCGATGATCGATTTCATCATTGGAACAATCCAGACCATACCGAAAAAACCATATACAACGGAAGGAATACCCGCCAGCAGATTGATCATCGATTTCAGCGGCGTGTAAATCCGTTTGGGGCAATAAAATGCCAGAAAAATTGCGGTCAGCATCGCAATTGGCACCCCAATTACAATCGAACCGGCAGTCACATAGATACTGCCCAGAATAAACGGAAGAATCCCATAGATATTATTCGACGGTTTCCAGGTCGTTCCAAGCAGGAAGTCGGGAATACCAATTTTAATCATAGTTGGAATTCCGTTCGCGAAAAGGAAAATGCAGATCAGAGCTACCGCCAGTATTGACATACAGGCCGCAATCAGAAACAGAATCCGCATCAATCGCTCAGAAAACTTCTGTGTCATACTCTCTCCTTCATTATTAATGAAAAGCACCAGCCAGATTCTCCGTCTGACTGGTACTCTCTTCTGTCATCACAAGGGTACGGTTTTTACTCAGCTGCCTCTGTAATCTCTTCCCAGGTCGTGATTTCACCGGTGTAAATCTGCATTACCTGTTCCGTGGTAAGCTCCGTGATGCCGCTCTCATTATTCACGATCACTGCAATACCATCCTGCGCGATCATCGTAGCCGAGATACCTTCCTCTTCTTCCTCTTCCTTAAGCTCACGAGAAGCCATTCCGATATCATAGTTGCCATCAATGGTAGATGTCACGCCCGTTGTGGAATCGCTCTGCATTACTTCAATCTCAAGGTCCTCGTTGATTTCTGCATAAGCCTCAGCCAGCTTCTCCATAACCGGAGTGACAGAAGAAGAACCACCCACTACAATCTTTCCGGATACGCTGCCACCCGCAAACGGCTCTGCGTCAGAAAGGGCAATGTAGCCATTTTCAGAAATAACCGCCTGACCTTCCTCACTCAGGATAAAGTCGATGAAATCCTGTGCTTCTTCACTGACTTCTTCCATGGTCAGAATGTTAAATGGACGTACAACGGTATAGTCGCCAGCCTCCACGTTCTCTACGGTCGCTTCCACTCCATCGATCGCCACTGCTGTCACGCTGTCATCCAGAGAACCCAAAGAAATATAACCAATTGCGTTCTCATCACCAGCTACCTTTGTAATCATAGCTGCTGTACTGTTCGTAATCTCCGCAGCTTCTGTCGTCATATCTACTTTGTTGCCATCCTCATCCTTCTGCTCTACACCAACCAGCTCAATGAACGCGCCGCGAGTTCCCGATCCATCTTCTCTGGAGCACACTACAATTTCACCAGTCGCATCTGCCATAGCGGTTGTTCCAAGGCTAGCTGCCATCATTGCTGCGATCACTGCCGCGATTGCTTTTCTCTTCATAATCATTCGTCTCCTTTTTAATATAGAACCTGTTTTTCAGAGGACTTACCCTTCCAGTCTCTCTTGTCTGTTCCGGCGCCTCATTACGGAGATCATTTTACTGCAGCTATGTAAAATACATAACCTGTCCAATGTAAAGAAACAGTAAATTTGAAGTAATGAATTGAAAGGAAATGTAAAATAAAAAGCACGCACCTGCGGCCTGCTTTTTCTGAATCATTTCTATTTCCAAAGTCTCTGCGGATAAAGACCTCCATCCTTCATCTTTTGAATCGCCTCCATCAATGCCGGCTTATCCTCCTTATAGGTCACACCATACCACTTATCCGGTGTACGCATAACCGTCACAGATGCTTTCTTCTCAGTAAGGAGCTCATCCACGACAAATGGAAGGAAATATTCGCATTTGAGCGGATTTTTCTCCAGATTTTCCTCCAGGAAAACCTGAAACCGTTCCTTTAACCGGATGAGAATATCCGCTGAAAATCCCCACATATTCAGAGAAACCGTAGTATCCGCCGCAAGCGGTGTCCAACTCTGTCCTCCATCCTCTGTATAGGCAATCCCGTCGCCGTGCCTTTCAATACAGGTGCGTTCCGTGATCCTGATCAGATGGCTGTTTTCATCTGTCTCGCAGATTCCCCGCGCGACGGAACCATTCTCGGTAAGCGTATTTTCCAGCCGATATCCAACCATCATATAGCGGCCTGTCATCTCCTCCGCTGCGTCTTCCTTCCCGGTCAGAAAATCATACGCCAGGGCAAACGCATGACTTCCATAATAGTCATCCGCATTGATGACCACCATCGGCCCATCCACCTTATTCAGGCAGCTTAACACCGCATGACCGGTTCCCCAGGGCTTCACTCTGCCATCCGGCACCGCGAATCCTTCCGGGAGGTTGGACAATTCCTGATAAACATAGGACACCTCTATCTGCTTCTCAAGCCGGTCTCCGATCGCTTTTCGGAAATCTGCCTCATTCTCTTTCTTAATAATAAAAATCACCTTTTCAAACCCGGCGCGAACCGCATCATAGACAGAAAAATCCATGATAATATGTCCCTCCGGATCGACCGGATCAATCTGCTTCAGACCGCCATAGCGGCTGCCCATTCCTGCTGCCATTACTACCAGTACCGGTTTTTTCATAATCAATCAATACCTCCTGTTTGTTTTCTGTTATATTCCCATACCATCTCGTCAACGACTGTTCCAGATATATATATCCTTCCTGCCAAAAGCTCGCAAACAGCGTCTGCTCCGAATCTCTACTCCAGCCTCGTACAGATCGCGGCACTGTAATCCGCAAGCGGATATTCTTCCAGCAGATACTCTGCGTCATCATACTGCTGGCGGAGCGAGCACAAAAGCTCTCCTTCAAAAACAAAACAAAAAGAATCCAGGGGCAGCAAAAGTCCCATTCCCGTTGCTTTTAAAAAGCTTTCCTTCAGGGTCCAGAGCCGGTAAAACCGTCCTTTTCGTTTTTGGATATCCCTCTCTTCCATCATCCAGGCGTATTCCTGTGGACAGAAAAAGCGTCTGGCCAGCTTTTCATTGAGCCGCTTCTGGTATTCTATATCACACCCAACCTCTGCATCTGCAAATACTGCCATAGCCATTTTGTGTGAATGCGAAAGGCTGAAATGAATGTCCGGATAATCCGAAAGATACGGCTTTCCATGCGCTCCAGGCGCAATATTCACATCTGCTTCCCGCAGACCATAATTCTGCAGTCCCCGGTCAAGCAGAATCCCTGCCGCCAGGGAAAGCCTGCGGTCCTTCTCCTGACAAAGCCGGTCAATCTTCTCCCGGCGCGCGGCAGACATTTCATGGTAATACCGCGCATATGTTTCCGGATCTGTCAGGAATTCCGTATTCATAGTATACAGCTTACGGTTCTCATCCGGGAAGCAGTTTTTCTTTATACTGGACATGGTATATTACAAGCTGCCACCTCGTTGATATACGGTCTTAGATCTGTTTCAATCGTAAGTTCAACTTTCTTCAGGCGCAAATCAACCGCATCTGCTTTTTTTTCAAGACTGACAAGACTATCGTAAACTGGCTGCAGTTTTTGGTCCAATTTCTGGTCTAATTTCTGGTCTAATAATTGTGACAGCATTTCCATATCTTTTTGTGTAAGAGCCATATTATTTTCCTCCGTTCTTTTTATATATATTATATTCCATATTATATAAATGTCAACTTGAACTTTTGATTTTTTCTCTTTTTATACAATGATTCAAACAACATCGGAACCTGTCCTTACAGATTACTACCTGCTGCGTGTTCCATAATTATACTCTTCCTGGCTCATTCTTGCAACGAGAGGATTTTTGTATTATAGTATTAGCAGCAGATCGAATAGAGAAAGGATAAATTACAATGAATTTACTGACAGCGGAACAGCTGACAAAAGTTTTTACAGAGAGAAAGCTTCTGGATCATGCGGATTTTTCGATCGAAGAAGGAGAGAAAATCGGCGTCATCGGCGTCAATGGCACCGGAAAGTCTACGCTTCTGAGACTGATCGCCGGACTCGAAGAGCCGGATACCGGCACGATTACCAAAGGGCGGAACCTGACCATTCGTTATCTGCCGCAGGATCCGGTTTTTGATGAGAATGCCACCGTTATGGATGCGATCATAAAAAACAACCGAACGGAACTCAATGAATGGAGTATTGAAGCGGATGCCGCAAGTGCGATCAACCGGCTCGGGCTCCCGGGGGCCACGGAAAAAATATCGCAGCTTTCCGGCGGACAGAAAAAACGCGTTGCCCTGGCAAATGCCGTACTCGCCCCGGTCGACCTGCTGGTACTGGACGAGCCGACCAACCATCTGGATGCAGAAATGGCACAGTGGCTGGAGGACTATCTGACCGATTTTCGAGGCGCACTTGTGATGGTGACCCATGACCGCTATTTTCTGGACAGTATCAGCACCAGAATTATTGAAATTGACCATGGAATGATCTACAGCTACCCCGGCAATTACGCGGAATATCTCCTGCTCAAAGAACAACGTCAGAATCAGGAAATTGCCTCCGAACGGAAACGGGCCAGCCTGCTGCGAACCGAGCTTGCCTGGCTTTCCCGCGGTGCCAGAGCCAGATCGACCAAACAGAAAGCACACATTGACCGCATCCGAACTCTGCAGCAGCAAACCGGTCCGGTCGAAGAGGCGCGCCTGGAGCTGTCCTCCATCGGGAGCCGCATGGGACGCACCACCATTGAACTGAATTCCATCTGCAAAGCATACGGGGAAAAGAAACTGATTGAAAATTTCACTTATACCTTTTTAAAACACGACCGGATCGGCATTGTCGGCCCCAACGGCTGTGGAAAAAGTACGCTGTTGAATATGATTTGCCGCGGTCTGGAACCGGATGCGGGAACTATCACCATCGGACAGACGATCCGGATCGGCTATTTTGCGCAGGAAAATCATGCGCTTTGCAGATCACAGACCGCCATCGAATGTGTAAAAGAGATCGGAGAAACCATTCATACTGAAAACGGAACCATATCAGCCTCGCAGCTTCTGGAGCGTTTTCTCTTTGACAAAACCATGCAGTGGACGCGCATCGAAAAGCTTTCCGGCGGGGAAAAACGCCGCCTCTACCTTTTGCGCGTCCTGATGAGCGAACCAAACGTCCTCGTGCTGGACGAACCTACCAACGATCTGGACATCCAGACGCTCGAAGTACTGGAAGATTATCTGGATTCCTTTGACGGAATCGTGATCACGGTCTCCCATGACCGCTACTTTCTGGACCGCACAGTACAGCGAATTTTTGCCTTTGAAGGAAACGGGCAGCTTCGGCAGTACGAAGGGAACTACTCTGACTATCTGCATACGCGCCCGACCCCCGGCACCAGTTCCGAAGCTTCCGCTCACAGGGGCAGTACCGTTTCCTCCGGCACGCAGGGAAAAAACAGCGATACTGCCTCCGATACCCAAAACGGACCGTCCAGAACCACACACCCAGACAGCCGCAGTACATGGGGTGGTCCCAAAAAGCTCCGCTTTTCCTTCAAAGAGCAAAGAGAATACGAAACCATTGACAGCGAAATCGCCCGCCTGGAGGAAAAAATCGCCTCATTGGAGAACGATATGACCCGCCACGCAAGCGACTACGGCAAACTAAATCAGATCGTCCGTGATAAAGAGGATGCCGAATCCCTGCTGGAGGAGAAAATGGAGCGCTGGGTCTATCTGAATGAATTAAAGGAAAAAATTGATGCGCAGGACAATCCTTAACCGGAATCCGTCCTGACGATCATGGGCAGTTACTGCTGCTCATGATCCCCCAGCATCTGACGTTTCTCTTTCGCGAGCTGCTCATAGGTGACACCGTACTTTTCCGCAATGTCATGCGCGTAGGACTTTCCTCCGGGCGGCGCCACCTTCACGCGGTAAGAACGCTTCCCTTCATCCGCCTCAACAATCAGGCTTGCGATCTTACTGTCGCCGCCCTCCTCCCGGTTCAGCTCGTCCAGTTCAATCGCCAGCTTGTGCATATGCGTATTATAAATCGTCCGCACGCCCAGACGGCGCAAAATCCGTGTAACATCCCGCGCAATAAAATATCCTTCCTCAAAAGACGTTGTCGAAAATGACTCATTTAAAAGCAGCAGGCTGCGTGGAGTTGCCGCCTGGAACAGATCCCGGAAGCGGCTGGATTCTTCGCCAAGTCTGCCCAAATCCATCGTCTGGTTCTCATCCGCAGGATAATGCGTAAAAATATTATCCACCGGACTAAACGCGAATGACTCCGCCGGAACATACAATCCGCATTGCGCAAACAGGAACGCAAGGCCGACCGCCTGCGTAATCGTCGTTTTCCCGCCTCTGTTCGCACCCGTCAAAATATAGATCCGATGCTCCGAGCTAAAGTCCAGATCATTGGGCACAATTTCCCCTGCCGATACTCCCTTTTCAAAGAAAGACTGTGCCAGTTTCAGATTGCAGAGCCCCTTTGCCCGCATCTGGCGTGTTTCCGGCTCCAGGAGCTGCGGCTTGCAGAAATGAAATCCGGCTGCCTGCATCTTCTCAATATACTCTGCCCAACGAATATAAAACAAAAACTCCGGAATCAGTGCCGATATCGTATGCGTACTGACCGACACATGCCTGGAAAGCACGGATTTCAGCTTTTTCACCGTGCGGGTCAGAAGCGCGCTGATCGCGCGGTCCAGTGTGCGGATCACATCACCGCCGCGGCTGTCGTCATCCACTCTCGCCATCCCTGCCGCGAAAAGGGGATTGGCCCGCATCAGTCCGACCCTTCCCATTGTCTCAGTTGCGGCATCCAGATCTATCCCGGAAGTGCGGAACGTCATGTTCCCCTTCCATTCCGTATCCGGCTGCGTGTCATCCTTCCGATTCAGGAACTCACAGAAATTCGAAATCACATTGGATTTTGTAAATGGTTTTTCATTGATCGAGACAATTCCTGTCTCCACCGGTTCAAAGCGATCATTCAGGTTCACGCCCAGTGTCACACTTTTGACCTTTGCTGCATCTACCTTCAGGTTTTCGATATCCTTTTTCAGCTCTGAAAACCCACCATCCTCATAAAGATTACGCACATACTCTTTCAAATTCAGCAATCCTTCTGAAGTAATCGAATTCTCATTCAAAACCGCATAAATCGCTTCCACACAGTGTATGTACTCATCCATTTCATCCAGGCGGTGCACCAGTTCCCAGACCCCCGCCGCATCAGAGCCTTTATCAAAGCTCCCATACGTCTTCAGAAAATCCACCCGATCCAACAGCTTCTGCATCTGCTCCCGCAAATTGGGAAAACGCAGGATATCCTCAAACACATCACAGCGGTATTGAATCACCTCCGGGTCGCCCGATATACGCGTCATCATCCGCTTTAACAGGGCACGCTCCGGCTCCATCCTGGAAAGGGGCTCACAGAGCGTTTCCACCGAAAGATCATGATAAGTTGCCTCCGGCAGCGTTCTCTCCTGTGCCTGTTTTCCCGACGGACAAAGCAAGCTTAAATTCTCCTCCATCAAAAAAGCCTCCTTAAATACCTGTCTTGTTTCATTATAAAAGAGTCCCGCGCACAATGCAACTGATAATTTTTATATAAAACAACTCTTTTCAGACACACTCTGTTCCATACGACTGTCATCCTTTCAATTCTGCCATAACAGTACGATATTCCTGCAGGATATCGTCATATTCATACAGCTTCAGCTTTTCATGCATCTGTTCAATCTGCCAGGGTTTTACCGTCAGCGTATGCAGCCAGGGAAAAAAACGAAAGCTTGTGGTAAAATGCTGAAATACCGTCTCTTCATGGAGCCTGCGCTGCTCATTATAGACCCTGTTGCAAAGCTTTTTCCGCTCAGCCAGTTTATTGATGGCGGATTGATCCGGCATAAACATCTTTTTTTCACTGCAAAGGGTACGGCAACGCGCAAACAGACCGCTTTCACGGATGCGACTCATATTCAGAAGCAGCACCCCGGAATTCATATAATCCATATGAAACAGGTTCTTCCGGAAAAACCATTTTCCATAATAATCCGGCACCCCGGCCAGCTCATACTCCGACAGATCCTGATAGTAAAACCCGCTGAAATTCTTTCTGCAGACTACGTCATTATCCAGATAAAGGATGCGTTCGGGGATCTCCGGCACCTGATCCGCATACAGACGCAGCATACAGCAAGGCGTAAAGCGGGTTTCCATATTTGCCAGCGGCGGTGCAGCGCGAAAAAGATCTGCTGCGTCAATGCGGATGATGCTGCTTTTCTCATTCTGCCTTTTGAGGCGATTATCCAGATCGCTGATCGTGTCTTCAGAAACCGGCAGAATCCGCCACTTCCGAAATGTCAGATCCATAGTCATCACAAAAATATTCAATGGCTCCGAAACGCATCTCATTAATGAAAGAACAGAAATCACCAGTCCATCTTCTATATTTGTATCTCCGCAATACAAAATATTCATAAGTTCTTCTCCTCTATTCCCCCTTTTGGTAGCGAATGTATTCACAAGTGCTGCATCGGCTGCGTGATTCCATACACGCATATATTTTATCGTGCAGCTCCATCTGCTGTTCCCGTTTCTTTTTTTCAGGATCAGCAAAAAACGGTCCGTCAATATACACGATCATTTTCGGCTTCTTTCCATGTTTTCTCTGCTGATAAGTAGTCGTCATGCAAAAGGCAGGCACATTGTATAACACCGGAAAACGAAATGCCGTTGCCTCAAAGGGCCGGATAAACGTACACCAGGGCCATACGTGAGCTTCCGGATAGATAACAATACACCTCTTTTTCCCGACATGGTACCGGACTGCCTCCATAAACTTCTTCATCTGCCCCATAGACCCCGGAATAAAAAGACCACCCAGCATAGGAAGAAGCTTCCCGATTACCGGAATCCCCAGGTTCGACGGACTGGCAATCGCACTCATCCTCATGGGAAAGCAATACATCGCCGGACCGAACACATCCCCGATCGGCTGTGTGTGGTTTCCATACAAAAAACATCCCGTCTTTCTGGCACACTTTAATGCTTTCCTGTTTTCCACACGAATATGCAGCACAAATCTGTCATAAATCAGCGCAACGGCCAGCACAACACCGTAAAGCACCGCAGAAATCAGACCGTAAAACAGGTTTTTGTGTATCCATTTATAATCCTCCGGCAATGCTTCATCCTGACGGACGCTCTCTACAAAATCATCGGTGTAATCCTGATAATAATAGATTGTTCCACTCTGCTTCACGCTCATCTGCCTGATACTCCCTGTTATCCCGTATCCGTCCGTTCCTGACATGTTCTTCCGCTTTTCTCTTATCCATGACAAAGAAAGCACTTTTTGTTATATACGTGTTATAACTCATACTTTTATCTGTGTCAAGCCTTGATTTCCATTACGCTGATAAGAAAATATGCAAATAGGCACCTCCGGATCCATTCCGGAAGTGCCTGCTGGTTCGCTCTAAATGTTGTCTCATCTGTAATATTTTTACTGCTCCAAATGGCGCATCGTGGGGAAAAGCAGAACATCTCTTATTGCTGGTGAATCCGTCAGTAGCATTACCATACGGTCAATGCCGAATCCAATTCCTCCTGTCGGCGGCATTCCAAGCTCAAGTGCGTAAAGGAAGTCCTCATCGGTGGTATTCGCTTCTTCATTTCCAAGAGCAAGCAGCGCTTCCTGTTCTTTGAAACGCTCTCGCTGATCGATCGGATCGTTCAGCTCAGAGTAGGCGTTCGCCATCTCCCATCCATTCATATAAAACTCAAAACGTTCTACATAATCCGGGTTTTCCGGCTTTTTCTTAGTGAGCGGTGATATTTCTATCGGGTGATCCATCACAAAAGTCGGCTGAAGCAAATGATCTTCAACAAATTCTTCAAAAAAAAGATTGAGAATATCGCCCTTTTTATGATGCTTTTCGAAAGCGACGTGATGCTCCTTCGCCACTGTCTGCGCTTCCTCTGTCGAGTGGATCTCATCAAAGTCAACACCGGTATACTTTTTCACTGCATCCACCATCGTAATACGCTCAAACGGCTTTCCGAGATCCATCTCAATGCCATTATACGTAATCGTGGTCGTGCCAAGCACTTCCTGTGCTACATGACGGTAAAGATTTTCTGTCAGATCCATCATTCCGTGATAATCCGTATAAGCCTGATAGAGTTCCATCAGTGTAAATTCCGGGTTGTGCCTGGTATCCAGTCCTTCGTTGCGGAATACACGTCCAATCTCATAGACGCGCTCCATACCGCCCACGATCAGACGCTTCAGATAAAGCTCCAAGGATATACGGAGCTTCACATCCTCGTCTAAGGCATTATAATGGGTAGAAAACGGGCGCGCTGCTGCACCACCGGCATTGGCAACGAGCATAGGGGTCTCTACCTCGAGGAAGCCCTCGCCGTCAAGGTAACGGCGAATCGCGCTGATAATCTTCGAGCGCTTTACAAAGGTATCCTTTACATCCTGGTTCATGATCAGGTCAATGTAGCGCTGACGATAACGCATATCGGTATTCGTCAGACCATGGTATTTCTCCGGGAGAATCTGGAGACTCTTTGAAAGCAGCACAACCTGCGCGGCATGAATGGAGATCTCACCGGTCTTTGTTTTGAACACAAAACCTTCGATACCGACGATATCACCAATATCCATCTTCTTGAATGCCCTGTACTCCTCTTCTCCGATGGAATCACGGGCTACATACGCTTGAATGGAGCCCTGGAGATCCTGTATATTGCAGAACGAAGCCTTGCCCATAACACGCTTTGACATCATCCGCCCTGCCACACGGACTGTTTTCTGCTCGAATTCTTCAAACTGCTCTTTTATTTCCATGCTGTGGCTGGTCACGTCGTATTTCCGAATCTGAAACGGATCGTTTCCGCTCTCCTGGAGTTCCTTTAGCTTATCACGGCGTACCTTTAAAAGCTGCTTTGTGTCAACTGTCTGTTCTGTCTTCTGTTCTGCCAATTTACTCACTCCTCATCTCATTTTTCGTATGAAACCAACGGTCCGGAATGGCGACCTGCCATCCCGAACTGTTGTATAACAAAATCCGTGCAATCTCTACGTTCTCGCCCCTGACCACACAGCAAGTGCGTGATCGGGGTGTGAACAGTAACCAAAATTCTGCTTTCTGTCTGTTCACAAACAGGGACCTCCGCACAGGGATATATGATTCATCAGGCCGTGCGTTTGATCGAGAGAACCTTGTATTCGATCACACCTGCCTGGGTCTCTACGGAAATCAGATCTCCGACGGAATGTCCGATCAGAGCCTTGCCAACCGGCGATTCATTGGAGATCTTTCCCTGCAGACTGTTTGCCTCAGAAGAACCCACGATGTGAAATTCCATTTCTTCCTCATATTCCTCATCATAGACCTTTACCGTGCAGCCGACATTGATCTTACCTGAGTCAATCTCATCCTCTACGACAACCTCTGCATTTTTCAAAAGCTTTCCAATCTCTTCGATCCTGGCTTCAATATCACGCTGCTCATCCATCGCTGCATCATACTCAGCGTTCTCAGAGATATCACCCTGCTCTCTGGCTTCTTTGATCTTCTCAGCTACCGCTTTTCTTCTGACGACCTTCAAATCATGCAGTTCATCTTCGAGCTTCTGTAACCCGGCATAGGTCATTAAATTCTTTTTTTCTTCCATTTAAATCTCACCTTCCCGAAACCTGTCGTTTTTAGGTTTGCATCGGAATCGACAAAAAGCGCCGTTTCCTATAACCGTGACAAGCGCGGGCACTCAATCGAATGCCTGCGCTTCACAGTTACAGTATTTTAACGGATTGCATGTGGTTTGTCAAGGAAATTAAATGAATCTTTTTTACAAAAAATATAAGAATATACGATACGGTTATCAAAACTGCAGCTATTCAGAACAGCAGGCCACAGACTGCCTGCTGTTCTGAACGGTGACTCAAAATTTTTCATTTAACAAAGCTTCCAGTTCCTTCAGTGTTTCTACCGCATTAACTTCTCTGCGAAGCCGGGAGGAGTTTGGAAAACCCGCGGTATACCAGGAAATATGCGCACGCATTTCCCGGATTCCGATATACTCCCCCTTAAAAGCGACCTGCATCCGCGCATGTCGAAGCATCATCTCCCGCACCTCATCCCTGGTCGGTTCTGAAACCAGCTTTCCTTCCAAAAGATACGTCCGGATCCGTCCAAACAGCCAGGGATTTCCTCTGGCGGCGTGTCCAACCATAATCCCATCACAGCCAGTCTCCTCCAGCATGCGCTGCGCGGCCTGTGGGGAGTCAATATCGCCATTTCCGATCACCGGGATCTTCACCGCTTCCTTCACCTGACGGATCATGTCCCAGTCAGCTTTACCGGAGTAATATTGCTCACGGGTACGCCCATGAACTGCAATTGCTGACACACCGGAGGCTTCCGCGATCCGTGCAATCTCAACTGCGTTGATTTCGTTTTCTGAAAAGCCCTTTCGAATTTTCACGGTCATTGGCTTATGTATCGCACGCACCGTTTTCGTGAGAATTTCCTCCACCAGAGCCGGATTCTGCATAAGAGCCGATCCCTCTCCATTCCTTGTCACTTTCGGAACCGGACATCCCAGGTTGAAATCCAGTATATCAAATGGCTGTTCTTCTATCCTGGCAGCCATTTCACTGACGACGTCCGGGTCGGAACCAAATAGCTGAAGCGATACCGGCCGTTCTCTGCTATCTGTTGCCATCAGAACATTTGTATTTTTATTATGATAGTAAATCGCTTTCGCGCTCACCATCTCTGAGCAAACCAGACCCGCTCCCTGTTCATGGCAGAGCAAACGAAAAGGCAGGTCAGTTACACCTGCCATCGGGGCCAGTATGATATTGTTTTCCAGAATTACATTCCCGATTTTCACGGAAGTCCTCCTTCTGCTTACAGTCTTAATCGTGCTTAAACCGCAGGAGCATCGCGATCCGGCAAATCCGTTTGATATTTATGAAGGATCCACACTGTCTTCCAGCTTTATTTTTCCGGTTAAAACTTTATAGTATAATTCGAGCGAGCGAAGCAAGTCCTCTTTCGTGCGCCGCAGCTCCTTAATTTTAAGAACGCTCCCGATCTCATCATAGGAGTAATCATCTTCCTTCGCCTCGGTACAAAACTGCAGTGTACCTTCTTCATCAAATTCCAGCAGAAAAACGCCTCCGATATCCTCTGTATAGAGAACACACATAACCTGAAGCTCTTCTTTTATTGACTCCGGCAGATTCTGAAAACTCTCATTCAGATAGTATTTCTGTTCATATGCGCTCGCTCCGCAAAGTACCACAGGAGCGGATGACAGTCCGGTCTTCTTCTCCTCCTTCACACCTATACGCCTCCCGTACTGAATTGTCGTTTGCTTTTGTATCATAACCGTTCATTTCATCCATGCAGGTTTGCTTTGCAATCCGGTTCGTTTATACATACCCGTAGATTCCTCTGACCGATACTTCACCCGCAAAGATTTTCTCCAGCGTTCCGTCTTCCCGGCGTACCAGCAGCTCGCCCCGGTCGTCAATTCCACAGGAAATTCCCTCAAACTCCCGCCCCGGCGATAACACGCGTACACGGTCTCCCCTGCCAAGCAAAAGAGCATTATACTCTTCCTGCAAATATGTAAAATCCTGTGTACCCATAAACAGGTCATAGTACTGTTCAAACTTCTCCATGCAGACATCAATCAATTTCGCCCGATCCGGTCTGTGTCCCATCAGAGTATGCAAGGATACCGCTGTCCTGGAAAGCTCCGGCGGAAACTGCTCTACCCCGGTATTAATGCCAATTCCGATGACAACATAATTAATGTAATCCATCTCGCAGCTCATTTCTGTAAGAATGCCGCAGATCTTCTTTCCGTCCGCCACCACATCATTCGGCCATTTGATGCCGACCTCTACGTCACATACTTCCCGGCACGCAGCCGCAACCGCCATCCCCATGACCAGAGTCAGCATCGGCGCATGAGCCGGCTGCAGACGCACATTTTCAGACTGTCCCGGGCGAAGCAGAAGACTCATCGCGATTGCAGTCCGGGCAGGCGTCACCCAGCTTCTGCCCCGGCGGCCCTTGCCCTGCACCTGCTCCTCCGCTACCACGAGCGTACCTGCGGCAGCGCCTTCCTCTGCCAGACGTTTTGCCTCATTATTCGTCGAATCAATCGACTCATAATAATACACCTGTCTTGCCGCCCAGTCAGAATGCAGGCGGCTGATAATTTCCTCTGCTGTGATCCGATCCGGACGCTTTGTGATCCGGTAGCCTTTGCTCGGTACCGACTCAATTTCATATCCTTCCTCGCGCAGCTGATTCATGATCTTCCACACTGCCGTGCGGGACACCTGCAGCTTCTCGCAGAGTGCCTGCCCGGATACGTAGCTGTCCTTATCGCTCAGCATAGATAAAATCGTTGTTTTCATTTTTCTTCCTACATGATAAAGTATACAAGTGCCGTTGCTTCTGCTAACAGCATCAGTACACCAATGCCTCCAGTCAGAGATTTTTTTCGAATCACAGAGACCAGAATAAGCGACAGGTTCATCAGGATACCGATCACAAAAATGAAATCAAGCACCCAGAAATTACGCAGGACTCCACCGACAAACAGCACACACAGAATCGCCGTCAGAAGCGCCGTAATACTGCAGAACCATTCCGCGATACGAGCGTCGGATTCCTTCAATTTTCGTTTCTTCCTGCCTTTTAATTCTTTCATTTTGCTCCCGTTCAGCAGCCAGCCAGAGTCGCTGCAATCACAGCCTTGATGGTATGCATGCGATTCTCCGCCTCATCAAAAACAACCGACTGGGCGGACTCAAAGACCTCATCTGTTACTTCCATCTCTTTGAGACCAAATTTTTCGTAGACTTCACGGCCAATCTTCGTCTCCAGGTCATGGAATGCCGGCAGGCAGTGCATAAAGATGGCACTGTCCTTTGCCAGAGACATCACCTTCGCATTCACCTGGTATGGCAGAAGCGCATCGATGCGCTCTGCCCAGACCTCATCCGGCTCTCCCATTGACACCCACACGTCCGTGTAAACGACATCTGCATTCGTCGCGCCCTTCTCCACAGAATCCGTCAGAGTAATAGAGCCGCCGCTCTCGGACGCATACGTCTGACAGAGCTCTACCAGCTTCTGTTCCGGAAAGTAGGCCTTTGCCGTGCATGCGGTAAAATGCATCCCCATCTTTGCACAGGCGATCATCAGAGAATTTCCCATATTATATCGCGCATCACCAAAATAAGCGAGCTTTTTGCCCTTTAAGGAACCGAGATGTTCCCGCACAGTGAGAAGATCCGCCAGCATCTGCGTCGGATGATATTCATTTGTCAGACCATTCCAGACCGGAACACCAGAATATTTCGCCAGCTCCTCTACGATGCTCTGCCCGTAGCCGCGGTATTCAATGCCGTCGAACATTCTGCCCAGCACACGGGCCGTGTCGCGAATGCTTTCCTTTTTCCCAATCTGCGACCCGCTTGGATCAAGATAAGTCACATGCGCCCCCAGGTCGTGCGAAGCCACCTCAAAGGAACAGCGGGTACGCGTGCTGGTCTTTTCAAAAATCAGCGCAATGTTCTTTCCAGTTAACGGCGTCTCTAAAACGCCTGCTTTCTTTTTTGCTTTTAAATCTGCGGCGAGATCCAGCAGATAACCGATCTCCTCCGGGGTAAAATCTTTCAATGTCAGAAAGCTTCTGCCTTTTAAATTCATAAAATCCATCCTCTTTTCCAAAGCCTGTCACGTTCTGAAACCATGCTCAATCCTTTGCCACTTCTGCGACTGCCTTTACCAGTCCGGCAACGTTCTGCAATTCGGACGGGATAATAATCTTCGTGGACTGGCCGTCCGCCACCTTCTCCAGTGTCTCAAAGCTCTTCAGTGTCAGTACTGCCTGATCGGCTTCCGCCTCGCGAATCAGCTTAATTCCCTCCGCTTTTGCCTGATTGACCTTCAGGATCGCTTCCGCCTCACCTTCCGCCTCGCGGATCATCTTTTCCTTCTGTGCTTCTGCATGCAGAATCGCCGCCTGCTTCTCCGCCTCCGCATCCAGGATCGCGGACTGCTTGTGTCCTTCTGCCACGAGGATCGATGACTTTTTCTCTCCCTCTGCCTTCAAAATCGCTTCCCGGCGTTCACGCTCTGCCTTCATCTGCTTCTCCATCGCGTCAATGATCTGTGACGGAGGCAGAATATTCTTCAGCTCAACCCGGTTTACTTTGATCCCCCAGGGATCTGTTGCCACATCCAGCGTCGCGCGCATGGAAGTGTTAATCACCTCGCGGGAAGTAAGCGTCTGATCCAGCTCCATATCTCCGATGATGTTTCGCAGAGTCGTCGCCGTCAGGTTCTCGATCGCCATAATCGGGTTCTCCACACCATAGGTATAAAGCTTCGGGTCTGTGATCTGGAAAAAGACCACCGTATCAATCTGCATCGTAACATTATCCTTTGTAATCACCGGCTGCGGGGCAAAATCCACCACCTGCTCCTTTAAATTCACGCGTTTTGCTACACGATCGATAAACGGAACCTTAAAATGCAGTCCAACGTCCCAGGTCGACTGATACCCGCCGAGACGTTCCAAAACAAACGCCTGCGCCTGCGGCACCACTTTAATACAGGATGCCAGAATCCAAAGCGCTACTAAAATCAAAACAATCACTAATACCGTTCCGAAACTAAACCAGCTGTTGCTTGCATTGACACTCATATTCATAGCT
The DNA here is from genome assembly GCA_021202635.1 of Lachnospiraceae bacterium. Classification (GTDB taxonomy): domain Bacteria; phylum Bacillota; class Clostridia; order Lachnospirales; family Lachnospiraceae; genus Choladousia. The sequence continues at coordinate 12,478 of JAJQCQ010000077.1, read as the reverse complement.
CATGCCTCCTTCACGATCAGCTTCACTCCGCTGATCTCTTCAATTTTTACATTTTTCTCCTTTTCGATGACCAGGGACTGGTCCGCAGACCGTGCCGTCCAGTACTGTCCATGTACCTGCACCTGTCCGGACCCGGCAAGATTATCGATACGCTCTGTGACGACCGCCATCTCTCCAACCAGGCTCTGTGCGTTCGTCTTCACCCGATCGCGGTTCAGCCAGCGAGCCGCTGCGGGTCTGGTAAAGATTAGCAGCAGCACCGATACCACGCAGAACGCGGCGACCTGTACGCCTGGATTCATCTGTAGAATCGCCAGAACAAACCCCGCCAGTGCGCCTCCGGCAAACCAGATCGTCGTCAGTCCCAGAGTAATAGCCTCAATTGTCAGAAAAATCACCAATACAGCAAGCCACAGCAGAGCCTGCATCCCAATTTCCATAACTTTTGGCCTCCCTCCTCATTCATATTCCGATGTCGTCCTTTTCTTTGCTGTCGTGGTTATCAGATTCTCTTTTTCACTCCTTATGGTAATAGATTTTCCCCGATATTTCAAGAAAAATCGCGTGCAAAAAGCTTAATAAAATCTGAATATCCTTCCGTTTTTTATTCCGGCATCACGAACTGACTGTTATACAGCTCCGCGTAGAACCCGCCCTTTTCCAGCAGCTCCCGGTGCGTCCCCTGCTCAATCACGCTCCCATCCCGCATTACAAGAATCACGTCCGCATTTTGTATCGTCGAAAGGCGGTGTGCTACAATAAAACTGGTCCGGCCCTGCATCATTTTCTGGAATGCCTGCTGAATACGGATCTCGGTACGGGTATCAATGGACGAGGTCGCCTCATCCAGGATCAGCATCGGCGGCAGAGTAAGCATTACACGCGCGATGCACAGCAGCTGCTTCTGTCCCTGGGAAAGATTCCCGCCATTTTCGCCAATTACCGTATCATACCCCTGCGGGAGCCTGCGGATAAAGCTGTGTGCGTGTGAATCCTTCGCAGCCTGGATGATCTCCTCCTCCGTGGCGTCCGGACGCCCCATGGAAATATTTTCCCGGATCGTCCCGGCGCGCAGCCAGGTATCCTGAAGCACCATTCCATATGCCCCGCGCAGATTCTTCCTTTTCAGGCGGCGAATGTCTTTTCCTTCAATGGCAATGCTTCCGTCGTCCACATCATAAAATCGCATCAGCAGGTTGATCAGCGTCGTTTTTCCACAGCCGGTCGGACCAACAATCGCAACACGCTGTCCCGGCCGGACAGAGAGGTTAAAATTCTCAATCAGAGGCGTTCTTTTCGTGTAAGAAAAGCTTACCTGTTTCAGCGTGACCGCGCCCGGATCCCGCGGGAGCACCTCATCCGCGCCCTCATCGGACACTTCCGCCTCCGCATCAATCAGTTCGAAAATCCGCCCTGCGCAGGCCAGCGCATTCTGCAGCTCCGTCACCACGCCAGAGATTTCGTTAAATGGCTTGGTATACTGGTTCGCGTAGGATAAAAATGCCGAAAGCTGCCCCACCGTCATGAGGCCTCCGACTACCGAGAGCGCACCCGTCAGACCGACTCCGGTATATACGAGACTGTTGACAAACCGCGTACAGGGGTTGGTCAGAGAGGAAAAGAAAATTGCACGCAGCGAATAATTGGAAAGCCGCTGATTCACCTCATTAAACTGCTCCTGCACGTGCGCTTCCTGGCCATAAGCCTGCACAACCTTCTGATTGCCGATCATCTCGTCAATCAGCGCCGTCTGCTCCCCACGTGTCTCCGACTGCTTTCGGAACATCGAGTAAGTCCTCTTCGCGATGAAGTTCGCCACCAGCAGCGACACCGGCGTCAGCAGCACTACGACCAGTGTAATCCGTATGTTCACGGAAAGCATGAAAAACAGCGTTCCCAGAATCGTCACCACACCGGTAAACAGCTGTGTAAAGCCCATCAGAAGTCCGTCGGAAAACTGATCCACATCCGCGATCACACGGCTGACCATCTCACCGGATGAATGAGTATCCAGATATTGCAGCGGTAAAATCTCAATCTTGCGAAATGCCTGTTCGCGCACCTCACTCGACACGCGGTAGACAATCCGGTTGTTAAAAATATTCATCAGCCACTGAGCAAGCGCCGTAACAAAAATCGCGACAGCCATTTTGCGCATAATAGCAAAGATCGCCGCAAAATCCACCTCGCCCGGACCGATCACATTATCGACAATCTGACCGGTCAGTACCGGCAGATAGAGAGTCAGTACCACCGAAAGCACCGCCATCATAAGAGAAAGCAGCACCAGCACCGCATGCGGCCGGATGCACGTAAGGACCCGCATCAGAATCTCTTTTTGTCCGCTCTTCTTTTTCATGCGAGCACCTCCTTCCCACAGCTTCCGGCATTCTGCTCTGACTCCCGTCCGGATATGCGCCCTGCCCCGGAAACAGATGCAGTCTTTTCCTTCCCCGGCTTGCCGTCTTCCTCCGCTTTCGGGAAATGAGAATAATGCGTTTCCCGGTAAACCGCACAGGTCTCCAGAAGGTCTTTATGCGTACCAATCCCTGCCACCCGTCCATCCTCCAGCACGATAATCTTATCCGCATGCGCGATGGAAGAAGTACGCTGGGATACAATAAAAACCGTCATGCTGCCGGCTGTATCAGCTGCTTTTTCTGAAACCGCCTGACTGCTGTTATGGCCGGTTCTTTCTGCAGATGTTTTGCGATTCAGATCCCGGATCGCGGCACGCAGCCGCGCATCCGTCGCAAAATCCAGTGCAGACGCGCTGTCGTCCAGAATCAGTATTTCCGGATGGCGCACAAGCGCACGGGCAATCGTCAGCCGCTGCTTTTGTCCGCCGGAAAAGTTACGTCCCTCCTGCTCCACGGGAGCGTCCAGACTTTCCCTAAGCAGTTCTTCCTCCGTCACCGACGCGCCCTTCTGCCCGGCTGTATGGCCGGTTTCCTTTCCATGCGCACGCAGCACATCCTCCGCCTGCGCCGCCCGGATCGCCTCGATCAGCTCCTCATCCGTCGCGTCTTCATTGCCCCAGAGCAGGTTGCTGCGGATCGTTCCCTTAAAGAGAACCGGTTTTTGCATCACAATGCCGACCTTCCGCCGCAGCTCATCCGGCACATACTCACGTACATCCCGTCCGTTGACCCGCACACAGCCCGCGCTCACATCATAAAAACGCGGAATCAGGCTGACCAGCGAGGTTTTCCCGGAACCCGTACCGCCGATGATGCCGATCGTCTCCCCGCGCTTCGCGGTAAAGGTCAGATCATCCAGGGCGTCAGCCCCGGCGCCGCGATAGCGGAACACCACGTGATCGAAAGAAACCGCGGCAGCCTCCGAACGGGATTCTGCGTAGATTCCATCCGTTTGATCCTTCAAAGAGGAAGCATCCAGGGCAGACTCCATCCCCACCGGTACCTCCAGCACCGTCTGAATCCGGTTGCCACAGGCAATCGCCTTCGTCACGGTAATAATCAGGTTCGCCAGCTTGACCAGTTCCACCAGAATCTGCGACATATAATTGACCAGCGCGACCACACTTCCCTGCGTAATAATTCCGGCATCCACGCGCGATGCACCGACGTAAAGCAGCGCAATCAGCCCGACATTAACCACCACATAGGTCATCGGATTCATCAGTGCGGAAATACGACCGGATAAAAGCTGCACCTTAACCAGCGCATCATTTTTTTCATCAAAATCCCGGATTTCCTGCGATTCCCGGCAAAAGGCGCGGATCACACGCACGCCGAGGAGATTCTCCCGCGTCAGGCGCACAACTCTGTCCAGCCGCTCCTGTACCCGCCGGTACATCGGAATACTGATCAGCATAATACCAAACACAATCACACAGAGAACCGGAATCACAACCACAAACACCAGCGCCGCCTTCGCGTCGATGGTGAATGCCATAATCATCGCACCAAACACAATAAACGGAGAACGCATGAACAGGCGAAGAAACAAATTCACACCGGACTGCACCTGATTGATATCGCTCGTCATCCTGGTAATCAGCGTGGATGTGCCGATGTCATCCATCTCCGTAAACGAGAGCACCTGAATATGTGCAAAGAGCACCTCCCGCAGCTTCGCGGAAAATCCCACCGCCGCCTTTGCAGAAAAATACTGTGCCGTAACCGAGCAGGCCAGCCCGACCACGCCCAGCGCCACCATCAGCAGACACATACGCAGAATGTATGCCGTATCCTGATTTTTAATCCCTACATCAATAATCCTGGCCATTACCAGAGGAACCAGAAGTTCAAACGATGCCTCCAGCAGCTTGAACAGCGGTGCGCAGATGGATTCCTTACGGTATTCCTTCAGATATTTCAGTAATTTCCACATGTTTTTCTCTCCCTGGCTTTTACACCACACGTTTCATAACAATTTTAGTCCTGTATTCACTGAAAAAGACAGTCTGCCTTTCCGAATCCATATGTTACCATTTTCATAAAACACTGTCAACCTCCGACATTGCATTCCTTTTATGATATCTACGGCTTAACTCCCGCCAATTTCATTTACGTGCTCCTTCCTGTGTTCGCAAAAAAGGAAGACGCACATACGCCTCCCTCCTTCTTCTCTGGCATTCCGCTTCTTACAGCAGTCTCTGTCCATTCACCCCTGCTGCTCCTGATAAATCTCCCTCAGCAGCGCCATGGTATTGGTAAACTTCGCATTGACCGGATAATCATCGCTCCGATAGGTACTGTCCAGATAAAAATAAATATAACTGTTATCATCGCTGTAATAGAGATCTTCGAACGAAACCTCCTTCAAATCCACCCGGTACGCTTCCACCAGCTCCGAAAGTCTGGATAAAGGCACGGTAATGTCAAGCACACTGTAAGACTCCACATAATACCACCCTTCCTCATCCACGTCCTCTGTTGTGTCTGAAAGTTCTTCTGCCTCACTCTCATCTGTGAATTCACTTTCTGCCTCCAGGTCTTCTTCCGTTCTGGTGTCATTCACCGTATCCTTATCCGTCTTGAGCAGTGTTTCTTCATTATATCCACACAGATAGACCCAGACGCCTGAAATCCTCTTCAGGGTTTCCTCATCCCATGTACAAATCGGGAAATACGGTTCCCTGAAGTCTTCATCCTGAAACAGCTCATTCATCACTTCACAATAAAGCTCCCTGCTGATCTGATAATACCGGTATACCTCTTTCCCGCTCTTAAGATGATACTTGATATATACGCCATTCACATTCTGGTCATAGACGGCATCCGAAAGGCCATATTCTTTTACGTTTTCCACTCCATCCTCAGCCAACTCATAAATTCTGCCAAACTCTTCCCATTCAACCTGATCCAGGCGCTCCCGATAAGATGTGGAATAAACAATTTCTCCATTGTCGCCATAAGCAATATAGGAAGAGAAATCAGGTGAGGAAACAGACATTGCCGCGATCTCATCCTGTACCGGAAGATAGGTGTTAAATCCCATCAAATCGTAGCGATAGGCAAAGAAAATCGCGCAGCCGATAATAATAGAAACCGCAAACTGCCATTTGTGGGCAAGCACCTGACGAATATCCATCCGGTAAATAAACTCAATGATCACACAGGAGAGAGCGCCAAACAGCAGGATAAACATTACTTCAAAGAACACTGCCTGCGTCAGCTCATAGGCGATCAGTCCCGCTACCAGAGAAACCGGAACGGTGACCATCACTTTAATGACCGGCTCGAGGATGGGAAACGCAAGCGCAGAGCCGGCAGCCTCCGTTTTCCGCGCGCGGTAAAGCGCCAGCGCCGCCAGCGTCAGCACCGCGGTAATCGCGATGATCTGGCAGAGGTCTCCCGCGGTCGGCAGCTTTTCCGCCCCTGTCAGATGATTCACAGTTCCCGCGCGGGATCCAGAATACAGGCACCACGCCCATGGAGACGTGAACCGAAACTGGGAGGCGCGGGAAAAGAGACTTTCCACCTTTGTATTCAAAAATACGCTTTCTAATGATTCTTTCAGCAGCATCAGCATTGGCAGATAAGCGCCAAATGCCCCAATTGCCAGAAATGTTGTCAGAAAATTTCCGGCCAGCATCATCGCTGTCAGCGTTGTCGAATAGCTACACAGATAAAAGAGAATGCCCTGCACACTCGCAAGCGCGATCTCGAATGCAATCTGTCCGGTCAGTGCCTGGTAAAACAGGCCCACCAGAATCGTCAGCACCTGTCCGGTCAGATAGGCAACTACAAACGTCATCGCACTGCTTAAATATTTTACACCAAAAAGCTCCTCCCGCTTCAGGGACAGACTGTGGTAAAAATCCTGTTTCACCTGTGACTGCAGATACGCAAAAGTCGTCAGCGCGCACACTGCGCCGCAGATCAGAATCAGACAGGTATTCTCCGCATGTCCCAGACCCACATGACGGCTGAACTGTTCCACCGCACTATAGGCTGTCTCCCCTTCGCGCATCAGCTCATTCTGACGAATGGCCATCGACATTAATGCCCGAAACGGTAAAAAGAGAACAAAAACCACCATCTGCACCGCCGTCAGCCAGTTCATCTGCCGCATTTCCCCGCGTACCAGTTTAGAAAACGAGATTTTTGATGTCATAACCCGCCACCTCCGTTTCACTGATAAATATTTCCTCAAGCGTCAGCGGCAGAATCTCTGAGAACAGCGGCTGCCGCGCCTGAATCTTCCAGTCAATCTCATCATAGCTTCCACGCACTACAATCGTAAGCAGCGACCCCCGCTTTTCTTTCTGCAGTACGGTAAGCTCCCGAAGCAGTGCCTCTTCCTCCGCCGCGTCCGGAATCACACACTGTATCTTATGGATCCCCAGCTTCATCTCATCAAGATCCTTTGCGAACAGAATCCCGCCCCGGTGCAGCAGCCCGACATAGTCGCAGATATCCTCAATCTCGCGCAGACTGTGCGAGGCAATCACCGGTGTAAACTTCCGGCTTAAGAGTTCCGATGCAAACAGACTTTTGACCGTCTGGCGCATCACCGGATCCAGTCCGTCAAAGGTCTCATCACAAAGCAGATACTGGGTATTCGCGCAGATTCCGAGCAGCACCGATACCTGTTTTTTCATCCCCTTTGAGAAGGTCGAAAGCTTTCGCTTCGGGTCCAGCTCAAATTTCCTCAGCAGTTCGTCAAACCGTCCCGCGTCAAACTTTGGATAAACAATCCGGTAATAATCCCGCATCACCTCTGCGGACGCATTTGGAAAAAACATCGCCGTATCCGGGATAAAGCAGACCCTTTCCTTTGCCTGCACATTCTCCCACACCGGACGCTCGTCAATCTTAACCTGCCCTTCATCCGCCTTTAATACACCGGCAATCACCCGCAGCAGCGTGCTTTTCCCGGCTCCGTTCGTGCCGACCAGACCAAAAATACAGTTCTCGCCTATCTCGGCATCTACACCATTGAGCGCAGTGATATCGCCAAAGCGCTTCATCACCTTTTCAATCTGAATCATGCTTCCGCCTCCCCCTGTTCATAATACTCCCTGGCTTTTTCCAGAAAATCCTCACACGCAATGTCCAGCTCTTTCCCCTTAAGCACCAGTTCATTCAGGCTTTGAAACACACTCTCCTGTTTTTTCTGTTTCATTAAAGCCCCATTTCCCGACACAAAATTCCCCCGGCCTTTTACCGGATAAATATATCCTTTCTGTTCCAGCATACTATAGGCTTTCTGTATCGTATTTGGATTAATTGAGAGCTCCATCGCGAGGGAACGCACAGAAGGCATCTGACTGTCCGGCTCCAATACACCGTTTACAATCAGGGTTTCAAATCGCTCCGTAATCTGTTCATAGATTGGACGGCGATTCTGCAAGTCAATCCCTATCATAGCTTCACCTCCAGGTGTACTAACTTTACTAGTACACCTGGACAATAACATAAGCCCCGGCATCTGTCAACGGAGTTAAGGAAATCATAAGAAACAAGTCTTCCATATGTGCCAAAGCGGTATCACAGACCCGCGTCTGGCGCCAGCCGAAATATTCCCTGCGCGGCCGTGCGCATGACAAAAAAAGGCTTTGACCATTCTCATGATCAAAGCCTTTTCACATGGACCTGAAGGGATTCGAACCCTCGACCTCTCGGATGCGAACCGAACGCTCTCCCAGCTGAGCTACAAGCCCATATAAGTGGAAGTAAGGAGGCTCGAACTCCTGACCTTTCGCGTGTGAGGCGAACGCTCATCCCAGCTGAGCTATACTTCCATACTTCCGAATACTCTCGTGTCGAACACATGCAATTATACACTTTTTTCTAAAAAAAACAAGAGGGAATTTTAAATTTTTTCAACGAATTTTTATCAGGCGTCCCGTTATTTACAATGCCCTTTACAATGCCCGCAGTCGCCGCCGCACTGAAAGGACTTTCCTGCCTTTTTATCCTTTATCATACTTCTGATAATGAGTGCTACAATCACGACCAGAATTCCGCCTACCAGGATTGTTCCCATCATTCACACCTCCACTTCTTTCCGGTTATCGGCAGCTCTGAGGAAGGTGCAGGGCAAGCCCTGCACCTTCCGTTTCATATGTTTAGAAAAATTCTGTCCCGATTTGCTTTCTGCTTTTCCTGTTCTCCGGTCATCATACACGGGCAGGTGCTCCCACTTTCACGTGTTTTCTGTTTGGATCCGGGCGAACCAGCATGTATACAAACAGAACAACAATCGCGATCGCCACGATCGTAAAGACGCCAAAGCTGCATTCGCCTGTTGTCAGGCCGACAAGCTGATATGCTACCAGCGATACCAGATACGCAAAGCCACACTGATAACCGATCGCAAACCAGAACCATTTGATATTGTTCATCTCACGCTTAATCGCGCCCATCGCCGCGAAGCACGGCGCGCACAGCAGGTTGAAGAGCAGGAAGGAAAGCCCTGCCGCAGTCGAAGAACCACCGGACACAAACGCTGCCTGCATATTCTGCCATACCGTTCCTTCTCCGCCCGCATAAAGAATTCCCATCGTGCCTACGATGTTCTCCTTTGCCACAAGACCGGTGATGGAAGCCACTGCCGCCTGCCAGTTGCCCCAGCCCTGCGGAATAAAGATCCAGGAGATTGCTCCGCCGAGTGCCGCCAGAATACTATAGTCAATCTCATCCTCAGAGAGCATCCGGAAACCATCCTCTGCGAATCCAAAGTAGGTCAGGAACCAGATTACGATTGTCGAGAGCAGGATAATCGTACCGGCTTTCTTGATGAACGACCAGCCACGTTCCCACATACTGCGCAGTACCGCGCTGACCTTTGGCATATGGTATGCCGGCAGCTCCATGACAAACGGAGCCGGGTCGCCCGCAAACATCTTCGTCTTTTTCAGAATAATACCGGAGCAGATCACCGCTGCTACACCGATGAAATATGCCGCAGTCGCGATCAGTGGGTTGCCACCCAGGAGCGCGCCGGCTACCATCGCGATAAATGGAACCTTCGCCCCGCAGGGAATAAAGGTGGTCGTCATGATTGTCATCCGGCGGTCTTTTTCATTTTCAATCGTACGGCTTGCCATAATTCCCGGCACCCCGCATCCCATGCTGACCAGCATCGGAATAAAGGATTTTCCGGAAAGGCCGAATCTGCGGAAAATCCGATCCAGGATAAACGCGATCCGTGCCATATAGCCGCAATACTCCAGGAATGCCAGCAAAAGGAACAGCACAAGCATCTGCGGCACAAATCCAAGCACAGCGCCCACACCGGCTACAATACCATCAAGAACCAGTCCGGAAAGCCAGTCCGCACAGTTCAGTGCATTCAGCAGGCTTTCAAAAAGCATCGGGATACTCGGAACATAAATGCCATAGTCTCCCATTTCCGGAGCGGTATACTCATACGCCGCATATACCTCAGCCGCCGCAGTCAGGTCTTCATAGGTCGCCTCCGCGTCGAATACCTCCAGTGTTTCTTCATCCTCTACCGTATACTCCGCCACAGAAGATTCGTCAAACATCGCAATCAGTTCGGAAAGAGCTTCCGCTGCGGCATCCGCATCGTACTCCTCAGCCTCCCCGTCGAGGGCTTCTGCAATTGCTTCCACATCATATCCTTCTTCTGCCGCGAAATCAGTGAATCCGGTGATTATCTCCGTCGCGCCCGCGTATTCTTCATCAGCCTCGCTCCATTCTGCCGTGCCGATTCCAAGAAGATGGAAGCCGTCGCCAAAGAGATTGTCATTTGTCCAGTCCGTCGCCGCCGCACCGATCGTCGACATCGCAATGTAGTAAACAAGGAACATTACCAGCGCAAAAATCGGCAGTGCCAGAATCCGGTTGGTCACGATACGGTCGATCTTATCTGATACGGTCAGCTTATCCTTTGCAGATTTTTTCTTTACGCATTTATCAATCATCGAGGAAATATACGCGTAACGCTCACTCGTAATGATACTCTCAGTATCGTCATCGAACGCATCCTCCAACGCCTTTATTTCCGCAGACACATTCGGAACACTCTTCAGATTCTCTGCAATTTTGGAATCCTTCTCCAGCAGCTTGATCGCAAAGAAACGTTTCTGCGCATCCGCCACGCTGCCGCCGAGCTTATCCTCTACCTTCGCAATCGCATCCTCTACTTCATTCGCAAACTTATGTACACGTGTGACTGCTTTCTTTGATCTTGCCGCCGCAACCGCCTTCTTCGACAGTTCATCGATTCCGGTACCTTTCATCGCCGAAATTTCAACCACTTCGCAGCCAAGACTCTTCGAAAGTGCCTTTGTATTGATTGTATCTCCATTCTTCTGCACCAGGTCCATCATATTGATGGCAATAATCACCGGGATTCCCAGCTCAATCACCTGCGTAGAAAGGTAAAGATTTCTCTCAATATTCGTACCATCGATGATATTAATGATCGCATCCGGGTGCTCATTGATGATATAATTTCTCGCTACCACTTCCTCCAGTGTGTAGGGAGACAGGGAATAAATACCAGGGAGATCCATGATTTCAACATCCTTCTGGCCTTTCAGCTTTCCTCCCTTTTTCTCAACCGTTACGCCGGGCCAGTTCCCCACATACTGATTGGAGCCGGTCAGGGCATTGAACAATGTGGTCTTACCACAGTTCGGATTACCCGCAAGTGCAATTTTAATCGCCATTTTCTTCTCCTTCTTCCATTGACATTCTTTTTATGAACCGACCAGGTATGAGTATCACACGCAGCCAATACCGGTCAGTTTTCTTTTTCTAACCAATTATTTTTTTCTGATTTTTGTTATATTATTCTAACCAGTTATTATAATTCTCTAACCACAATTTCATTCCGCTACTGTAAATCTTTCTCTTCTAATAAATATCCGTCAAGGCTAACTCAATAGCAAAAATTATCCAACCTGAATCATCTGTGCGTCTTCTTTTCGAAGTGACAGCTCATATCCTCTCACGGTGACCTCAACCGGATCTCCGAGCGGCGCCACTTTGCGGACAAAGATTTCCACACCCTTCGTGATGCCCATATCCATAATACGTCTCTTTACAGGACCTTCTCCGGATATCTTCTGAACGATAACCGTCTCTCCAACAGAAGCCTCTCTCAATGTTTTCATAATATCCTCCTTTTTTCTCCTTGCGCTAAACCAGAATATGATTTGCCATTTCTCTTCCAATCGCGACACGGGAATTTTTGACATTCACAATGAGATTGCCGCTCACCTCAGAGATAACGGTAACCATCCCGCCCACGACAAACCCAAGACCCTCAAGGAACTGCCTGGTCTCTTCCTTTCCGCCAATCCTTCTGATCACGTTTTCTTCTCCTGTCTTTGCCATGCTCAACGGCATCGTTCTCAATCCCCTTTCCAATCCCTGACACACTCCATGCCTGGAAGAAGCTGGCACACACATACGGGCAGGAACCATTTTTCCCTACCCATCCGTCTTACCAGCGTCGCTTTTATCTATCCGGGGTTAGTATACTCTAACATTCTGAGGACGTCAAGCCATTTTTTCAGTTTTTTCTTTACGATTTTTCAATTTGATGGTATACTGAATCTATATATTCCGTAAAACACATTGTGAGGTATCAAAATGAGTGCAACAAATGAATCCGCAGAAAACTATCTTGAAACGATTCTCATTCTGAGTGAACGCCTGCCGGTCGTTCGTTCCGTTGACATCGCGACAGAACTCGGCTTTAAGAAATCCAGCGTCAGCATTGCAATGAAGAATCTGCGTCTGAAAAATCATATTATCGTATCGGATGCCGGGTTTATCACCCTGACCGAATCCGGACGCGCGATCGCTGAGGAGATCTATGAGCGTCATAAATGGATTTCATCCTGGCTGATCTCTCTTGGAGTGGACGAAAAGACGGCTACAGAGGATGCCTGCAAAATAGAGCATGTAATCAGCCGCGAAAGCTTTGAAGCGATCAAGACGCACATTCACCTTTCCTCAAAATAGGACATAGACTAGTACAATGTTTTTAAATTAACTCGACTTTATTTGCTTCCTGTGGTATAATA
>JAJQCQ010000078.1 GCA_021202635.1 Lachnospiraceae bacterium | reverse complement strand
ATACAGTAAAATTACAGCAATATATTCAGTTTTTATGGTTCATATTGTAGGAAGGGTAGAATTGATTTACCCTTCTGTCGCTTTAATCATAAAATTAGCTATGATGTTTTTTTGAAAAACTCTATGTATCAGGACGCATGTTGCATGTGTATTGTCCAAATAGGGGAATTAGCAGGGCTTTTATCTGATGAAATTAAATCGGCGTATAAAAATATACCATGGAGAGTAATAAAGGATACGCGAAATTTTTATGTTCATGCATACGGTTCAATTGATTTAAACGCCGTATGGAGTACATTAACAAATGATATCCCTTCTTTGAGGGAATCCTGTGTCAGCATCATAAAAAAGGCAGATAGTGAGATAAACGTTATGGAATAGGGTTTGCCTGGTATTAATATATGAAAAAGGAGTGACTTATTATGTTGGAATTTAAGTATGATACGCAATTATTAATTGAGGGAGAAGACCTGGATGAGGATGTGATCAGTGATTATTTCACAGAAAACTTTAAAGGAGACTGTCTTCTGGCGGTTGGTGATGAGGAGCTGATTAAGATCCATTTCCATACAAATGAACCGTGGAAGGTTCTGGAATACTGTGCGTCGCTGGGAGAGATCTATGATATTGTAGTGGAGGATATGGATCGTCAGTCGCGCGGATTGAAAGGCTGATCTTATCAGAAAAAGAGTCAATCACAATTTTATGACATTATTTGACAAACGATGAAAGAAGTGAGGGAAAAAATGGATATGACAATCCGCCCAAGGCGGCTGCGCGGCAATGAACTGCTGCGCAAGATGGTGCGAGAGACACGCGTTGATGCGTCGTCTCTGATTTATCCGATTTTTGTAAAGGAAGGCACTGGGATTCGCGAAGAGATTCCCACCATGCCGGGACAGTATCGATACAGTGTAGACCGTATGGGGGAGAAGCTGCAATCGCTGCTTGACGCCGGAGTTTCGAGTGTGATGTTTTTTGGTATTCCGGATCGGAAGGATGAGGTTGGCAGCGGTGCCTATGCAGAGGATGGAATTGTACAGAAAGCGCTGCGCCAGGCGAAGCGCGATTTTCCGGGGATGTATCTGATTACGGATGTATGTATGTGTGAGTATACTTCGCATGGACATTGCGGTGTGCTCTGCGGATGTACGAAGACGTCAGCGGGTGATTCGGCGGCTCCTGTGTTTCCGCAGGGATATGTGGACAATGACCGGACGCTGGAACTGCTCGCGAAAACGGCAGTCTCTCACGCGAAGGCAGGCGCGGACATGGTTGCGCCTTCGGATATGATGGATGGCCGGGTGGCGGCGATCCGCGCAGCGCTGGATGAGGAAGGCTACCTGAATGTGCCGATCATGTCGTACGCGGTGAAATACGCTTCCGCTTTTTACGGCCCATTCCGCGATGCGGCCGGGAGTGCACCGGCGTTTGGCGACCGCAGGAGCTACCAGATGGATTACCACAACAGCCGGGAGGGAATCAAGGAAGCGCTGCTTGATGTAGAAGAGGGCGCGGATATTATTATGGTAAAACCGGCAATGTCTTATCTTGACATGGTCGCGAAGATAAAAGAAGTGACGGATGTTCCGATCGCGTCCTACAGTGTAAGCGGTGAGTATGCGATGATCAAGGCAGGCGCACAGCTTGGTTATATCGATGAAGAAAAGATTATCTGTGAGACAGCGATTTCCGCATTCCGTGCGGGATGTGATATCTATCTGACCTATTTCGCAGAGGAGATCGCGCGTTATATACGTGAAGGAAAAATCGGTTAATTCCGGGTTGACGAAAATGTATTAAAGGAACTATTTAGAATAGCAGACCGCAGATTTACGTTCCGCTGCGGTCTGAATTGTTAAAAAATACAGGTGATAAAAATGACAAAATCAGAAGAATTATTTGAGCGTGCCTGCAAGGTGATTCCGGGCGGTGTGAACAGTCCGGTGCGCGCGTTTGGTTCTGTGGGGCAGACGCCGCGGATGATCGCTTCTGCGCACGGCGCGTATATGACTGATGAGGATGGAAACCGCTATCTGGATTTCGTTGGTTCCTGGGGACCAATGATTCTGGGGCATGACGATCCGAGAGTGCGGGAAGCGGTGGTCGCTGCCTGTGCGGATGGACTAAGCTTTGGCGCGGCGACGAAGCGGGAAGTGGAGATGGCGGAGCTGATCTGCGGCTCGATTCCCAATGTGGATATGGTGCGTATGGTGAATTCCGGTACGGAAGCAGTGATGAGCGCGATCCGCGCGGCGCGCGGCTATACCGGACGGGACAAGATTGTGAAGTTTATGGGATGCTATCACGGGCATTCCGACGCTTTGCTGGTGCAGGCGGGCTCCGGTGTGATGACTGCCGGGATACCGGACAGCGCGGGTGTGCCGCAGGGGTGTACAAAGGATACGCTGTCCGCTATTTACAATGATTTGTCGAGCGTGGAACGGCTGTTTGAAGCGTTTCCGGACGAAATTGCGGCTGTGATCGTAGAACCGGTCGGAGCGAACATGGGTGTTGTACCGCCGGTTACTGCCAAAGAGCAGGAAAACCAGGCTCCAGGATTTCTGGAGGGGCTGCGCAGCCTCTGCACAAAATACGGTGTGGTGCTGATTTTTGATGAAGTGATCACCGGCTTTCGGCTTGGCTTTACCGGCGCACAGGGATATTTTGGCGTGGATGCGGATCTGGTGACATATGGAAAAATCATTGGCGCGGGGATGCCAGTCGGCGCTTACGGCGGGAAGCGCGAGATTATGGAGCGGGTAGCTCCGGTCGGTCCGGTCTATCAGGCGGGAACCTTAAGCGGCAATCCGGTGGCCATGGCGGCCGGTCTCGCGCAGCTTACGATTTTGAAGGAACAGCCGGAGATTTATGAAGAGCTGAATAAAAAAGGGCAGTGGTTCTTTGGCTCTTTAAAACAGATCGCGAAAGAGATGAACGCTCCGGTTCAGGTGAATTCCTGCGGGTCGCTCGGCAGTATCTTCTTTACTTCTGAACCGGTGCATGACTACGAGTCTGCAAAAACATCCGATACCGGAAAATACGCAGATTATTTTCGTTATATGCTGGCAAACGGCGTTTATCTCGCACCCGCACAGTTTGAGGCCATGTTCCTCTCAGCGGCGCATACGAGGGAAGAGCTGGCGGAAGTGCTGGAGCTGGTGAGAAAGTATTTTTAGGTAACAGTTCAGAACAGCATTGAAATGTGATGTTCTGAATAGTTACTTTTTGAGCAAAGCAGGGGGATGGTATAATGGGATATTTTCTGAATAGCCTGGAACCGGTTGAAAACTACAGAATTGCTTCTCAATCCGAATATTTTGTTGATAAGAGTCTGCTTATAAAAGATTTGTTTCCATTTTTTAATCAGGCTGACAGGGATATCTGCATTACCAGACCACGAAGATTTGGCAAGACCATGATGGCTCAGATGATTGCTTCTTTTTTTTCGAAAGCGACCGATTCATCAGATATATTCGATCATCTTCAGATAGCAGGTATTCCTGAATATCGCGATTACCGGAATCAGTATCAGGTCATCTTTATGGATTTCAGTAAAATGCCGCGGAACTGTAAATCTTATGCACAATATATTGAAAGAATTGAAAAACGCCTGATTAAGGATTTGATGAAAGCATATCCTGACGCGGATATTGACCCGGAAGGAGCGGTCTGGGAGGCTCTGTCTGAGGTTTTTAATGAATATAATGGCGAAAAGTTTGTATTTGTGATTGATGAGTGGGACTGTATTTTTCATAAGGACTTTCTGAAAAAGAACGAGCAAAAGGAGTTTATTGATTTCCTTGCGGGACTGATAAAGAATCAGGCATACGTGGCTATGACCTATATGACGGGTATATTACCGATTGCGAAGTATTCAAGCGGTTCTACCATTAATAATTTTCTGGAATATACGATAGCTACTCAGTCGAAATTCAGCGAGTATTTTGGCTTTACGGACCAGGAAGTGGACGCTCTGTATAAAAAGTATCTGGATAGAGAGAAAGAACCGCTCCTTACAAGAGAAAATCTGAGGGAATGGTATGATGGCTATCATACATTGAATGGTGTGAAGCTATATAATCCCAGATCAGTTGTTTACGCCCTTACGAACAATCGGATCGCAAGCTACTGGACCGGCTCGGGACCTTATTCTGAGGTGAAAAAATACATTGTAAATGATATTGCCGGGGTAAAAACAGATGTGGCTCTAATGGTAGAGGGAGAAGCAGTTCCGGCAAATGTCGAGGAGTATGCGGCTTCTTCTATGGAATTGCAGACAAAAAATGAAATATTTTCCGCCATGCTTGTTTATGGTTTTCTGAATTATGAAAATGGCTGTGTGAGTATTCCGAACAGAGAACTGATGGAGGAATTCAAAAACACCATCGTCAAAGAGGCATCCTATGATTACCTGCGTGATTTCGAGAGAGAATCGAGACGAATCCTGGAGAGAACATTGGCACTGGATGCTGACGCGGTGGCAGAGGCACTTGGTTATATTCACGATTCCGAATCGCCCCACAAGATTTATCTGGATGAGTCAGAACTATCTTCTACAGTAAAGCTTGCTTATCTGGCTGCAAGGGGGCAGTATCGGATTGAGCAGGAGGATCAGGCGGGAAAGGGATATGTTGATTATATTTTTTATCCCAGAAACGGAAAAGATGACGGGCTGATCCTGGAATTAAAAGTAGACAGAACTCCGGAAGCTGCGATTAAGCAGATCCGGGATAAGAATTATGCGCTGCGGTTTCAGGGCAGGATGGGAGAGAAGCCTTTGACTACAGGCAGGATTCTGGCTGTGGGAATCAGTTGCCAGAAGGGTTCAAAGAAACACAGATGCAAGATCGAGGTTTTACAGTAGATGAAAGAACAGAATAAGGATTCAACTTTCCATTTAGTGACTGGCGGCAGCGGCAGCGGAAAATCCGCATATGCGGAAGATTGTGTATCCAGACTTTTCGCCGATAGGTATAGTGAGGAAAAGGTATGCCCTGACTCAAACAGAGGAGCGGAGAAAAAAGCAAATGCTTACTGTGTGGCTTCGTTAAGATGCGTTTATATTGCTACCATGATCCCCTATGGAGAAGATGGAAAGCGAAGAGTGGAACGCCACAGGCGGCTTCGCTGGGAAAAGCATTTTGAGACGATTGAGTGCTATACCGGGCTGGAGTATTTATGGCTTGATACAGCATTGCATGATACGAGCAGGAAAGAAGCGACGGCTACAGGCACAGTTTCGGGCGAAAGGAGGCCGGAAACTGAATATGTCGTATTGCTGGAATGTATGTCAAATCTGGTGGCAAATGAGGTGTTTGAGCCAAATGGAGCAGGAGATGGCACGGTCGAAGCAATCCTGCGCGGCATTGAATCGCTGCGGCGGCAGGCGCGCCATCTGATTGTGGTGACGAACGAGGTTTTTTCAGATGGCGTGTCATATGATGCGGAAACGATGCGGTATCTTTCTTATCTGGGTGCGGTGAATCAGGCGATGGCTGCACAGGCGGATATGGTTACTGAAGTGGTGTATGGGATCCCAGTGACGGTGAAAACAGGCTAAGTGAGGAGGGCCAGATGGCATGCGAATTCTAAAACGATGCTGGAACAGCCTGAATATTGCGTTTTCCATGTATTCGAAGCTTCCGGCTGCGCAGTGTGACTGGTCGGAAGAAAATATGAAATATGTCATGTGTTTCTTTCCGTGGGTTGGAGGGATCATTGGGTTGCTCTGCTTCGGGTGGGACAGGCTCGCTTTGTATCTGGGAGTCCGTGATGCACTCCGGAATGTGGTTCTAATGGCAATCCCGGTCACGGTGACTGGCGGCATTCATCTGGATGGATTTTTGGATACGTCTGATGCCATGAGCTCCTGGCGACCGATGGAAAAACGACTGGAAATTCTGAAGGATTCTCACGCGGGGGCGTTTGCCATTATCTGCGGGATTGTATATTTTTTCCTGCTGTACGGGGTATTGGATTCCGTAAGGGGGGATCTAGTCTGTGTGTATGCCTGCTGTTTTGTGATATCCCGTTCGCTGAGCGCGTTTTCTGTCGTCACGTTTCCGAAAGCTTCGACAAAAGGTACCGTCGCCGGCTTTTCGAAAAACGCGCAGACAAGGGTGATACAGGCCACCTGCGTATGCTATATTCTGCTTGTGGGACTGATTATGTTTTTGCTGCAGCCGGTCTATGCGGCGGCGGCGCTGCTGGGAGCAGCGGGGACTTTCGCATGGTATTATCATCGGGCGATGAAATATTTCGGCGGAATCAATGGAGATCTGGCGGGGTATTTCCTGACCGTGTGTGAGCTTGTGATGCCGTTTCTGATGGTGATTGTTTCTAATTTTATCCGATAGGAAAATTCTTTGAAATTCCCTATCGGACAAAAATTGGTTGGTGACTTCATTGAAACGTGAATCATAAAATATTGTTGGGAACCGTAAGAGAGCGCAAAGTAAAACGACTTATGTCGTTTACTATATAATGTATGGGGAGGACTTCATCTATGCCGCATGGAGGCCCGCCGCCCGGATTTGGCGACCGGGAGCGAATGATGGATCAACTGAAGGAGCCGAAGCCGAGGACGCTTGCAGATGTGCCGCGTTATTTGAAGCATGTGCTGCATGATACGTTTTTCCGCCTGTTTTATATCATTCGGCTGGTCTGGGAAGCGAAGCGGTCGCTTCTTTTGCTGATGGCTGGGATGGCGCTTTTCGATGGCGTATCGCCGGTGATCTCTGCTTTTATTTCCGCGAATCTGCTCAATGAGGTTTCGGATGTGCTGACGGGAGAGATTCGGACGCTTCCGGATCTGGCCGCACAGCTGCTTCCGGCCATGCTGCTTCAGTTTGGCTATATGTTTCTGGTCAGCGTGATTAACAGTGTCAGCAACATGGTAACGAGGCTTTCCGGTGAGCTTGTGACAAATCACGTCAAAAGGAAGATGATGGATAAGGCCAAAGAGATCGATGTAGCTTCCTTTGATATGCCGGAGTTTTATGCCAGACTGGAGAACGCGAGTCGGGAGACAGATTCGGGGCTTGTCAGCGTGATCAGTTCTTCCTTTTCCATTGTCAGTACACTGATTTCTACGGTGAGCTTTATTGTGATTCTGGCTGCGGTTGCCTGGTTCGCACCGTTGGTGGTGATTTTGCTGTCGCTTCCGAGCGCGATTATCACCTTTGCCTACCGCAAAAAGAATTTTCAGTATATGTTTCATCACTCCAGAGAGCGCAGACAGATGTCATATTATTCCGATACACTTACGGATAAGGATCTCGTCAAAGAGATGCGGCTGTTCCACCTGTCGGATGTGTTTATTTTCAATTATGCAAGGGTTTTTGAAAAATATTTTGGCGGTCTGAAGCATCTGATCGTAGAAGAGGGAATCTGGAGCATTGCGACGACGCTGGTGACGACTGCTGTGAACTGTGCGCTGTTTTTCTTTATCGCCTACACGGTTGCGACCGGGAATGGGCGGATCGGAGATTATTCTTTGTATACCGGAGCGCTGACGTCTATTGCCAGCTGTGTGGCGACACTGGTGACAACGACATCAACCATCTATGAGCGAACCCTTTTTATCGACAATCTGATTGTCTTTCTGAATGAGGAGCGTCACATCATTCCCAGTCTGCCGGAACCGGCGCAGGTACAGCGGCATGCCGGTCACACGATCGAGTTTCAGGATGTGTCGTTTCAGTATCCTGGCACCAGGCGGAATGTCATTCATCATTTGAGCTTCCGCACAGATCCCGGAGAGACGATTGTACTGGTTGGACAGAACGGAGCCGGAAAAACTACGCTTTTAAAGCTTCTGACTCGTCTGTATGACCCTACCGAAGGGAAGATTCTGTTAGACGGGCGCGATCTGAGAGAGTATGACGTGGATCAGGTGTACGCCATGTTCGGGGCGATTTTTCAGGATTTTGGAAAATATGCCTTTAAGGTGTCAGAAAACATCAGCTTTGGACGGGCAGATCGGCCGATGGATGAGGCGGCCATCCGCGCCGCTGCGGTTTCCAGCACGGCAGATGCGTTTATTCAGAAATTCCCGGAAGGGTATGAGACGCCGCTGATGCGGTATTTTGAAGCAGATGGCATTGAGCCGTCCATCGGACAGTGGCAGAAAATTGCGGTTGCGCGTGCGTTTTACTCCGATTCGGATGTGATGATTCTGGATGAGCCGACCGCGTCGCTGGATGCACTGGCGGAACAGGAGATTTTCAACCAGTTTGAGCGGCTGGGAGAGAATAAAACGGTCTTTTTCGTGTCACATCGTCTCTCAAGCGCCACGCTGGCGACGAAAATACTGGTGCTTGACCAGGGGCGGCTGGTGGAATCCGGGCGGCATGAGGAACTGATGGCCAGGAAAGGACTGTATTATAAGCTGTTTTCAACGCAGGCCAGTCGGTATCTGGGTGGCAATGCGGATGGGCATTCACCGGATAAATGGAATATCCCGGCAGGAATGATTGACGGAAAGAGAGGAATGTAAATGCCAGAAATAAGTTTGTTTTATGGAATAAGAATAACCATGTATTGGAGTGATCATAATCCGCCGCATTTTCATGCGGAATACGGGAACTTGCGAAAGATAATAAACCTTTAAACCGAATTAATCCTTTGATGTAGTAAGGCGGTGATTCTATGGAGAACAGCAGACTGGATTTCAGACTTTTTTCGCCGGAAGTGTTTCAGGCCGTGGCAGGAAAAAATTTTATCGTTTATGCTTATATGAATGATGGCAGTGTCAGAGAGTTTGATGTGAAGCCATTGATCAAAAGCGGCGGGGTTTTTAAAGTGCTGGAGGATGAAAGTGTTTTCAGACAAAAACTGACAGTGCTGAATGGTACTGTCGCCTGGGATATCGGCGGAAACAGGGATGCGTATCGCTGCATTGACATTGATCCATGCGAGATTTTTGACAGTCCGGTGGTTTCTGATGTACCTGATTAAAATGAATTATATGAAAAAATGAAGCTGGCGAACGATTCTTTTCGACCGTATTTACAGAAGCTGGATTATCCAGTATGTGCAACGGAACAGATTCGGTGGATCAAAGAAGAATAAGAGGAGGAAGACTATGATTATCTACGTGAACGCAAAAGCAGGCCATGATGGCAATGGCACGAAGCAGATGCCCTTTAAGCGCATCAATGAGGCCGCGAGGATCGCTCAGCCCGGAGATGAGGTTGTGGTGGCGCCCGGCGTGTACCGGGAGTATGTGGATCCGGTTCATGCAGGAACAGAAGACGCGCGCATTACCTATCGCAGCTCTGAGCCGCTGGGCGCAGTGATTACCGGTGCGGAGCTGCTGACCGGCTGGGAAGCATATGAAGGAACGGTCTGGAAGGCGCGGGTAAAAAACAGCGTATTCGGCGCGTATAACCCGTATACGACCCATGTTTACGGCGACTGGTATTTTGCGAAGGCAGACAAGCACACGGGCTGTGTATATTTAAACGGTAAGGCCATGTATGAGGCGACATCTCTTGAGGAGTGTGTCAAGGGCGAAGTCTATGAATGCAGCTGGGTGCCGGAGGAATCAATTTATAAGTGGTACACCGAGCAGGACGGGGAAACGGATGAGACGGTTCTTTTCGCAAACTTTCAGGGAAAAAACCCGAACGAAGAAACGATCGAGATCAATGTTCGCCGGGAGTGTTTTATGCCGTCGAAAACCGGGGTTGGCTACATCACGGTCAGTGGGTTTCGGATCAATAAAGCCGCTACCACCTGGGCGCCTCCTGCCGCGTATCAGGATGGTATGATCGGACCGCACTGGAGCAAGGGCTGGATTATCGAGGACTGCGAGATTTCCGATAGTAAGTGCGCGGGTATCTCCCTGGGTAAATATCTGGATCCGGATAATGACCATTATTTTACTTATAAGCAGGTAAAAAGCCCGACCCAGATGGAGTGGGACGCGGTCTGCCGCGGACAGTACCATGGCTGGCTAAAGGAAAAGGTCGGCAGCCATATCATCCGCCGCAACAATATCCACCACTGTGAGCAGGGCGGTATTATTGGCCGTATGGGCGGCGTATTCAGTGTTATTGAGGACAATCACATTCACCATATTAATAATATGATGGAACAGGGCGGGGCGGAGATTGCCGGCATCAAGATGCACGCTGCGATTGATGTCATTATGCGCCGCAACCACATCCATCACTGCACGATGGGAATCTGGTGTGACTGGGAGGCTCAGGGAACCCGTCTGACACAGAACCTGCTGCATGACAACCAGCGCCCGTCGTTTGCGAAAAGCCTGAAAGGCGGCATGATGTCCCAGGATATTTTTGTCGAGGTTGGGCATGGACCGACTTTGATTGATAACAATATTTTGCTTTCCGACGCATCCCTGCGCTTTGCGACCCAGGGGGTTGCCCTGGTGCATAATCTGATCTGCGGGGCACTGACCTGCGTGGGAGATGGCACAGGCTGGCGCTACACGCCGTACCACATTCCGCACCGCACAGAGGTCATGGGCTTCATGACGATTCTTCACGGCGACGATCGTTTCTACAACAATATTTTCGTGCAGAAATGGCCGGCGGAGGATGTGATTACCCGGCATGATTCGGATGACGGATCTGACAGCGAAAACCGCGCGGCCGGCACCTGGATGTTTGAGGAATATCCGACGTATGAGGAATGGATTGCGCAGTTCGACTTTACAAAGCCCGCCGATATGGCAAAGTGCGAACCGGCTCATTTCGGTCACCTGCCGGTGTGGTCGGAGGGCAACGTGTACCTTGGCGGGGCAAAGGCCAGTCGTCATGAGAAGGATGGCCGGATCGTCGCGAATGACCGCGCTGATATCCGTGTGGAGCTTGTGGAGAAGGACGGGGAACTTTACCTGGAGACCAATCTTTATGAAATGCTGGACGGCTTTACGGGAAGAATGGTTCACACCGATGTACTCGGCAAAGCGTTTGAGCCGGAGCAGAAATACGAAAATCCGGATGGAACGCCGATTACATTTGACTCTGACTATCTGGGAGAGCACCGGGGCGTCGATGTGCTGCCGGGACCATTTGCGCGTGCAGAAGATGCGAAGCGGGCGATCTGCAGCGCAAAATAATTATTCAGGTGCGGTCAGCTGCTGCGGCAGCTTTCCGCTTTACGGCGGATGGCGTACATCCGTAGATACTTTTAAAGGTGCGGTTAAACAGCTTTTGGTTGGTGAATCCATTTTGCTCCATGATCTCCGCAACCGGCAGATCCGTATTTTCCAGATCCTGATAGATATGGGCGGCACGGACTTCATTTACATACTGTAAAAAGGATATTCCCATTGCCTTTTTGAAAAAACGGCAGAAATATTCTTTGCTGAAACCGAGCTGGTCGGCTGCTTCCTGTAAGCTGACCGGCTCTTTATAATGCGCGATCACATAGCTGATGACCGTGCGAATCCGTTCCGCGTTCAGCAGGCTGGCATTTTCCGGCAGCGTACTCTGCGGACGGGAAAAGTGCTGAATCAGCCGCGCGAAAATCTGCAGCACATACCCTTCCGTTTCCATGGCAAGCGTCAACGGATTCCGGATATAGGCCTTTGTCAGATCCTGCAGAAGCATACAGGTATCCAGATAGTCCTGAAAATTGTCATCTCTGATGTCCTCCGGAGTGCAGCGGAACTGATACAGATCCAGCCCCGGAACATATTTTTCCATATAGGATTTGGAAATGTGAATACAGACAAACATCGAAGTCGGATCGTGTGAAAAGGTACTGTGTACCTGGCGCGCGTCCACCACAATCATGTGCTTGGGGTGGAGCTGATATTTTTTCCCGTCTATAGTAATGTCGCTCTCTCCATTCAGATGAAAGAGGATCTCCAGTTCTTCGTGCCAGTGGGGCGGATGATAACCGCCCGGCGCTGTCACATAGGTGATGCGGAAACCGGATGTCAGGGGTTCCCGGAAGGATTCATAATAAGGTGCAGGCAATTTTGCTGTCTCCTTTCTGGTGAGAAGGTCTATTTTGCTTCTACTATGAATTAAACTCTCACCCGGCTGGGGCGTAGGAAGAAAAATGTAACTGTGAAGGTACTGAACAGTTACAGAAAAATAGAAGAAGCAAAGTTGTATGTCATCCGAGGGATTCGATGCGGACATTATAGAGTCTGAAAAGGGAAATGTCAATATCGCCTTAAAACAAATCAATATCAGACCTGTTGCAGGGGGCAAAAACATAGTATCATCAGCAGCGTAACGAAGCAAAAGAAACAATCGTTATGTTTGAAAGAGAGGTATTAATTATGAGAAAATTGGTAGAATATTTCAAGAAGAATCAGGTAGAAATCGCGATGGCGCTGTATTCAATGAATATGGGTGTGAACTCCTTTCAGGGGCTTGATCTGACCCGCGTGCTGGCTGAGAGATAAAACAAAATAGCCGGATAAAAGAATGAAAGAAGGCTTTCGATTCGCGTTTGTGGGTCGGAAGCCTTTTTATACACAACGTATTATGGAAGAGTACAGTACAGCCAGTAGTGAGAGTACTTTCCGCTGAAAGATAGTTCTTAAAATACCTGGCATGTTGTCATGTGGTCAATCAGATTAATGTGCCGAATGCCGTTCCGTTTTTGCAGCACATAATCTGTCGTTCCCACATATTTGGTATAATTGTCCCGGATTTCTTCAAGAGGGCGGTATTCTCGCTCCTCTGTTTCCCGGCTGAGCAATATTGTGTAGGCCACCTGCATATAGGAATAGTCTCCGGCAGGACTCCGGAAAATGAAGTCGCATTCCAGCTTACCGATTCGTCCTACGCTGATGGCGTAATCCAGACTGCGGGCATAGAGATAGACAATGTTTTCAAGAACAGGGCCGTAGTTGATCCGATTGTCCGTGTTTCGGGAGAAATACAGGCTCAGATCGGCCAGGTAATACTTTTTTGCGCCGGCCAGAGATTTTTTGGACTTCATGTCAAAACGATTGCATTCATAAAGAATTTTAGCATCCATTAGGGCCTGAATATATTTGGATACCGTGGCTCTGGTGATTCTGATACCGTTTTTCACTAACGCTTCTGTCAGGCTTTTGATGCTGGTGGTTGCACCGAAATTGTTGATGAGATAATCTCTTACCGCATCAAATGCCGCGGTGTCCTTAATTTTTACCCGCCGTCGGGTGTCTTTCTCAAATATTTCCTGAATGATTCCTGTAACGTAAGCTTGCTTTGCCCGGTCATCGTCGATGGCAACTGCTCTGGGAAAACCTCCATCCAGAATATAGCGGTTGAACTCCACTGCCGGGTTTGGATTGACAGTTTTCTGATAAAACTGCTTGAACTGCAGGTATTCGTCATAGCTCAGTGTAAACAGTTCAAATTCCAGATAACGACCGGTGAGTTTGGTAATCAGTTCGCCGCTGAGCAGATAAGAATTGGAGCCGGTAATGAAAATGGAGAATCCACCGTCCGTGCGGAATGCATTGATCACTTCTTCGAATCCAGTCACATTTTGCACTTCATCAATGAACAGGTAGTTGCAGGCATCGTTTTTGATTTTACTTTCAATTAATGTTTCCAGCTGATCGGCGTTTTTGATTTTCCTGTATTTTCGACTGTCAAGATCAAGATAAATAATATTATCCGGATGAACTCCACGATCCAGCAATTCCTCCGCTACGGTTTGCATTAAGCTGGACTTTCCACATCGGCGAATGCCGGTAATTACCTTGATGATATCCTCGGCATCATAAAAGGGGCGAATTTTTTTCAGATATTTTTCACGTTTGAACAGCATTTTCATGACCTTCCTGTTTGATTGTTGTTCCCAGTATACTCTTATTCAATGAGAAACGCAAGTTGTCGCGCCACTTTTTTTCTTTTTTGAAAAATATGACGCGATAACCCGATGCTTTTGGATGCCTCAATGATATTTATCTTCGCATTGCCTGTGACAGACAAGCTCTGGAATTTTTGTGTAAAACAGCAGGACTCGGCAAGCCGTCTTCGGCTCGATTGCTTACAAAGACAGCAAAAAATAAGGAAAATGAAAGAAAGTATGAAAAAAACAGGAAGACAGAACAGGTTAATGATGTTAAAATGAAAAAAATGAGTGAGACGGAGGTATAATCATATGGCACTGATACAGGTTAATTTTATTTCACAATCTCTGATGCGAACGGTTCCGATTCAGGTGATTCTGCCGGTGGATAAGATCACGTTCCCGGGGATGCCTGAGCGGGGAGAGAAACCATTTAAAACACTTTATCTGCTGCATGGGATCTTTGGCAATTATACGGACTGGGTGAGCGGAACGAACATCCAGCGCTGGGCGGAGGAAAAGAATCTGGCGGTGGTGATGCCGTCCGGTGAGAATGGCTTCTACGTAGACCGTGCGGAAGAGCACAATTTTTATGGAGAATTCATTGGTAAGGAGATGGTGGAGATCACGCGGAAAATGTTTCCGCTCTCAAGGAAGCGTGAGGATACCTTTATCGCCGGACTGTCTATGGGCGGATACGGCGCGCTGCGCAACGGACTGAAATACCACGAGACCTTTGGCTGTGTCGCAGGACTTTCCAGTGCAATGATCGCGGAAGGGATCGAGAAGCGCACTGATGATGTGTCCTTCTTTATCGAGAGCAGAACCTTTGCTGAAAAACTATTCGGGAATCTGGATGAGATGGCTCAGAGTGACAAAAATCCTGCCTGGCTGGCGAAACAGCTGGTGAAAGAGGGGGCGGATATTCCGGCGCTTTACCTCACCTGCGGAACGAGTGATTCCCTGCTGGAACCGAACAGGGAATTTGTAAAGCTTCTAAAAAGCCTGGATATTCCGGTGACCTACGTGGAGGGCGAAGGCGCTCACGAGTGGGATTTCTGGAATCGTGCGATTAAGATGGTGCTGGACTGGCTGCCGCTGGAAGAGGACAAGCTGGGAATTAACAGTGGAAACATAGGAGATTAATATTTACAGGAGGTATTTGGATATGGAGTTCAAAAATCAGCGAAATCCGATTTTACCGTTGCAGCATCATGTGCCGGACAGTGAGGCGCATGTGATGCCGGACGGAAAGCTTTACATCTATGGGAGCTACGATGACCGGGATGACGTTTACTGCAGCGACAAATATCATGTGGTCTCTACGCCGGATATGAAGCACTGGACGGTACATGACATTTCACTAAAAGGACAGGAGATTCCGTGGTTCAATGACCCGGACGCTCCGAAATATCCGGGGATTGACTGGAGCCATCCGACGCCCTTTATCCGGAAAATGCTGGAGAGCATGTCGCAGGATAAGGAAAAATTCGAAACACAGGATGACGGACCGAAGCCGGCGCTGCTGTTTGCACCGGACTGCGCGTACCGCGATGGAACGTATTACCTTTATTTCTGTATGCAGGACGACAGTGAAGGTGTGGCTGTATCGGAAAGGCCGGAGGGACCGTTTACCAATCCGGTGCAGCTCCCCTGCGGCGGGATTGATCCGGCGATTTTTATTGACGACGACGGAGAGGCCTATTTTTACTGGGGCCAGCTGTTTTCTCATGGCGTGCGGATGAACCGGGATATGGTTTCCTTCGATGAGACACAGATTGTCAATGATCTGGTGACCGAAGAAGAGCATTTCTTCCATGAAGGCTCTTCCATGCGGAAAATCGGGGATACCTACTACTATGTCTACGCGGACATGGAGCGCGGCAAACCGACTGCACTGGGGTATTCCACAGGAAAATCTCCAATGGGTCCTTTTACCTATCAGGGAATTATCATCGACAATGACGGCTGTGATCCGGCGAGCTGGAATAATCACGGTTCCATCGAGTGTGTTGACGGGCAGTGGTACGTATTTTATCACAGGTGCAGCCGCGGCGTGCAGGAGCACCGGCGGCTCTGCATTGAAAAGATTAACATCCTTCCGGACGGAACGATCCCGGAGGTGAAGATGACCTCACAGGGCGTAGGAGAGCCTTTCGGTCCGGGAGAGACCATCATGGGCTACCAGGCCTGCGGCCTGAAGGGGAGCGTATACATTGGGCTGGAAGAAGCAGGGGATGCTGGAGGCACGGAGCCGGGAGCTGATTGCGGGGAGAAATGCGCGGAGAACCTGCCGGGTGCTGCAGGATGCGGAAGCGAGAAGCAGAGCTTAGGTGAGAAGCAAATTCCGGCTGAAAAGCTGACGAACATTTCCGACGGCGATGAGATGACATTCCGCTATGTAAAGAGTGACAAGGATTGGACTGGTATCCGCCTGACCTGTGCCGGAAGCGGCGTAGTCGAGGTACTTATGAACGGGAAATCTGCCGGAACGGTTGAGATTGCGGGCAGCCCGAAGCAGATGGATACTACAGAGTGCGAAAACATTCTGAACCAAATTAGTTCAACGGAAGAGTCAATAGCAATGCCGGCCGGAGAGTATGAGCTCGTGCTCAGAGTAGGAAAGAGCGATGGACTGGAGATCATGGCGCTTGAGTTAAAGTAAGAATCAGAGACAGACTATAGAGAAAGCGCATTTGGCAGTCAAATCAGATTGATTGTGGCTGTGGACTGAATGCCCCTGTCCAGATGGAGGAAATCATTGCCTCCGGTCATGTATGCAGTCTCGGTCTGGCAGGTAAATGCTGTTCTGCCGCTGCTGTCGTAAGCAATGCTGGTACAATGAAAAACCGCGGTTTGAAAAATGTGAAATATCTTGTAAACCGCGGTTTGAAAAATGTGATATTTTGAAAAACTATGGTTGAAAAAATGTGATTCCCGGGGTAGAATAAGGAGGATCAGGAGAATAAGCAAATCTGTAAAAGGGAAAGGCATTGGCGGCATATGTATCGGAATGTGATTCAAAAGCTTGTAAAATGGAAGGAAAGTGAGCTTCGCAAACCGCTCATTCTTACTGGCGCAAGACAGGTGGGAAAGACCTGGCTGATGAAGGAGCTTGGAAGAAACTATTTTACGGATGTATGTTATATCAACTTTGAAAATCCGGGACGGGTAGCGGATATTTTTGAAGGGACGATTGTTCCGTCAAGGATATTGGAGCTGCTTGGCGCGTATCATGGAAAAAAAATTGATCCGGAGAAAACTCTGCTGATTTTTGATGAGGTGCAGGAAGTACCGCGTGCGCTGACGGCTTTAAAATATTTTCAGGAGGAAACACCTGAGTATGCGATTTGCTGTGCAGGTTCCCTGCTGGGGATCACACTCCATGCGGGGACATCCTTTCCGGTTGGCAAGGTGGATTTTATTTCTGTCGGGCCGTTGTCCTTTGAGGAATTTCTGCTGGCAAACGGTGAGGATGAACTGCTTTCCTGGACCAGAGAACACTACACGGAGCAGATGCCTGCTTTATTTTCTGAAAAATATCTGGATTACCTGAAAAAATATTTTATCATCGGCGGCATGCCTTCTGTAGTGAATGCGTGGATTCGCTCGAAGGATTTTTCTGTAGTTTCCGAAGAGCAGAGGAAGCTTTTGTTTGCCTATGAGAATGACTTTTCAAAACATGCGCCGGAAAATATGGTGCCGAAGATTCATCATATCTGGGATTCCATTCCTTCTCAGCTGGCAAAGGAGAATAAGAAATTTGTCTATGGGCTGGCCAGAGAGGGAGCGCGTGCGAGAGAGTACGAGGATGCGCTACTCTGGCTGAAGGACAGCGGACTGATTCGAAAGATAAGCCGGGTATCCGGAGGAAGGATTCCGCTAAAAGCTTATGAGGATCTGAAAGCTTTTAAAATCTATTATCTGGATGTCGGACTTCTGCGCGTTTCCTGTGAGATTGAGCCGGACATCATCCTTGACTCGCAGGCGGTATTCCGTGAATTTATGGGTTCCCTTACGGAACAATATGTTTTGCAGGAGCTGCAGGCGGCAGAGATTGCGCAGAGTATTTATTACTGGAGCGAAGGAGCAACCTCGGAAGTGGATTTTATTTTTCAGTATCGAAATCGCATCGTTCCGGTGGAAGCGAAAGCGGGTCTGGTTGTTCACGCGCAAAGCCTGAAGGTTTTTTGCGCAAAGTATGAGCCAGGGCTGGCCATACGGACATCCCTGCGAGACTACCGCGCAGATGAAGAACTGATCAATCTGCCGCTTTATCTTTTGTGGAACTGCAGGACTGTGATGGATCATGAGATCTGCGGATAGATATTTTAAGAAAACAAAAAGATGAAAGGAGAGGGAATATGAGCGATATTGGCAGATGGATTACCAACCAGACGGCTGCGCCTTTTTATGCACGCCGTCTGTTCGTGCTGGATAAAAAGGTGAAAAAGGCAGAGGCGAAGGTCTGCGGGCTGGGGCAGTTCCTGCTCTGGATAAATGGTCAGAAGGTCGGGGACCATGAGCTGGATCCCGGATGGACGGATTATAAAAAACTGATCGAATATGTGGTATTTGACGTGACGGATTATCTGCATACCGGGGAGAACGTGATCGGCGCAGAGGTCGGAAATGGCTGGTTTATCAAGATGGACGAGCACTATACGTTTTCCTTCCCGCCTTTTATGCCGCCAAACCCGAATCCCTACCAGCCTTACGGAAAGTCATTGATGCTGGCGGTGGAGCTGAATCTTATGTTTGAGGACGACACCCGGATGTGTCTGTATGCGGATGAGGACTGGCGTGTGCGAAAGCACCCGATTGTGATGAGCAATGTGTATGGTTCTGAGACGATGGACGGGCGGTTGGCACCGGGTGACTTTTGGTGTACCGCAGATTTTGACGCTTCCGGATGGGAGCGAGCGTCTTATGTGCCTAAGGAAGAGGCACCGACCGGAGGAGCTTCCTTTAAAGAAATGATTCCTCAGGAGCATCCGCCGGTGAAGGTGATTCACAGCTATGAGGGAGTTTATCTGGGAGAAGTAAATGGCCGGAAAATTTACGATTTCGGGCAGAATCTGTCCGGACTTCTGGAATTAGAAGTAAGGGGGCACGCCGGAGATGTTGTGAATGTTTATCCGGCGGAAAAGCTGGCCGCGGACGGCGATGTGGATCAGATGGCGAAAAACTGGATGAATCTGGACAGCTGCGAGACGTATATTCTGGGAGCAGGGCCTGACGGAGAGTGGGAGCGGTTCCGGATGAAATTCACCTATTTTGCGGGGCGGTACGTGGCGGTCGAGATGATTCCGGGCGGTGCGGTGGCGCATAACGAAATGATTTCCGAAGCTGTGCAGGCGCAGGGCGGAATCGAAATTCGCCATCTGGTGGCGCACGCCCTCACCAGTGCCTGGAAGACGGATGGCTCTTTCACCTGCGATGATGAGCGGTATAACAAGATCTACGACATGATTGAAAAAACGGTGGAAGCAAACATGACAGCGGGGGTTCACACCGACTGTCCGACCATCGAGCGTTTCGCCTGGCAGGAGCCGAACCATCTGATGGCGCCGTCGATTTTGTTCATGAAGGACGGGCGCCTTCTGTGGGAGAAATTTTTGCTGGATATGCGCGTCGGGCAGCATACGGCTGACGATTGGTTCTATGATATGCAGGGCGGGCGCTATTATCCGGGAGACGGCCTGATGCCTGCGCAGTGTCCCTGCTATATTCCGAATGTGCTTCCGGTGCCGGGCATGGGGAGCTTTTATGACATCATCGCCTGGGGGAGCACCAGCATTCTGGGCACTTACTGGCATTACCAGTTTTACGGTGATCCGAAAATCATAGAAGACAATTATGACGCCGGAATGCGTTATCTCAACCATCTGAAGACCAAGGTCACGGAAGATGGCTTTATCAATCATGGTTTGGGAGATTGGGGCAATCCGCGCAATGACCTTGTGAAGGAAAATGTGGAGACGGCCTTTTTATACGCGGACGTGATGACGCTGGCTTATTTTGCGGAGGTGCTGGAAAAAGCGGAGTCTTCCGTTGCTGTGGAACAGGGTACAGGTCAGGAACATCAACAGAGCAGTTCCGGGAACAGGCGATCTTTCGCCAGAGACCGCGAGGAACTTCTTGCGTATGGCCAGGAAATCCGGGACAATTATAACGAAAAGCTTCTGGTCTGGAATGAGGAGCAGGGTTTCTGGTGCTACCGGGTCTGGGATCATCCGGATGAACTGTTTATGACTCAGGCCGCTGAGGCGCTCCCACTCTACTGGGGACTGGTTCCGGAAGACAAAGAGGCTGATGTCGCGCGCGCTCTGCGCTATGTGCTGGAACGGGATGATGCGTTTATCAGCGGCGAGGTGGGGCTGCCCTACGTGATTCAGTCTGCCCGGAAAAATGGGATGAATGAGCTGATCAGCCGGCTGATATTGAAAAAAGAGCATCCGAGCTATTACGCTTTTATTCTGGATGGAGAGACGACTCTGGGGGAATATTGGGAGACAAATCCGCGCAGCCACTGCCATGATATGATGGGGCACATCATTGAATGGTATTACAATGGCATTGCGGGAATTCTCTGTGAAGAACCGGGATTCGCCAGGGTTACCATCCGGCCGTACCTGCCGGAGAGCATGAATACCTTCACGTTCAGCTATCAGTCGGTGAAAGGACTGATCCGGGTGAATGTGAGCAGAAAGGAAAAAGAGATCCTGCTGCATGTGACCGTACCGGAGCAGATTGAGTATGCGATTGACGCCAGCAATCTAGAAAAGGATGAAAATAGGGTAGAGATAAAACTGGAACGAAGAGGAGAGGAAAAAGATGCCGATCGGTGTGCTTGCTGATACATTAGCTATATTGTTTGGCGGATTAAGTGGAGCTTTCGCGGGCAAATGACTGACGGATGACTTCAGAGAAAATTTAAATATGATTTGTTACAGGTCACACCCTAGCCAGAGTAGATGAATCTAAAAGCCACGCCAAGTAG
>JAJQCQ010000039.1 GCA_021202635.1 Lachnospiraceae bacterium | reverse complement strand
ATTTCCTCTTTTCAAGAGGATAGGAATATGATATGATAATGTAGACTTGAAAACCATGTTTTGAAAGAATGAAAAACGCGTGAGCTTTGATGACGGATAGATGAGCAGATAAAATGATAAAAAGATAAATAGATAAATAAATAAGATAGAAAGACAGACACGAATGGCTGTAGATACAGGAGGTTTGCTATGGATTATGTGATTGTAATGGACAGCTGCGGAGAGCGCACGGAAGCGATGAAAGCGGATGAACGCGTGATTGCGGCTCCGCTGACGATGCAGGTCGATGATTATTTCTTTGTGGATGATGACAGCTTTGATCAGGCTGATTTTCTGCAGAAGATTGCTGCGAGTCCGAACTGTCCGAAGTCTGCGTGTCCGTCGCCGGACTATTATAAAAAGGCGTTTGAAAAGGCCACGAAGCGTGCCTACGCCGTGACCTTGTCAGCGGAATTGAGCGGTTCATGCAACAGTGCAGTGCTGGCAAGAGACCTTCTGGAGGAAGAAGGCTCCGGATTGCAGGTGCATGTGTTTAATTCCTGTTCCGCATCGATTGGAGAAACCCTGATTACTGCGAAGATTCAGGAGTGCGAGGCGGCGGGAATGCCGTTTGAGGAGCTTGTGGAGACGGTGGAGGCATATATCGACGGACAGAATACCTATTTCGTCCTGGAAAATCTGGAAACTCTGCGCAAGAATGGCCGTCTGAGCGATATTAAGGCGTTTTTTGCGTCCGCGTTGAAGATCAAGCCGGTTATGGGAGCGACACCGCAGGGAACTATTATACAGCTTGACCAGGCGCGCGGGATCAATAAGGCTCTTGTGAAGATGGTGGATTATATTGTAGAGCAGGTGGAAAACCCGGCGGAGAAGATACTTGCGCTGTCGCATTGCAACTGTCCGGAGCGCGGGCGTATGGTGCTGGAGGCGATCACGAAACGGATTCCGGTCAAAGATGTGATTTTTCTTGATACGGCAGGCATTTCTACAATGTATGCCAATGACGGCGGTGTCATCGTAGTGATTTAAAGTTACGCGATTTATTTGCGGCAAAAAATAGTTGCACTTTTTCCAAAATAGTGTATACTGATGTGAGATGCGCATCCGGCTGGATGCTGGTTTGCGTGGCATTCGGGGAGCGGTTTGGCAGTCTGAACCGGGATCCTGCTTCGGATGCAGTATTTGCAAAGGAGAGAGATACATGAGTCAGGAAAAAGTTGACCGTCATAAAGAACAAAAACGGAACGTGAAAAAGATTGTCAAGAAGGAAAAACGGGAGTGGATGCTGACGAAGGCCGCGATGGCTCTGGTGGGTATTCTGCTTGTGGTGTGGATCGGTGTTTCTGTCTATAATTATTCCGACATATCAGACAGTACGACGACGGTTGATCTTCCGACTTATACGGTAGACACGACAGCGTTGGACGATTATCTGACAGAGATATACGCAGAAGAATAAAGCGTTGGCAGTGGGGTTACCCACTGCCGTTTTTTTTATGCGCATGGCCGCGCAAGGAGTATTTCTGGCTAACGCCAGACGCGGTCGGCGCAATTTACGCAATAGTACTCAGATCAGCCGCATATACCGCACGGAGAATTTCCGCATCCGCCAAAGAAGCACAGGAGAATGATAATCCACAGACAATTGTTGTCAGTGCCGCAGGAAGAATTGCATCCATTGCCGCAGCCAAGGAAGAGAAGGACGATGATCCACAGGAAGGAATTGTTTGTTCCGGTGTCACATCCACATCCGCAGTTTGTAGCCGCTAAGTCGCTCATTTCGTTTTCCTCCGAAAATTGATTTACAGTGTATCATATGTTATCCGCCGGAAAGTGTGACTGAAAGGATTGAAAAATACCGTAAAGATTCAGTTCGCCGTTCCCCCAGCCTGGATTGGGGTATGTCAGGTCATTGCGGCGCTGCATTCCGTGAAAAAATAATTCTTTTAGTTCTTCAGAGGAAAAATACCGGGGCGGATTCTGGCGTAAGCCGCCTTCAAAGAGCAGGGCGGCAGCCCCGGCCGTGAGTGCGGCGGCTGCGCAGGAACCGGTGATGGAAGTGTAGCTCCCGCCGACCGCAGGACAGGTGACAGATACACCGGGTGCTGCAAAATCAGGTTTCAGGCCGCCATCTCGTGTATATCCACGCCCGGAGTGCCGGTAGAGGCTGTTATCGTATGCATTCCATGTGCTTACCGTGACAGGAGATGCGGCGCAGGACGGAATGACCAGAGTAGTCTCAGCGTCCGGTGCAAGAAAACGAATCTGCGGATCGACCAGTCCGTGAATGGGCAGCCAGAGATGAAAAAAGCGGTCAGCCGTGCCGGTTCCCATGACCTGAATGTGCCAGAGTCCCGGGGTGGGATCCGAAAACCGCATGAATATAAGCTGCGCGCGTTCCGGCTGCTCTGTGACGGCCCAGGTGACAGAAATGCGGCTCGTCTCCAGCAGAAAAGAAAAATCTCTGGAAAAATCATTTGTCGGCCAGGGAAGGGAAATGGTTTCGCCAGGCGGGGAGGTGAAGCTCAGACGGAACAGCTCTGGGGAGCTGGCCCAGAACTCAAGAGAAAAGCCTCTGGTTTCCTGATCGATCAGAAGCTCAGCGTCGGCTGATTCATCGTTCTGACGCAGTACACCGCGATGGTGATGACCGAATCCGGCCTCATTACCAGTGCCGGAAACTACACAGACGCCGGGGGAGAGAAGTACTTCGTCAAGCAGTTCTTCGAACGGTGTGTGTCCGGTGTGTCCGCCCTGGTTTGTTCCGAGTGAGATACAGATTACGAGCGGCATGTTAAGCTGTGCGGCACAGTCCATCAGATAGCGTATGCCGAGCATCAGATCATTTTCCTGATAGGCAATGGCGTTTTCCGGAATCCGGAAATACGTGCGCAGGTATTGTTTTGCGCTTTTGAGGCGTACAAACGCGATGCTGCACGTGGGTGCCGCACCGGTAAAGCCCTCACCTGCGTCAGGACTGCCGCAGGCAATTCCGGCGACTGCCGTGCCATGTCCGCGGGAATCCGGATAGGGGACAAAACCGGCAGCCGTATCGGTATCGAAGGGATGCGCATCGGAAGCAGCGGTGGCAGTATTTTCTGAAACGAAGGCTTTTGTTCCGGAAAAAAGTGCCCGGTCAATCATTTCTTTTGTAAACTCTGTGCCGTAAGTGAATCCTGCAGGTGGGTTACCGCGTGGATCGGACTGATCCCAGAGGCGCAGGATCCGGCTGGTGCCGTCTGTGTTTCGAAACGCGGGATGGGTGTAATCAATGCCGGAATCAAGAAACCCCATGAGCACGCCCTGGCCGGACAGTTCTAAAAAAGACTGAATGCGGGCAGGCAGAATACCGGAGGCCTCCAGACTGACAACATTGATTTCGGTGAAAAGCTTTGGGACAGAAGAATAACCGATTTCCTCCACGGTAGCAAGGTGATCCGGGAGTGGGGCGTATAAAATGGAGTATGTTTCATTGACAGGCTGGGTGAAAATGTCCGGCGCATCAGCTGCGGGTGCCGTCTGACCAGAGACGGACGAAAAGGGTATTTTGCGCACAATGATGTCAGAATAATGTTCCGAAAGTGCCGGTGAGAAGGAGAACGGTTCCATAAAATCTCCGGCGGCCGTCGGCTGTGCCGACAGCCGGAAGTTTTTTCTAGTATAACGTTTTGTATTTAACTCGACTTTTTCAGCGGGAGTGTATCCACTAT
>JAJQCQ010000103.1 GCA_021202635.1 Lachnospiraceae bacterium | reverse complement strand
GCAGGCAGCGGGTCGTGATCCGCAGTCATATGTACAAAAGCATCAATGACTGTGTTTAGTCTTGTCCTGTTGGTCTTTGATGTAGCCGTAGGGTGGGTTCGTGGTTAGCGGCTTTCCCGACTGGCCCTTTGCCTTAAAGACAGCTCGTATTTTCCGGCTGGTGTCCTTAGCGTAAAACTCATTAAAAATGTTAATGAAGGGCGTCATGTCGTTTTCTGCCTGATTGTCGCTGTCTACACCATTGTTGATGGCGATGAAACGTATGTCAGCGTTGGGAAAAATCATCTCTGTGTACATTCCGACCTTTAAGTAGTCACGTCCGAGACGACTCATATCTTTTACGATAATCGTACCGACCTTGCCCTCGTCAACAAGTCCCATAAGTCTCTGCCAGTCCGGTCTTTCAAACGTCGTGCCGCTCCAGCCATCGTCAACGAAATAGGAAGTGTTGGAAAATCCGTTGTCATCGGCGTACTTCTGTAAAATGGATTTCTGATTTTTTATGCTGTTGGAATCTCCCTGCAGCTCATCATCCCTCGAAAGGCGGCAGTACAGGGCTGTGATTTTCTCACCTGTTACAGCTGTGTTTGGCTGTCTGTTATTCATGCTTAGCTCCTTTCCGACAGCCTTTAAGCGGTACTTCATATTCCCGTACTGTCGCGCAAAAGTCAAGTCCTTTTTGGTTTATGATGCCTTTTGTTTTACAAGGCTCTCTGCATCGGCAAGCATCAGACGCTTAAGCTTGTCTG
Source organism: Lachnospiraceae bacterium (assembly GCA_021202635.1). Taxonomy (GTDB): domain Bacteria; phylum Bacillota; class Clostridia; order Lachnospirales; family Lachnospiraceae; genus Choladousia. Next base: position 21,323 of record JAJQCQ010000103.1, on the reverse strand, counting down.
ACACGTTCTCATTTGCGTTGTCACTGACGGCGTTCTCCACGATGTAAATGCTGTCTCCGTACCGTCTGGCTGTTATCCTTAACAAATTCCTCTCCATAATCTACCTCCCCAATTACAATGCGGCAGGAGGCTATTCCCCATAAAACTTATGCGATTTTGTGCGTGCAAGTCCGCCACCGGTCACCAGAAGAAAAGCCACAGAGAATGACGCTCCCCTCCGGGTGGAGGGGCGGTCAAAATCCTTGGAGCTTTTCTCGCTGGGAACGGTGCGGGGGTCGCACGCACAAAAACGCGAATTCAAACGGGGAATTATCCTGCCTGTTTTGATAAATGCGATATAATCGCGCCCAATACATTCTTTGAAAAGCGTCGGGAACTCGAAAAATCAAACCCCCGACTTTTGGTTACTCAGTCTCTGCTGCACTCACCTGAATTGCCTTCACAGCCTCTCTGCGGACGAGATTACCGTCTATAAACTCAAAGCCGAGATAGCCGACCTGACCGACAGCAGCAAACTTTTCCATAAGCACACGGATGCTTAAAGGACTTCTGGTGATGACCCAGTAGTAGTTAAAATCGCCAAAGACAACAGGCAAAGCGCCTGCGGCCATATCCGGCATGAATTCAGAGATGACAACCTTCCTACCGAGGATGGTGTCATCGCTCTCGCGCCAGAGATAGTTGCCGTTATCGTCCTTCAGCGTCTTGATGTGAAGGGCTGTGGTGTCATTCATCATCCAGATGCCACGGCTGCGGTATTCCGGCTTAACCGAAAAGTACAGCGTGATAACGTCATCATAGGTGATACTGTCAGTGGTCACAGCTGTTTCTGCTCCCTTGCTGGAGCAGAGGATGCCAGTAGGCATATCCTCACCTGTGCCGTTGATAAATGCGTCCGTTTCCGCTCTGCCAAAGACACGGGCAAAGCGAGAAAGCAGATAATTCTCAACATTAAAGGCTGTGTCATGGACGAATTCCTCAGAAAGCTTTGTGAATGCCGCCAGCTTGTGTCTGCCAACGGCAAGCGTCTCAAAGTCGCTGATTCCCTCATAGATAGGGATATCGCCGCCTTCCGGCACAAACTCTGCTAAGTCATCGGTGTACTTTGCAAAGATCTGATAGCTGGTGTCGTAGGCAGTAAGAGTTGTAGAGAGCTGTCTGAACAGACTCTCCTGTGTAAGCAGCTCCGCAAACTTTGTGTTTGCCGCATCCGGCACAGAGTAGCTGCCGAGACCGGAGATGCGTCCGGCAAGGAGCTTATCCTCCTGACGGATTCTTCCCCTTGCCGCATTCCAAAAGTGGCGGTCATATTCCGGCTGTCCTGTGTAAATCTTGTTTTCTGCATGGTTCATGGAGTGTACCTCCTTAATGTCTGTTGCAGGCCTTACAAGTGTAAAGCCCAAGTGTGTGTGAGTCACGGCTCCTGCCGACCTGCTTTAAGCGGCCTCCGCAGCGCGGACAGTTGATGTCATACGCGAGAGCCATCTCGATATTGTGCGGAGCCTGTGCGTGAAGCCTGTAGTTTCTGATACGCTTTCCCCTTTCGTCCTCGACAATCTCATCTGTCAGGTACAGGCGGCACATGGACTCGGCGTATTCCTCCGAATACATGGTGTTTACCGGGTTGAGAAGTGTTCCTTCTGTGTTCATCTTGCTTAATGAATAAATCTCCATAATAAATTCCTCACTTTCAATTGATTTTGGTTGTTTTAAGTTGTGGATGCTTCATGTAAAATAAAGCGTCCCTGTTACTGTAGCCGTCACGGATAAGCTGCTCTGTGTACGCAAACAGCTCGTCTGCGACCTTTCCGATGTCATCTCGCATTACATTACGCACAGTCTCTACAATCATGCAGCTTGGCGGATTATCGCCAATCCACAGATAGAGTGTTGCTGTTTTGTCCTGCCTTGCGGTGTGCATACCGCTGATTTCGACATTGAAACCATTACCGAAGTCACGGTATAAGCATTTCTCAAAGTCGATTGTGCGGATATGATAGTCTGCTCCGAGCTGCCTGCGCAGCAAACGGAGCATGGTGTCACGCTTGCTCATGGTGTTCTCACCTCCCTTCGTTGTGATTTTGGTAGCAGTAGGTAGCAGTGTTGGTAGCAGTTATTTTTGGTACTGCTACCAGCTAAACCCTAGGAAAATAAAGGCATTCACGGGTTTAAGTAGCAGAGGTAGCAGTAAAATCAACTTCATCTGTATTTTTTTAAAACCTTATATCCACACCCTACTACTTCCAAAGTTTTTCAAAATTCGCCACAGAGTTGAAACTACTGCTACCTCTGCTACCAACCCCTCTCAAACCCTTGTAAAATAAGGCTCTGAGCTGGTAGCAGTTGTGAAAAAGTCTGCTACCAGTACTGCTACCTCTGCTACCAGTTTTATAAGAATTCACAGCCGTCATAGCCATATTCCCGTGAAAACTGCTCCTTTGCCTCTTCGGTAAGTGAATAGTCGCGGTAGTAGGTGTTGCCATTTATGCGTGTGGTCATCTCCGCATAATTTAATCCTGTGTATTCCTCAAGGCACTCACGAAATTCCTTTGCGGTCTTGGCGTAGCCGTTATTGTTTTCGCCACACCATGCCTGATAGACCTTGTAGACCCGTCCTGTGGTGCAGTGGCGGTTAATCTTACCGTCCGGCCACGGGCACATACACTCATTTAAAAAGCTGATGACTGTGCTGTTTGATTCCATGTAGCTGTCACGGGCAGTGGCCACGCTTTCAGGCTCAGAGAAACGATAACCGTTTTTGATGACCGTCTGGAGAGCCTTTATCGCCTTATAGACAATGCCAGCGCGCTCGGCGTACATCTTGTCGAGGAGCTGCTTGTCCTGCTTATCTTTTGGTATGACATTAGGGCATTCCACAACCATGATGCGGTCGTAGACCCATTTTCCATCATCGCCGCCAAACTTCGGCAGACGGTTCATGCAGAACCAGAGCAGGCCTGTGTAGGTAAACTCAAATGCCTGCTGGCCTTTAAATTCCGCATACAGGCTGTCACCGCCTGTGAGCTTCTTAAATGTCTTTAGCTCATCCACGGACATAAAGCCCATGTCGGAGCATCCGGCAAGTCTTGTACCGTAGATTGCCCCTGTGCCGAACCTTGCCTCAATCTCTTTTAAGTCGATGCCGATGAAGTTTCCCTTGCCAATGAGCATCTCCACGAGGCTCTTTAAAAGTGACTTTCCGCTGTCACCCTTTCCTGTTAGGAACAACGCCTTTTTCGCTCGCCAGCCTTTGATGTTTGAAAGAACATACCCGATATACTCCAACAGCAGATGTTCAACGGACTTGTCGGCGTTGGTAAGCGTGTGTATATGGGAGTCAAAGTTTGGCGTTGGTGACGGCTTGCCTGTCCATTCACAGGGTATCTGTATGGTTGACAAGACATCCGGCGAATGCGGCAGTAAGGTCAGTTCTGTGGCGGTCACACGTAGCAGTCCGTTCTTAAAATTGATAAGGGTTTCGTCTGCGTTTAACTCGTCCTGACTCACATAATTTAGGTCGCTCGTGATGTGCTGGAAGGTCTCGTTTACCTTGCTCATCTTCACAAGCTCCTCGTCATAATCAGCGATAAACTTCTTTATGGCACCGAGGAACATGTTGTCGGCATAGAGACGATAAACGCCTCCCTCATATACATATTTCAGAAGTCCCTGTTTGCCGTTGGCGCGGACAAGAATATAATGAAGATGTTCCCTCACATACTTTGCCAGAAGCGGAACCACTACATATGGCTCTCCGGTCATATCGTTGAAACGGATGAAGGGAGGGTGTTCCATCTTGGAGCGGTGGAACGTGCCGTGACAGGCTTCAATTCCGACTGCAATGGTGCTTTCCCGGTAATCCTCGCGCTCCCATTTCTCACGATAGAGCGCTGAGCCACGGAACAGCTCGTCAATTGCTGGCGGGTCTGGCCCAGTGCGGAAAGCAATCATGGCGCAGAGCGCAGCGTCCGCTTCCGATTGGGAACCGTAGTCGCTGAAATCGCCCTGGTCATATAGCTTGGAAAACTTCTCCCCGTTTTTCTGCTTTCGCAGATTGCAGACGATATCGAAGTCCTGCTTGCTGCCATCACGCTTTGAGCTGTATTTGACCTTTGGTTTTCTGCGCATATCCTTGTCGAGCGTTGTCAGAACAGCCTGTGTGCAGTCACTTAAGGGTTCGTCCATGATGACGTTTCCTGTATAGACTGCAAAACGGTTTGTGGTGCCGCCGATGTAGAGCTCCGTTTCGTTGTGGGGATTTTTCACATAAAACTCCTTCACCACACGAACCTTTCCCTCTTTATCTAAATAGGTTGGTATCTGCCCAAGGTCGCATTTGCCATAGATGTGTATGCCGCTTCCGCTGACTGACTTCTCGGCGTAAGAATGAAAACGTTCAAGCATCAGCGCTGCAAGCGGGTCTGCTATATCCCTGTGGTCAATATCCAGAAAGAAATATCCATCCGGTATCACAAAGCTGATGCCGTCAAAGCTGTTTTTCTCTGCCGCCGCCTTTGCTTCCTCATAGGTAACCCACGTGTGAGCATGGGCGGCATCCGGCCCGGTTTCCGTTCCGTAGGCGGAGACGGGCTTTTTCTTTTTCTGTCCCTTTTCCATGATATAGTTCCAGCAGACCCATATTTTTCGATTCTTTAATTCCTGCACGTGTATCACCTCCTCCCACGGCAGATTTGCTGTCATTCCTCATGATTTGATGTGATGACAAGCCATTCCTTAAACGCGTCCACAGGGATGAGAATTCTCGTACCAATGCGGATAGTTGGAAAGCCCGGTTCCTTCACAAGCTCATAGGCTTTCGGAAGGCTGATGCTCATTTGTGCCGCCATTTCACGGACACTCATTACTGACTTCTCCATGACGTTCTCCTTTCAGATTTTAGGCATAAAAATACCGCCTCCAATGACGGATAGCGGTATCGCCTCATCTTAATGCTATTGTTGCTTTGCTGCCATACTTCATGGCTGCCACGGCGTTGTATGCGGTCAGGTCTTTGACTCCGCAGCTGCTGCGCCTGTCCAGAAGTTCTTCCTTCTTCTGCTGTCTTCTTAATTCCCGTTGCTTTTGTCGGTTACGCATTTTATACCTCCCTTCCCTCTCGTTGACAGAGTTTCCCCTCATACCTGCAAGAAATGGATGTACCAACATTTGCAAGAAATGATTTTACAGTATTGACAAGTTTCGTATCGCCTGTTACAATCATTTTAACACAACCAAATCGAAACACAAGCGTTTCGCAACAGATTTTTAAATTACAGCTAAAACGAAATTATGGAGGGATGCAGAATGGCAAAACAACCGGAACGAAACGAAGATAGATATGATGCTACTTTTCCAACGAAACTCCGGGAGCTGCTTGAAAAGGGCTTAAAAGATGGCCATTCCACAACATATAAAGCGCTAGGGGAGGCTGTAGGTGTACGACAGCAGACAATAAGCCAATATGCCAGCGGTCAGACACAGCCAACGGCAGACGTGGTTCTACGGATAGCAAATTATTTTGATGTGTCCGTGGATTATCTGCTCACTGGAGTTAGCTCTTATAATAAGGAATATAGTGAAACTCTCGGCCTGTCGGATAGTTCTATAGAACATCTGAAAAGGGCAAAAGAATTATATGCGCAGGTTGCTCCTGATCGGTTTCAGACAGTGCCTTATCTTGACGAACTTTTATCCGATAAAGATTTCTATGAGTTTTTGGATGAGCTTTTTTATTATATAGAAGGGCTTAAGGGAACACGGGTCATGTCTGATGAAATGAAGGAACATTTTCGAGGGCTTGACCTTGAAGGCTATTTTATGTGGCAGCTGCAAATGTTTGTACAGGAATTTATACGTAAAGAGATTGCTAAACTTGGTTTAGCTATTGATTCGAAATAAATGTCGGGGCGGGGAACGCAAGAATCAGCGTGACATAGGTAGCGCGAGAAAATAGTAACAAGAAAATTATTAGAAAATGGAGGATTAACCCATGGGCTTGGATAGAGCACGTATTTTAAAGTATTACGAGGAACTAACCCAGTTTAAAGAAGAAGATAAAGAATGGCTTGACGAGCGGATTCAGTCACGAAAAGACGGTCAGCTTGGGGTTGAGTGCGTTGTTCGCGGGAAAAATTCTGATAATGATTATTTTGAGCTTACCCCGGAGGAACTTGTACGCCAATTGTATGCTCATAAATTATTGGAGGAATACGGATATTTAAAAGACCAACTCAAATTCGAGGTTCCGGTTGTATATGCAGGGCGCGAGAAAATTACAGATAAAAGAATAGATATTGCCGTTTTCTCCGATAAAGACAAGAAAAAATTAGATATTGTAGTAGAGTGTAAACGTCCAGAAGTAAAAGATGAAAATGTAGCATATGCTGGGGAAGCTTCTACTCCTAGGCAACAGTTGGAATCGTATTGCCGTTTAAGCAAAACAACACAGGTAGGCGTAATTACCAATGGCGCAAACCTTTTAAAGTTTTATGCAGATCCTGACTATGACAATGCACTTGTGATTGACCAATTTCCGCATCAAGGGGAAGATATTAAAGAGTGGGTTGAAAATAGGAGATTCACACTTAAGCAATTAATGCAGTCAGACAGGCTTCAAAATGAGACTCTTAAGGATATTATTCTTGCTGTTGAGCAAAGATTTGGAGCCAACGATTCCAGTGATAAAGCATTTGAAGAAATATTCAAATTAATATTTACGAAACTGTACGATGAGAAGATGTCAAGTGATGATGCTGATGAGATCACTAATCAAATGAAGTATGGTGGTAAAAAACTGTCTGAAATTGATGACAGCGCATTTCGTGTGCTTGAATTTCGTGCTAAGGACAGTGAAACCGCTGATGATATATACAAAAAAATAAGTGAATTGTTTGACGGGGCGAAGAAAAAATGGCCGGGTGTATTTCCTAAATCTTCTGTTCTTGATATGCAGAAAGCAACGGTTAAATCATGCGTAAAAGAACTACAAAATGTAAAGATGTTCAACTCAAACCTTGAGGTTGTAGATGATGCGTTTGAACATCTCGTTAATCAAAACCAGAAAGAAGGTATGGGACAGTATTTTACTCCTCGCTATGTTATTGATATGTGTGTTCGGATGTTAAATCCAAAGCCGGAAGAAACCATGATAGATCCAGCAGCGGGAAGTTGTGGATTTCCGATGCATACAGTTTTTCATGTATGGCAGCAGCTTAATCCCTCTGCTGAAAATCTGTTTACAACAAATAAACGGACTCGGGGCGAAGTGGATTATGTACAGAATAATGTGTTTGGTATTGACTTTAGTGAAAAAAGTGTTCGTGTAGGCAGAATGCTAAACATTATTGCAGGAGATGGACATACGAATGTTGTTGAGTTAAATTCATTGGATTATAGAAATTGGGAAAAAGATTATCTCAGCGACAAAAAATGGCAAGGTAAGTACAGTGCTGGTTTCCAAAAACTTGAATCTTTGGAGTGCAAAGACAGACTTGACGGAAATGATAGTTATGAACCATATCGTTTCTTTGATTTTGATATATTGATGGCTAATCCTCCGTTTGCAGGAGACCTTGACAATCAGGAACAGCTTCGGCAATATAACCTCGGAAAAAATGAGAAGGGGAATTCTCAGAAAAAAGTAGGTAGGGATATTTTATTTATAGAGCGCAATCTGAACTTTTTAAAACCGGGTGGCCGTATGGCGATTGTCCTCCCGCAGGGGCGATTTAACAATTCCAGTGATAAATACATTCGCGAATATATCATGAAGCGTTGCCGTCTACTCGCCGTCATTGGATTACACGGTAATGTATTTAAACCACATACCGGAACAAAGACAAGTGTTCTTTTAGTTCAGAAATGGACGGATGATAATTGTGGATATCCTAATATATGTCCAAAACCAAAGGCAGATGAAGATGGATGTATAGATTATCCTATCTTTTTTGCTACCATGCAGGAACCAAGTAAGGATAATTCGGGTGACAAGATTTATGTTACGGAAAACTATGCATCTTGGACAAATTATACATACAAAACGGAAGAGGTTTACATACGCAAAGCTGATGGAGAACAGGTAACTAAAGCTGAATACGATTCAGCGAAAAAAAAGTCCGGATTCAAGGTAAAGATTGAGACTTTTGTGATTAAGGAAGAACATAAAAACGCTGAAGGAGAAACCAGCTTTATCAGAGATTTATTTGTTGATGAATATGGGGAACTTGATTCTCATAGAAAGTGGGTAAAAAAGAATGTTTGCTTCCGCTTAAGAAACGCAAAGAAAAACCCACTTGAGAAACAAGAAATATCTGTTGACGAATACCTGACGATGACAGATGATAAGAAGGTTTTGTATAAGGAAACGCCAATTTTAGGTGATAACAATAATCCGGTTATTTCCAAGGCAGAATATGATGGTCTTTCACCGGAAAGCAAGAAGTATTACCTTGTTGCTGAGGAAGTTAAGGAGTGGTCGAGCCGTGTAAAAGACACACATGGTCATATTTTTGTTAAACATGACCTGTTTAACCCAGACCCACAACTGCCTAATAAAAATCCTCACAACATTTATGCGCAAAATGGCATTGCAGAGGCTTTTGCAAAATTCGCTTATGAAGAGCAATTAAGTTTCGCACCATCTGCAGAGGAATTAGAAAAAATCCTTCATCCGGAGAATGAACTCCCTTTTTGAAAAGCCTCTCCAATGAGGATGTGTATAAAAAAATGTTGGAGAGGCTGGAAGTAAGCATTATTCACCTGAATAATCTTGAGCGAACAAAAAGAATAGATGCGGAATTTTACTCCACAGAAAACTTACATGCGAGCGAAACTATGGCACGTAAACAAATAAAAAGTATACAGGATGTGTGTCTTGTGTCAGATGGAAATCATATGAGTATAAGTTACGATTTTCAAGAGACGGGTATACCATATTATCGCGGACAAGACACTTGCCATACGTTCATTGAAGATGCTTCGCCTGTATGTATAAGTGAGAAATCATATCGGTTATCTGTTATGCTTCGCTCCCATATACACAAAGGGGATGTTTTACTGTCAATTGTCGGTACGGTTGGAAATAGCTCGTTGGTATATGAAGACAACGAAGCAACATGCAGCTGCAAGCTTGCTATTTTAAGGCCACAGGATAAGGATATATACTCAGAATACCTTGCTGTTTTTTGTAAAACAAAGTATGGTCAGAATCAGATACAAAAGTTCAGACGTGGAACGGTGCAGACCGGCTTACTGCTAGAAGACATGGATCAGATATCTATACCAGTGCTGAATACAGAGTTTCAGGAGAAAATTGTTGATATTACAGAAAACATGTACAGTCTGAATTCTCAAGCTCAACAATTGTATCTTACGGCTAAAAATCTTTTGTTGACTGACCTAGGGCTGATAGATTATACACCATCGAAGGAACAGATCTCAGTTCGTAGCTTTAAGGACATTGTTAATATGGGGCGATTAGATGCGGAGTATTATCAGCCTAAATATGATGACTTATTTGTACTCTTAGATAAATTGCCTACAAAACTGCTTGGCGAAATTGTTGATATAAAGAAATCTATTGAGCCGGGCAGCACATATTATGGTGATTATGGCGTGCCGTTTATTCGCGTCAGTGATGTAAGCACAACAGAGATAAGTGCCCCGTCCATCAGAATTCCCTATAATATTGTTCCATCCATTGAGGAACTTTATCCTAAAAAGGATACTATTTTATTTTCGAAGGATGGTAGCGTAGGTATCGCCTATAAAATGGAAGAAGATATTGAAGCGGTGACTTCTGGTGCGCTACTTCATTTCCATATTAAAAACAATGAAGAAATTCTGCCAGATTATTTGACCCTTGTACTGAATTCGGATATTGTACAACTTCAAGCGGAACGTGATGCCAGTGGAGCTATTATTCAGCATTGGAAACCAAATGATATTGCAAACGTTGTTATTCCGATTTTTCCGTATAAAGTACAAAAAGAGATTTCGGATAATATGCAGCAAGCATTTGCCTTGCGACGAAGGGCTCAGAAACTTCAAAAAATAGCAATTATGGCTGTCGAGATTGCTATTGAGAAGGATGAAATTACAGCCATTGCATACATAAACGATAATAGAATATGATGGGTCTGCTTGCAATAAACACAACCAACGTCGCATTAATAACACTGTGTATATTACGAATATGACTGGTGAACCGTAGTAATCTATTAATAAACAGATAAATTATCAGGAGTATGTATGGTAGACGAAAATGATAATATTAAAGACGATGTGGAAACCTTTATGGAAAGTATGGAAAAATGGGGGCTTACATTTCACGCTCGTAAGAATTTCAAAAAATATGTTGATGAACTATCAGGTGACGCATATCAAGACAGTGAGATTTTCAGCATAATTGACGAAATAATATTGAGTGAGAATACAGATAACCAATTGATGAAAGCTCTGCCCCAAGGAACGCTATTGTATCGCGCTAGAGAAATAGATGTGAAAGATTATTCTACTAAAAAAGGTCTATCTATTTCGGACATAGCAGGGGAATACACGACATTTGGATATAATGTCGCTAATTCCATTGAAGCACCATTGGATTTGAAGAACGCACAGGAAGGAAGAAACAATATTAAAGGTGTTTCCTATCTTTATGTAGCAAACAATCCGGAAACAGCATGTGCAGAGGTAAAGTCTTCTCTACGCTCACTGGTTTCTCTTGCAGAATTTGAAACAAAGAAGGAGATGACAATAATAGACTTCTCTCAGGATGTTGCCTTTGAAAGTAAGCTCAGCGAAAAATATAATATGAGCATGGGTGTTTTCTTCACTTCACTTATGTCCAGTTTTACAATACCAGACACAGGCAGATATCGCTTCACACAAGTTGTTTCGGACTATTTGCGAAAGTTTGGCGTAGACGGAATTGCATATCGGAGTTTTTATACGGGAGGTATCAACTATACTATCTTTAACTCGCATAAATCGAGGATAGAATTTAAGAAGAGCAGAATTCTTTCCCATCAGTTTTCGAATGATGTTTTTTGGGATTTTAACAATCAGTGTATATTGGAAACAGTCCCTGATAAAGAAACGTGTAAATATGACAAGGATGTAGCAAATGGTATTCTATCCGACATGAAGAAAACATTTTCAGCAAAATAAAAGCACAGCACTCCGGAAAGCCAAACTCAAACGGGGTGCTGTTTATCTTATTATTCTTCGCCTGTCAGGGTAAAGTGCATATAATCCTTGTGGTTCTCATCTAGATACACCACCAACTCGTAAAAGCCATACTCGTTGGCGAGGCGCTGCACCATCCCTACATCAAACATATTGGTCTTGCCGGTGTCACGGATGTATAAAATCTGTTCCTTGATTTTCTCAGTCATGGTCGCTCACCTTCCTTATGATATCTTCGTCGTAAATGACGTTCAGTCCGCTGCCGTTGTCCCACATTACCATCACGCTGGCGGTATCGTCCACTCCGATAACCGTACCCTGTGTGCCGATGGGAGGGGCTTGCACGTCCTCCATATGCACAAGCTCTACTCGTGTGCCAGCAGGGTATGAATTCTTAACAGCGTCAACCATCTCTCTACTCGGAAACCTCATGCTTGCCACCTCCTGTTCTCCATGCGGAATTACCCTCCAGATTGCGGAGCAGGATTTTTCTGTCCTGTTTGTACTCATCTCCGATGAAACCCAGCCGGAGCAGAAAGCAGCGGAAGGTATATTTCTCATTCTCCACGGCTCTTTCAGTAGCTGTCACACGTTTTAGTGTCTGGCTCATTTTGCAGAGAGCGTCAATGAGATGAGTGTACGCTGTGCATTCGTCCGGCGTGGGAAGTTCATTAAACCAGGGGAATGAAACCGTATCCTCGCTGATTTCAATCGGAAGGCTGTCGATGCTCAAAGCCTTTTTGATAAGGCAGCCCTTTGCGTCCAGCAGGCTGGTCAGAGTGCCGACTGCCACCTTGTCAAGCGGAACCGTTATTGTAAGCTCCGTGGTTGTTTCCTGCGGCTCATCTTCTTCTGTGGCTTCCCCGACCTCGGTTTCTTCTAAAGCCTCCGCAGGCTCGGCAGTGAAGCCCCTTTCGGCAAGCTGCTCCAGCAGGCTCTCCACCTCCTCACTATCGGCTCTGTCGCTAAACTCGACTGTTCCGTTTTTGTCGATGGTGAAGTAATCCACCTCGTAAGCTGCTGTGGGCATTCCGAGGTACTTTGGCTTGACTTCAAGAATCTCTCCCATAGCCGTAACAAGTGCTTTGCGCTCTGTTCTTGTTACATTGTAATTGATTGTCATGATGGTATCCTCCTAATCTGTTTTCCCGTTTTGGGTAGTGCCATATTCCCTCTAAATCCACAGAAAAGCAAGACTGTATTACCACCAATAATATGCCACAAATTTTGTGCATTCTGTCTCTCAAAATCTGCTTGCTATTTCTGCCGCCAAGAGTGATTAATACACTACTACAAAAATCAATGGAGGTAGCCTATGAAAACAAAGAACATCAAAGTACAGTATTCCAGCCGTTATCAGTCAAATTCTCTTCTGCCGAAAATCCAGATGGAAGGCAAATGGCTCGAAGCCCTCGGCTTCTCAGTCGGCACAAAGCTGGTGGTTGAGTACGAGGAAGGGAGCATCCGCATTCGACCGTTTACCAAGGCCGAAACCGAAGCAGCAAAGGAACAGGCGCTTCATGCAGCGATTGCTCAAAAACAGCGTGAGCTGAGCGCACTGAGAAATAGTCTTCCACAAGCCATGCCAATCACAGCAGTTGCTGAAGAGACGGTTTCTTATGGCTGTACGCATTAATCCGAAGCCGAGCGTCTCGGCAGCATCCCATTCATAACAAAGGCGGCAGAGTCAGACTGCCGCCTTTACTGTATCCATCAAAAAATGGCAAAAAATACAGCCATGCCGACATTCCTGTCCGTTCATGGCTGTATTTTTCTTGCTCCGCTTAAAGGCTGAACCTTCAAAATTGTCCTTCTCTGAAAATCCCTAAGTCCAACCCTCTAATAAGGCGCGTTTGTTTTTGAAAAAAATGTCGTGTTTTTCAGAAAATACTCTGTGGTAAAAACAGGAAATTTTCGGTATCATAACTTTCAAATAATATTATTCAGAACAGCAGACTGCAGGCATATGCTTCGGTCAGATTTTTTTACAAAATGACAATCACAGAACGGAGGCAGTACAAAATGAAAATAGAAAAAATGCGAGTGAATCATCTCGAAAATCCGTTGTGTTTTTCGATCTGTCCGCTGAGTTTTTCATGGATTGTGACAGATGCAGACGGAAGCAGACAGCGTTGGGCGCGGATCCGTGTGGCGGAGTGTTTTTCATGTCAGACTTCGATGGCAGAGGATTCTTTTTGGAAGCAGGCAGAAATCCTTTTTGACAGCGGTGAGGATGCGGCTGCGGACAGCATGGATTATCCGGTGTCTTTGGATTTGAAGCCGCGCACCGGATATCTTTGGGAAGTGACGGTGATGGCTGATAATGGAGAGTCTGCTTCAGCGATGGGAAAGTTTGAAACAGGGAAAATGGATGAGCCGTGGATGGGGCAGTGGATTTCTCCCAAAATAGAAGAAAAATCGGAAAATGGCTTGCAGCAGGCGGAGGGTGCAAATCAGGTATCAACCATTCTCGCAAAAAAATTCTTTATGGATGAGTCACTGGAACTATCATCAGGCGCAGCGCGGCTTTATATCTGCGGACTGGGCGTCTATGAATGTTGGATCAATGGCAAAAAGGTGGGGGAGGAATATCTGGCTCCCGGCTATCATTCCTATGATTTCCATTTACAGGCACAGACCTATGATGTGGCGCCTTATCTGAAAGCCGGCGAGAACGAGATCTGTATCTGGCTCGGAGAAGGCTGGTTCAAGGGACGCTTAGGCTTTGACGGGGGCTTTACGGATATCTACGGCGACCGGCTGTACGCGATTGCGGAATTGTATGTAAAAAATGAACAGGGCGAAAAACTGGCGGTTCGGACAGATGATACCTGGGAGAGCCGGGTTTCTCCGATCACCTTTAATAATATTTATGATGGAGAGGTTTATGACGCAAGGAGAGAGTATTGGACGGACTCTTTGACAGAGGAACAGGCGGAAAATACCCTGGGCGGCAGTGCGGAAGCGCTGTCAGAGCCAGCAGGGAAGCCTGGGTATGGAGCCGTCGAATTGGCCGCGCCGGAGCGCTGCGGCGCACTGACAGACCGCTATGGCCTGCCAATTGTAAAGAAAGATTCCTTTGCAGTGAAGGAGCTGATTCACACGCCGAAGGGTGAGACAGTTCTGGATTTTGGGCAGGAAATTACCGGCTGGGTGGAGATGGACTGTGATTTCCCGGTAGGAACAAAGATTACGCTCTCGGCCGGAGAAATTCTTCAGAATGATTGTTTTTATCGCGAAAACTTAAGAACCGCGAAGGCGGAATTTACTTATATCTCGAATGGAAAAAGAGCGCTGGCGAGGCCGCATTTTACGTTCTACGGGTTCCGGTATATGAAGGTGGAATGCGATGTGCCTGTGAAGGCCGATCAGTTTACCGCATGGCATCTGCGCAGTGATTTTGACCAGATTGGACAGATCGAGACAGGAAATGCAAAGGTAAACCAGCTGTTTTCCAACGCGCTCTGGGGACAGAAGGATAACTTTCTGGATGTTCCCACGGACTGCCCGCAGCGGGATGAGCGGCTGGGCTGGACCGGGGACGCGCAGGTATTCTCAGAGACGGCCTGCTACAATATGTATATGCCGGCCTTTTACCGCAAATATCTCTGGGATATGCGTGCGGAGCAGAGTATTCTTGGCGGCTCCGTGCCGAATGTGGTGCCTCGGCTGAAGCAGGGGATGGTGGCGGAGCATGGCTCCTGTCCGTGGGCAGATGCCGGAGTCATGATTCCCTGGAATGTGTATCAGCATTATGGAAGTAAGACCTTGCTGGCGGAGACCTATCCGGGTATGAAAGCCTGGGTGGACTGCCAGAGAAAACGGGAAGAAGCCATCGAGGGTCCGCATCTGGTAAAAGACGGCTTCCATTTTGCGGACTGGCTGGCACTGGATAATGAGCAGCCGGGGCCGTTCGGAGCCACAGATCCGCTGTACATCGCCAGTGCTTACTATTATCGCTGTGCGGATATTGTGGCGCAATCTGCTAAGATTCTGGGCTATGAAGAGGCAAAGGAGTACCGGGAACTGGCAGACGCGATCAAAAATGCAATTCATGAGAAATACTTTGATGAAAATGGTCTTTGTGTATGCAAAACACAGACCGGAGCAGCGATTGCGATCTGCTTTGGCCTGACGGATGCGCAGGAAGGGGAAGCATTGGAAGCGCGTGTGAAAGCGAACAAAGATCATCTCAATACTGGTTTTGTTGGGACGACGATGCTTTGCCCGGCGCTGACCGCGACCGGCCACAATGATACGGCTGTGACGCTTCTGCTGAATGAAGACTTCCCAAGCTGGTTATACAGCGTGAACCTGGGCGCGACGACGATCTGGGAGCGCTGGGATTCTGTGGGGCCGGACGGCACGATCAGCGCGGAAGGCATGAACAGCCTGAACCATTACAGCTACGAAAGTATCGAAGCGTGGATGTATGGTTATGTATGCGGCATTCGGCCGGCAGAACCTGGATTCCGGCGGGCGATACTGGAGCCGCATCCGGATCAGAGATTGCATTATGCGAAAGGCAGGCTGGAGACACCGATGGGACTTTATGAGAGCAGCTGGAGCTGCGATGAGAGCGGAAAGATGAACTATTCTTTTACCGTGCCTTTCGGAGCGGAGGCAGAGCTGCGGTTGCCAGATGGCAGGATGGAAGTGCTGACGGCGGGAAAATGGGAATATTGAATACCGTTTGGGAGAACATAAATCCGTTCTATTCAGAAGAGTACTCTGTTTATGTGGAAAAATCAGAAAAAGAACTTCGCGCTGGAAAAAAGAAAGGAAAAAATCATCATGAATAAAAACGTGATTGAGACAAAAATTCAGGAGCTTCTCGCGAAAATGACTCTGGAGGAAAAGGTTGGCCAGCTGCAGCAGTGCGGTCCGTCTTTGGTCGGCGCGTTTGAAGTGAGCTTTGAGGAGCTGCTGGATATGATGTTTGACGGCAGAATCTCGAAGGAGGAATTTGACCGCCTGATGAGCGGCGCAAAGCAGGATTTTCATGAGGAGGATATCCGGGCGGGACGTATTGGCTCTTTTAACGGAATTGGCGACGCGGCCACCGCGAACCGTCTGCAGAAAATCGCGGTGGAGGAGACGAGACTTGGGATTCCCCTGATTTATGGCTATGATGTGATTCATGGCTTTCGCACGGTGACACCGATCCCGCTGGCGGAGAGCTGCGCGTGGGAGCCACAGCTCTGGGAGCGTACTGCCCGTCTGGCGGCGCAGGAGGCGACTGCCGCAGGAGTGCATCTGACCTTCGCGCCGATGGTGGATGTGGCGAAGGACGCACGCTGGGGACGTGTCAGCGAGGGTGCGGGCGAGGATGTCCTGCTGAACGGTGACTATGGAGCGGCCAAGGTGAGAGGCTTCCAGGGCGATGACCTGACGAAAGAGGACGCGATGGCGGCCTGCGTGAAGCATTTTGCGGCTTACGGCGCGGGTGAGGCCGGCAGAGATTACAATCGGGTCGATATGTCCCTGCAAAAGCTGTTGGACGAGTATCTGCCTTCCTATAAGGCCTGTATCGACGCCGGGGCGCGTGCGGTCATGCCCGCGTTCAACGATATCAATGGCGTACCCTGTTCGGCAAACGAGTGGCTGCTGCGCGACGTCCTGCGAAAAGATTGGGGCTTTGACGGCATGACGATCAGTGACGCGAATGCGATCGCCGAATGCATAAATCACGGTATCGCTGCGGATCAGCGCGATGCGGCGAAGCAGTGCCTGCGGGCAGGCGTGGACATGGATATGACGTCGAATTCCTATGTCGCGTATGTGAAGGAGCTGGTCGAAAGCGGTGAACTGAAGGAGTCTGTCCTGGATAAGTCGGTTGCGAACATTCTCCGGGTGAAGTTTGAACTGGGATTGTTTGACCATCCGTACCGCACCAGTGAAGAGCGGGAATCAGGAGCAATGCTTACGGAAGAAGCGCGGAAGCTGGCGCGGGAAGCGGCGGTAAAATCCATGGTGCTTCTGAAAAATGAAAGTATGTGTTCCAAGGACTTGAAGCTGTCTGCTGAAACGGAAAATATTTGCGCGGATTCGCCGACACAGAAATCAGAAGAGAAAAAGGTACTTCCTCTTGCGCCGGATGCAAGGCTTGGGATTTTTGGCCGGATTGCGGCAGACCGGGGCGAAATGACCGGTTCATGGGCGATCGGAGCGCATCCGGATGATTGTCTGAGTATCATCGACGCGTGTAAAATGCGTGGTGTTCATTATCAGTATCTGGCTCCGGAACAGACACCTGAAGACTCTCTGCTGGGATCTGCATCCTTCCAGGTGGCTGGCAGTATCGAAAAATCGGACAGAAAGCAAAAAATATGGGAGACCGCAGAGAAATCGGACGTTCTTATTGCGGCGATCGGCGAAAGTAAGGACGAGAGCGGCGAGGCTGCCAGCCGTGCTTCTATTACATTGAAAGACAGCGATATCAGCCTGATAGAGGGGTTACTGGAAGTGGGGAAGGCTCAGGGCAAACCTGTCATTGCGGTGCTTTTTAACGGCCGTCCTCTGGCAATCCCGCAGCTTGCCAAAAAGGCAGATGCCATTTTAGAGGCATGGCATCCGGGAGTGGAGGCTGGCCCGGCGATTCTGGACGTTTTATTTGGTGATGTGAATCCATCCGGAAAGCTTACGACCACGTTCCCCTATGCGAGCGGACAGTGCCCGATGTACTACGCACATACCAATACCGGGCGGCCGGGCGGAAAATCCAAATTTACATCCAAATATCTGGATACGCCGCTGGAGCCGGTTTATCCGTTTGGTTATGGGTTGAGCTATACGTCGTACGAGTATGATAATCTTTCTGTGGAAAAAATAACAGAAAATGTTACAACGGAACAGACGAAGGAAGCGACGGATGGATGGAAAGGGTATCTCCATGCTGCAGTTACTGTAAAAAATACGGGCGACCGGGCCGGGGAAGAGATTGTACAGTGCTATGTGCGGGACGTCGTCGGATCGCGTGTGCGTCCGTTGAAAGAGCTCAAAGGCTATCAGAAAATCCATCTGGAGCCGGGTGAGAAAAAAATGGTGGAATTTGTACTTCCATTTGAAAAGCTGGGCTTTTATAACAGAAGTCTGGAATATGTGACGGAGCCCGGTGAATTTCGTATTTATGTGGGAGGCAACTCCCGGGATGTGCTGGAAGCGAGCGTAGTTCTGTGAACGGCAGAAGTCAGTCGGTTACTGGTCACAACCCGACTACGCACCTGCTGCGTGGTCAGGGCTTATCCCACATGAAGTGTGGGATGCCACCCGGCGAGGGGTGAAAACGTAGCGGCATCAAGCCACGCGAAATCACTCGGAGGATGAAAAATCGTGTGGTGTGCTAAGACTGCTTCAGCGGTAGAAATGCGCTGAGAATGGGGGAGGATGATCCGTGGAAATTGTCTTATTATTATTGAAGCAGAGTCTGATCATGTTTATTTACCTGCTGATCGGCTATTTTCTATATAAAAAGAAGCTGGTGAGCAAACAGGGCAGCGCGGACATGGGAAGGATGCTTTTATATGTCATCATGCCAGTCGCTATTTTGAAATCCTATATCCGGGATTTCAGTGTGGAGCTGCTGGAAGGACTGCTTGTCTCCTTCGTGCTGGCCTTGCTGTCGCTTATTCTGGCCATAATAGTAAGCCGCCTGCTATTCCCAAAGGACGAGGGCGTAGAACGATTCGGCGCAGCATTTTCCAACGCCGGATTTATCGGGATTCCTCTGGTGCAGATGGCACTTGGAACAGAAGCGGTGTTCTACGTGGCGTCGTTTGTGGCGATTTTAAATATTCTGCAATGGACCTATGGCATTTTGGTCATGACGGGAGACCGGTCTGTGATCAGTCTGCAGAAGATTCGGACGAATCCGATCGTGATCAGCTTTCTGGCTGGATTAATTCTGTTCTTCGTTCCGGTCACGCTGCCGGATGTATTGACCGATATGATTGCTACACTGGCTTCCATGAATGGACCGGTCGCGATGATTGTGCTTGGCGTCTATCTGGCACAGATACCGCTGAAGTCATTGTTTACGGATAAACTGGTGTATAAGTGTACGGCTGTGCGCCTGCTGCTGATACCAGCGCTGACGATTGTACTGATGCTGGTGGTTCCGGGCGAATACCAGACAATTAAGCTGACAGTGCTCATCGCGGCGTCGGCTCCGGTGGGATCAAATGTGGCGATCTTTGCTCAGCTCTATGGGCAGGATTATACAAGGGCAGTCAAAGAAGTGTGTCTGAGTACTCTGCTTTGCATTGTCACGCTGCCGCTGATCGTAGGAATAGCAAATATGGTATTTTAGTTCGGGTCGATGAACATGGAATCAGGAAAGGATGGATTTATTATGAAAGAAGCAGAGATGGAAACAATGATGAGAGAAATTATGCAGGGCATGATGAAAAACGAACAGAATCAGAAAGTGGATCGCTATCGGATTTTGAACACCCTGGCGAAAAAGGGGCAGATTCTGTTTACCGGTTCGTCCCTGATGGAGCAGTTTCCCATTCAGGAGCTGCTGATGGATCTGGGCTCGGATCTGGTGATTTACAATCGCGGCATCGGCGGCTACACTTCCGATGATATGCTGGCTCATATGGAGGAACAGGTGTTTGGAACGGAACCGTCCGTGATTTTCATTAATATCGGAACGAATGATCTGGGGGATAACAGTCAGCCGTTTGAAGTACAGCTGGCTAAGATGCTTCAGAATTATGAAGAAATCCTGAGACAGATCAGAGAACGGCTGCCGCAGACCAAGGTCTATATGATGGCTTATTATCCGGTGAACGAAACTGATAAAGTGCCCAAGGGCTGGGGCGCGGATTTATTTATAAACCGCAACAACCGCAATCTGCCCGTTGCAAACGCCGCTGTAAAGGCTTTGGCGGAAAAGATGGGAAATGAATATATTGACGTCAATGAGGGATTGACCGACGAGCGCGGTATGCTGAAAGCGGAATATACAATTGAGGGTGTTCACATGTATGCGAATGGCTATCGGGTCGTGCTGGAAAATATGAAAAAATATCTGGGCTTATAAAATTTAGAAGGGTACTGCCAGGAAAAGTGTGCCTTGTATACGCTCATAGATTTATGAATTTCAGAAAACACGCTTTCCATCCCTGTGCAGGGTCTTGCACAGGGATTTTTTTCGGTCTGCAGCGAGCCGGAGGCAGAGAAAAGGGCTTTATATTTCGGCTATGCCAACGACACCGATTGCGCCTTCTCCTCCGTGTGTGGTAATCACGCACCCGGTTTTCACCCAGGAAATGAGTCCAAATCCCAGCTCTTTTGCCGTATCTTCCGCAATCTTCCGGGTTTCTTCTGACAAACCGGGTGTCCGAACCAGCCACAGCCGTTCTCTGGTCAGATGGTTCTTTTCCGCACAGTCGCGCACCAGCTTTTTCACCACTTTCTGAAAGCTTCCGCGGTATTTTGTGGTAGCGATGAGCTTTCCGTCGAGTATTTCGATGCAGGGATGAAGGTGCAGCAGGCGGCTTCCCCAGAGCTCCAGATTCGTGCAGCGGCCACCCGCGTGGAGGTAGGCAAGGTCAGCCGGGAGAAAGCTCATTTTCGTATGGTCACAGATCGCACGAACCTTCTTCAGGAGTCTGTCTTTGGCGATGCCAGGCTCATTCCTTAAAAGTTCCAGCGTCTGCAGGATGACTGCTCTCTGTCCGACCGACACATGTTTTGTATCGATGGCAGTGACATAATCCCGGCCTTCCGCGGCAGCCAGGGAGGAATTGTAAGAAATGGTGGTGGCTGCGGAGTAGGCCAGATGGAGGATCTGTGCCTGCGGATGCTCCGCATGGATGCGGTCATAGAGGGAAATAAAATCGGCCGGTACAGAACCACTTGTCTTAGGCAGCTCTTTGTGTTCTTTATAGTAGTTACAGATATCTTCTGCAGGGAAAGTACCGTCGTCATAGCTTTTCCCACCCATAGTGACATGCATGGGAACAAGCTCGATCCCAAGCTCTTTTGCCTCGTCGTAAGTGATGTCCGAGCCGCTTTCCGCGACAATGATCCATTTTTTCATAGGGGGTCTCCTCGTAGGTTTGTTGTATGAATAATAATCCTGAATTATTCACGGCGGTGTGAAATATCCATATCCCAGCCGTAATAATGGT
>JAJQCQ010000104.1 GCA_021202635.1 Lachnospiraceae bacterium | reverse complement strand
GGACGGCTATGGCTAAGAAAAGACAGCAGGACAGAATTACCGCTTTATATTGCAGGCTCAGCAGGGATGATGAGTTCAGCGGGGACAGCGCGAGTATTCAGACACAGAAAACGATGTTGACCCAGTACACGAAAGAACGGGGATTTGTCAACTGCGAATTTTTTGTAGACGATGGGTATTCCGGGACAAATTATGACCGGCCTGACTTCCAGCGCATGATGTCGCTGGTGGAAGAAGGGAAGGTAGGGGCAATTATCGTAAAAGGTCTCTCACGCCTGGGTCGTGATTATCTGAAAACCGGATACTATACCGAAGTGATTTTCCCTGAGTATGATGTGCGTTTTATTGCCATCAATGATGATGTGGACACGGAAAAGGGGAGCAACGAGTTTGCACCTTTCAAAAATATCATCAATGAATGGTATGCCAAGGACTGCAGCAAGAAGGTTCGGTCTGCGTTTCGCACGAAGGCAATGAACGGCGAATACACAGGGGGCTACCCTGCATTCGGCTACCAGAAAGACCCGGAAGACCGGCATCACCTGATTCCCAATGAATTTGCTCCGGTTGTGAAACGAATGTTCCAGATGGCATTGGAGGGTGTAAGCTGCTATCACATCGCAAAGACGTTGGAAAACGAACAGGTTCCGACACCGAGGGCTTATATCTGTGATAAACATGGGAAATATGTGAGCAACACGATGGTAGAACACCCTTACGCATGGGCGAAAGGAACGGTTTACAAGATTCTCAGCAATCCGATCTATTTGGGCAAGCTGGTGAGCTGCCGATACCAGACGCGTTCGTTTAAAGACAAACGCCTTATGGAAAGACCGGAAGAGGACTGGATTACCGTTGAGAATACGCATGAAGCACTTGTGGATGAAGCAACCTTTCAGACCGTGCAGGAGCGCATCCAGATTAAGCAGCGTCCCACATGGGAAAACTCGGATAACAAATACCGGGGGCTTTTAGTCTGTGGTGGCTGTAATACCCGCATGGTATTCTCCAGCAGAACCGGGCGAAAATCCAAAGGACATTTCTGTTGCAATAAGCACCGCCGCTATGGTGGAAAGGAATGCTCTGCCCACTACATCACGCTGGAACAGGTGGAAGAAATCCTTTTGGAAGATATTCGCCGTCATGCGATGCTGGCCGCTGAAGACAGGGACATATATGTACAGTACCTGACACATCTGTCGGAACAGGAGTGGAACGGTGAACAGGCTTCCTGGCAGAAAGAAGCTGATAAATGCCGGCAACGGCTCTCAGAGATCGACACGCTGACCAGGCGGCTTTATGAAGACAATGTTCTCCACCACAAAATCACGGATGAACAGTACGCAACCTTCTCGGCGGCGTATGAAGCGGAAGCAGCAACACTGAAATCAAGATACAACGAACTTCAAAATCTGCTCTCGTGCTATACCGCACAGACCAGTGATGCAAAGAAATTCGCTGCACTGGCTGAGCAGTATACCGACATCACGGAACTGACAGAATCCCTTCTGCATACCCTGATCGATAAAATCGTGGTGCATGAAAAAGAAGTCATCGACGGGGAGATTGTCATGAGGGTGGATATTTACTACCGCTTTATCGGCAAAGTCGGGGATGCAGATGGTGAAGATATTCTGGCACCCAAAATCCGCAGAAACAATAAAATGCTCATAGAAGCCGGGATTTTGCCGGCAAAAGAAGCATAATGCGGATTTGAATTTAAGTGGTGCGCAATAGATAAAACACGCCCGGTGTGATCAAAGTTCCTTTCTGGCAAATGGCAATCGAAAACAGAGAAGCAACATTCGCCAGTATCAACCTGGATAATCCCAGCTATCCGGAATTGCTGGAGGGCCGGGCTATTGTCATCAGTCATGACATCGACGAGGTGATCCGGAAATTGCTGGCAGAACAGAAAGGGTAAAAGGTGGCCTGATGAATCAAAGTGAAAGACGCGAATATCTGATTCGTTATCTGCTGGCCGAACGTGCAGAATATGAAGGCGTTGAGATACCAAAGAACACGGTTGGCCAGAAAACACTGCTTCGTGCGCTGTTTAATGTGCGTACGCCGCAGGTGGTGACAGATGACTTTTTGCAGATACAGGATGCTTATCTGCAAGAGGAAATCAGGCAGAAAGGAATTACCGATTACAAAAACCTTTCGGAAATTCAGCACGACCTTTATCTCTGGCAGGGTGACATCAGTACATTGAAATGCGGAGCGATAGTGAACGCCGCAAATTCTCAGATGCTCGGATGCTTTCGTCCGAACCATGCCTGCATTGATAATTGCATCCACACATTTTCCGGGATTCAGCTTCGCCACGACTGCTATGAGATCATGCGAAAACAAGGTCACGAAGAACCGACTGGCACAGCAAAAATCACTTTAGCGTATAATCTGCCATGCGATTATGTCCTTCATACGGTGGGACCGGTCGTCAGTGATGAGCTGACAAAAATGCACGAAGACCAGCTTACAGCCTGTTATTTGGCCTGCCTGAAGTTAGCGGATCAACGTGAGATTGCATCTATCGCGTTCTGCTGTATCTCCACAGGCGTATTTCGTTTTCCCAATGAGCGCGCGGCTGAGATCGCAGTTCAAACAGTAAAGGAGTACAAAATAAGAACCGGCAGTGATATAAAGGTTATTTTTAACGTGTTTAAGGACATGGATATGGAGATCTACAGGAAGATCCTGCAATGACGGTCTACTATGAAATTTAATAGTGACTCATAAATTTGCTAATATCTTGTTATCCAACAGCGACTTCGATATACTGAGCATAGTTCAAGCAACCACATAATTTCAAATGATTTCAGGAGGTTATTCATATGTTAAACGAAAATGTAAAAAAGCTGCTCGATGCAAGTATGTGGGATCTGGCTACCTGTGCCAACGGAGAGCCGAACGTGGTTCCGGTTGCCTTTAAGATGGTAACGGAGGACGGTAAGCTGGCAGTTGGCGATGTGTTCCTGGAAACCACACTGAACAATCTGAATGCCAACGGCGGAAAGCTCGCCATCTCTGTATACGACGCTCAGTCGTTGGAGGGCTACCAGATCAAAGGAACAGCCGAGTATCTGACGGAGGGTGATATTGTCTCTGCGTTTAAGGCAATGGTTGAGAAGATGTTCAATGGAGCTGCTACTGCCAAGGGCGCGCTGCTGATTACTCCGGAAAAAGTCATCGTAACCACGCCTGGAGCCGATAACAAAAAGGTTCTGTAATCACCGGGGAATCATCGTAAAATATTACGGAGAAACGGATGCGTATCAGTCTGCGCATCCGTTTTTTGCCAAAGCATACAAAAAAACTGCCAGTGGCAGGTTCTTTTGTTGGGGAGGACATTATGGAAATAAAAAAAGCATATATCAGGCAAGAAAAGTGCGTTGGCTGTGGTGCCTGTATTCCTGTCTGCCCTGCTCATGCAATCCAGATGAAGGCAGGTTGGAAAAGCGAAGCTAATACAGAAAAATGCATTGGCTGCGGCACTTGTGCAACGCTTTGCCATAGAGGTGCGCCAATCCTTCTGGTGCCTGAAAATGGATACTAATAAATTTAAAAGTAACTATGATTATTCTTGATTCTGCTGTATAATAGAGTGGAAGGAGGGCTTGCCATGTATCAGAAAAAGTTAAAAGAGGATATTCGCTGTCCGCTGGAGTATGGGCTCAGCGTATTCGGCGGGAAGTGGAATTCCCGCATTATCTGCGTTCTGGCCGAGATGGGGACGCTGCGTTATAGTGAAATCCGCAGCGCAATGGGAAATATCACCGATGCTGTTCTTGCTTCTACACTAAAAAGCCTGATTGCAAATGGAATTGTAGAACGCAAATCCTATGATGAGATTCCGCCAAAGGTGGAGTATTCTCTGAGTGAAACTGGAAAAACCGTTGTTCCGATTTTACAGAGCATCTGCCAGTGGTCAGGCATTTTCTATCGGCAAAATCCGGATGATGAAATGGCCCACTGCCAGAAATGTGATTATCATTCATAGTCAAAAAACAGAGAGCCTGACATATAAATGTCATACTCTCTGTTTTTTGGACTTTTTTTCTTTTCAACATTTAACATCTTCGACTGCATCAACAGGCAGGATTTTTTTTCGGTTCACAATCAGATAAACGATGCCGACTGTATCCGCCAGAAACCATCCAATCGGGATCGCCCACCAGATTCCCGTCACTCCAATTGAAGAAATCGGCGACAAAAGATAAGCAAGCGCAACACGAGTCCCCAGCGAAATAACCGTTAAAACGAGAGACATAGCAGGTTTCGCAGTTGCCCGATAGAAACCGTAAAGTAAAAACAGACAGCCGATACCGCAATAAAAAGCACCTTCAATATGCAGATACCGCACGCCTTCCTCAACAATTACTGTTTCTGATGCGGATATAAAAATCTGCATCAGATTCTTCGCCTGAAACCTCAGAATAAAAGATGCAGCGACACAGTATGTAATGGAAGTCAGTGCGGCACATTTGATGCCATTAACGACCCGCTTCTTTTTATT
This sequence comes from Lachnospiraceae bacterium, assembly GCA_021202635.1. Lineage (GTDB taxonomy): Bacteria > Bacillota > Clostridia > Lachnospirales > Lachnospiraceae > Choladousia. Next base: position 17,939 of record JAJQCQ010000104.1, on the reverse strand, counting down.
GGCTCCCATATTCTGAGCGACAAATGTCGAAAACGCATTTCCATATTCCTGTGCAGGCATATAGGCAAACGAATCAATCTTGACAGCAGCAGCAAATGCCGCCATGATCGTTGTTCCGAAGCTGTTTACCAGACCCTGCACCATCAGAATACCGAGATTCATCACCGACTGCTGCAGACAGGTAAATACGGAATACCCGGCGATTTCTCGAATGCCTTTGTGGTTCAGTTTCATATGGCCAAGCGCGCTTCGCATAACAGAATCCTTTTTCAATACATAAGCGCACACTCCGATTCCGGAGATATACTGAGCAAGGATCGTAGCGCCCGCCGCGCCTGATGTTCCCCATCGAAATACAACAACGAATAGCAGGTCAAACGCAATATTGACTGCCGTTGAAAGGCCGAGAAAAATCAGAGGTACAACAGCATTCCCCAGCGCCTTTAAATAAGCGGCAAAGAAATTATAGACAAAGACCGCGGGAATCCCTAAAAACACGATAAAGAGATATTTCTTTGTCAGCGTCAGGATTTCCTGTGGAATATTGATCCAGGCAAGAATATTGTCAAGTGCCAGAATCGGAATTGCCGCCAGAAGGACAGTAACAGCCGCAATCAGTAAAAAGGCCGTTCTCACTGACTCTTTTAGCTTTTGCTCATCCTTCTGCCCAAAACACAATGAGAACACAACACCGCTTCCCATACACAGCCCCAGAAGGATGGATGTCAGAAAAATCATCAGCGTATATGCACTTCCCACACCTGCCAGCGCATCGGAGCCAATAAAGTTTCCAACCACCCAGGTATCTATCACATTATACATCTGCTGTAGCATGTTTCCAAGCAACATCGGTAACGCAAAAACAGTGATCGTCCTGAATACAGGCCCCTTTGTCATGTCTCCTTGTCTCATCTTGGTATCCCTTAAATTTTACATAGAATAAATTCTGATTTGTCTATCTTGCAAGGTCATTATACATCATCTGACTTCTGCTGAACAGATGAAACTCCGTGAAACTTTGTGAAACCGGATGGAACTTTTTGAAACAAATTGAAACCCGATTTTTTTGGAAGAAGAATGCCGGGCGAGTAGGAGTCGAAAAGGCCGCCTCCTACTCGATCACACGAATGCGTAAGGAATCTGGCAGCTTTGCTGCCCGCGGTCGGTGCAGCGGATAGGGGAGAAGAGCGTTTCCCCTATCCGATTTCTTCAGAAAGGTTTTTCCCAACATTATAGCCGAACACGATGCATCTTGTATGGTTCAGGCAATTCAGGGAATGCGGGTAGGTTCCATAAAACATGGAGCCGGAGGTGTTTCCGAGCGCGTACAGTCCCTCAATCGGTTCATTTGCGGTATTCAGTACCTGAGAGTATTCGTTTACCTGCAGACCGCCGGTGGTTGTCAGGGCTTCCGCCATTTCTTTTGTCGCATAGAAGGGTGCCGTGTCAATGCGGTGCATATATTCCCCCGGATAGCCGAAATCACTGTCTTCCCCGGCGTCGCACATTTCATTCCAGTGGTTGATTGTTTCCACGAAGGTGTCGGAGGGAACGCCCATCAGTTCTGCCAGTTCTTCCAGTGAATCAGCCGTCAGACCGCCGGTGGCGCTGGCTGCCCATGTTTCCTTCGGACCATAGGCGGAGGAGGAAGGCGACCACATGTTATCTACTGCTTCCGCAACGTTCGCATCCGTTATGAAAAAGTCATATCCGCCGTACTGTGTCTGGATGGCAGAAGCGAGATGGTCATAGGTTTCATATTCACCGACGAAACGTTTGCCTTTGCTGTTGACGCGGACAAAGGGCATTAACTGCATGGGGTCAAGCATGAGGGAATGCGGATATTCATCCTCCATGGCTCCGATTGCTTTTGCCATTTCATGTCCGTCACCGGTACAGTTGCGGGCATAGGTCAGCCATCCGCAGAGCTGGAGGTCGCGGGGACGGCAGCATTCCTGCAGCTTCTTCAGGTTATGCTCGTAGCCGCCGGTGCTTAAAATAACGCCTTTGGAGGTATTGAACCGGATGTATCCGCTTTCGTTTTTCGCGTAAGCGCCGATCACACGCCCGGTATCATCTGTGATCAGCTGCACCACCGGCGTTTCCATCCGCACATCCACTCCTGCCACCTGAATTTTGGAGGTTAGGTATTCGCGCATTTCTGTTGCGGAATCAAAAGGAATGTTGATGGACGTATTCCAGCTGTGGTCTCTGGAAGTGACGTCGTACTGGTCGGTGAAATCCGGGAATTCTTCGCCGGAATAGCCAAAGAAGGTCAGCTTGTATTCTTCGTCCTCGAACGGCATCTGGTCCAGCCACCAGTTTACCGCTTCCCCATTGGTCTCCAGAAGTTTTTTGTACAGAGCCTGGTTCGCGCGGTAGCCATTTTTGGTCATGGCCTCCCCCAGGAGAAGATCTTCATCAAAAGTGATGTCATACATTTCATGGATTCTGTCATTGACACCGCCAATGGTTGTGCTGTTGATGGTTCCGGTATCGTTTTTTTCGATGGCTGCAGTGGTCAGTCCGTGCTGGATACAGGACAGGGCCGCGGCAAACCCGGCCGGCCCCAGGCCGCAGACCAGAACGTCAACGTCAACGGTTTCTGTAATCTGCGATTCATCAATTGGGTCGGATTCGTAAGCAACCGTTCCCTCCCCAGCCGCGACCGGAGTATATTCCGGCTCACATTGCGGCCAGTGGATGTCCGAAGAAGCAGCCGCTGCGGTTTCGGTTTCCGTCTCGGTTTCTTCTGTCAGGGCGCTGATGTCGAGCCCCTTTGTTTCGGCGATACACTCCGTGGCTGCCTTCTTTACGGCATTGCTTGTGACGGTGGCTCCGCTGACTCCGTCAATCTCAGCTGTCTGTCCGCTCATAATCTGGCTGACGAGTTCGTCGGCGGCGGCCCCGCCGATTTCAGCAGTTTCGCCGGAAGCGTCGATGATGACTTCCGTGATGCTGCTTTCGTCAAACGTCATAGTTACCGTAACATCACCATTGATTCCCTGCGCTGCAGCGGAATAGGTTCCGGGCGTATAAGCGGCGCCCTCTTCTGCGGATACGATCCAGGTCAGTCCGGGTAAAAGACCGGTTGCGGTTACTCCGGCAGCTCCTACGGCAATCCCGCGCAGAAAATCTTTTCTTGAAAATGATTTGTTATCCATAAGAAATTACCTCCCGTTTTTATTTACGAATAGATCCATTTTAAAACGGCTTGCAGAAAAAAACCATTGCCACTATAATTGGAAAATAAGTCCTTATTATTGTACAAGGTTGTCCAATTACTTTTTGCGGGAAAGGAGTATAATTATGTATCTGAATTTATATCAGATTATGGGCAGGCTGTCCCGGTCTCATGAGATCATTTTTTGCCGGGAAAAACGAGCCTTTGACATCTGCCAGGTAAAGCTGTTTTCTTCCGGGATGCAGTCCATAAGGCCGGACGTGCTGTACCTGGTCTGCGAACAGAAATCGCCGGAAGATTTGCCGGATCAGGAGCATTTACGTGTTTCGGAACATTTATTCGGCCAGGCTCATGTGCTGTTATGCAAAGACACAGAGGATCAGGAGAAGTTTTCCGAAGCACGCTCGCTTACTGTTATTTCCGGAGAAGAGGAGTACCTGGCAGTTTTTGATGAATTACAGGATATTTTTGTACAATACCAGAAGTGGGAGTCAGACATCATTCCGGCTATTCTGGAAGGAAAGTCTCTGCAGGCTGTTCTGGATCGCTGTGCGGTTCTGCTGGAATATCCCATTGCTCTTTTTGACCTGCAGCAGAACCTCTTGATGAAATCCGGTGATATCCAGGAAAACCCGGACGAATTATGGAGCTTTGTTTTAGAGCATGGCCGCTCGCCGGAGGAAGGCAAAAACGCGAAAGCGTTCAATCAAAGATTTGCCCGCTCGAAAGAGCCGTTTTATTATACATCGGCCGAAAACTATACGGGAATCCGCAGGCTGGTTGCGCCGCTATACTCTGGCGAATCCGTGTTTGGCTGCCTTGCGGCACATGACCCTGCCAACCGGCACCTGGAAAGGGAATTCGCGGATTTTTGTATGATCCAGAAATACATGAACCACGCCATCGCCGGCTCGACCGAATATCATTTCGCAGCCCAGGGAATTCCGTGGTATATCACACAGCTGCTGCAGGGGAATCAGCCGGACCGCCAGGTGCTGGATTATAATCTGCGCCGTTATGACCATTGGGTGGAGGAAGCATATTTTCTCTGGAATTTCCAGGAAGAACCTGCCGAAAAATCCGGGGAAGAGCCGCTCGCAAGGCTGCTGCCCAATATTACGTATGCCTTACAGACCAATATGGTTTTCCTTTATGAAGGGAACCTGCTGGCGATCGATTATCAGCCCGAGGAGCATTGGGGCGGACAGTTTAAAACATCGCTGGATAATCTTATGATGCAGAATGGACTTTGCGGCGGGCGCAGTATGGTTTTTTATGATATTACGGAGCTGGCAACGGCTCTGCAGCAGAGCAGGATTGCACTTGACGCGGCAAAACCAGGAGAGATTGCGGATTACATAGAGAAATACCCGGACTATGTACTGAGGGCGGTGGCCAGCCAGAAGGAAAGCGGGGGAGTGACCTGGCCCGGATTGGAGAGGCTGCTGGAGAAAGACCCGGAATATGGGAAGGAGCTTCTTATCTGCCTCAAAAATTATATTCTGTTTGGACGGAATATGTCTGTGACAGCAAAATTGTTATACATACACCGACATACTGTGTTATACCGGATTCAGAAAATAGAATCCTTTTTAAATATTAGAATTGATGCTTTGGAAGAAAAGGAACTTGTTCTTTTGTATCTTGCCTGTTGTATTCTTCTGGAAAAATCTTAAGCAGTGGGGAGTTATGAGGAAAGGAGTTTATTTATGTATTTTAGTCTGAAATTCCTGAAATCAAAAATTAATGAAGAGGATGTTGCATACTTTTATTTTCAAAGGCCGACGGAAGCCTGCAGGACATTCCGCTTTTGGGACAGGAACAGCGGAGCCGGAGAACGGGACTCGGTTTGTTTTTTCCCGGAAAAGGAATTTGCTGAGGCTCTTCGAAAAAAAACAGAGTTACCATCCAATCTGATCTGTATTGCTTCAGAAAAAAAGCGCTTCTGATTTTTGCAGAGATTATGAAGCAAACAGGAAGGACAGCAATATCCTGATCTTAAGAGATACAAAAAGTGTGGCAGAGTGGCTCAACTGCCTTTCCGCTTTGATGCAGAAATATGCACAGATGGAAGAGCGGCTCATACAGGCTTTGCTGAATCAGGCACCGCTTACCGATGTTTTAAATATATGCGAAGAAATACTGGATAATCCGGTAGCTCTGTATGATGCTCATTTAAACCTTCTCGGGCAAAGTAATCTTTTTGAGAAAGGCTTTGTTCCCAATCAATACTGGACGGAATCGGCTCTTTTACAGTATGTCAGCGCCGATCTTCTGCACCGGCTGAAGAACAGCGGTGTCGCGGAGAAACTGGTCAAATCAAAAAAGGCGATGCTGGTAGATCTGAAAGATGGAAGTGAGCCATATATGACCTGCAATTTGTTTCTGAACCATGATTCAGAGAATGTTCATGTAGGGAGTATCTCTCTGTTTGCGGCGAACCGCAGTATCTGCCCGGAAGACGCGGAGCTTCTGGAACAAATCTCCGCAGCTGTTGCAGGCCGGACAGAAAAGGAAGCGCAGGGACATGATTTAAGGATATCCCGGACACAGCAGATTATTATTGACTTGATGCACGGAAAGCTGTATGGAAAGAAAACAGTGAAAAAGGTCTTTTCGGATTTCCATTCGGATGTATCAAAGGGTGTGAATCTGATGGTGTTCCAGATGGAGCCGGAGCAGCGCAAAGGCGGTGTACCGGAATACATCCGGATTATGATAGAAGGCCATGTGGGGCATTGCCAGATGATTGCATGGGAAAACGAAAGCATAGCTTTATACCCCGCTCCTGTGCATGATCGGGATTCTTTTTATGATTACCTGGAGGAATGTCTTTCAAAAATTCAGATTCACAGTGGCTGCAGTATGGAGTTTACGGAATGGGAGAATCTGCACCAGCAATATGTCCTTGCAAAGGCGGCGCTGGAAATCGGATTAAAGATGAGGCCGAAAGAGACCATCTATTTTTACAGTGATTACGCAGTCAGCTACCCCATTTCGCTCTGTGAAAAAGAGATGGATATCCGGCTTTTATGCCTTCCGGAAATATGGAAGCTTTATCAGCATGACAAAGAAGAAAGGGATGTTCTGACAGAGAGCCTGTATTCATATCTTATTTGTGAACGGAGTATCAGCAAAGCCGCGAAGGACTTGAATGTTCATAAATCTACCTTGGGATATCGGCTGCATAAGGCGGAGGATATTGTCGGACTGGATATCGAAAATCCCGGAACCAGGCAGAAGATCATTTTTTCCTGCGAAATCATTCGCTATCTGAAGTGCTTTGAATAAAAAAAGGGATTGCAATATGTGCTGGCAGTACGAAAAATGGCCGGAATTTTCCTGCTGTCAGACCGGAGATTTTTTGTCAGAAGGATAGTAAAATAGGGACGATACAGAAAGAACCATCAGACGGAGGCAAAGCAGCCGCGCATGATGGATTACCTTTTCGCTTTCCTGTGGCGCCAATCGCGAAGCGAACGGCTTTTACTACACCGCAGTTTACATGGACAGGGGACAAAAACTGTCTCCTGCCCGTTTTGTCACTCAAATCATCTGATTGATTCGTTATCAGTGATTCGATAGCTTACACAGGCTGCAACAGCGGCCAGACACAAATCCACTGCCCAAAGACCGTTATATCCAACCGAAGTTCCGACCAGTACACCGCCCAGCCATGCGCTGAAAAAAGCGCCGATCTGATGACCGATAAAGATGGAACCGTAAACGACTGCCATACGGGCAACCCCGACTTTTTTACTGATGATTCCGGTAGTAGGCGGAACGGTAGAGTCTCCGGACAGCCCCAGCATCGCGGTCGCAGCAAATGCAAATGGTATGGTTTTGGGCAAAAGCAAAAAGGCAAGAGCTATGAGAACCCGAATGCCGTAGACGCAGGCCAACACATTCTTCATCCGAAATTTCTGCCCCAGGAATCCGGTTAGCACAGCTCCGATCATGGTCATAATTCCATAGACTGTGAGTGTCAGAGAAGCGATTCTTCCAGGAATACCGTTTGAAATATATTGGGAATACAGATGCGTCTCGATGATCGCCATATGGAAACCGCAGGTAGAAAAACCAATCAAAAGGCACCAGTACGCCGGATCACGAAACGCAGCTCCCAAAATTTGAGATAGTTTCTCCTTCCGTACCGATTCTGTGGACTGCACGGCAGTTGCTTTCTTTCCTTTATGTCCAAGCCATATCACGGCAGGGATTGTCAGTAAAATCGGTACAGAGAAAACGGGCATTGTAAAGCTGATTCCCTTCCACTGGATCAGAGACTGCAGCGCAGGAGACATCAGTGCATCGCCAATCCCGGCACTGGCCTGCAAAATGCCGGATACAACGGCAGCTTTTTCTTCTCCAATGATCGGGGAAATTGCGCCCATAATGATACCGAAACATAATGCTCCTGTTCCTGCCGGAAGAATGATTCCGAAGGAAAGCAGAAGTGTAAGTGCGTTGCTGCAGAAAGGGGTCGTGATAAGACCGACTGCCATAAGTAAAACGCCGCAGAGCATTACAAATGCATTGCTTTTTCGCAGAGCCAGCATTCCAAATAATGGCTGCGTTGCCCCATATAAAATCTGGCCGACTGCAATCACAAAACTGACGGAGGCATAATCCAGTCTGGTGTGTTCCACCACACCAGTCAGCATAATTCCATAGTTATCATGGATGCCCTGCATGATGGCAAAGACCAGACAGGCCGCTGTGACAGCAATCACAGATTGAAAGACAGGACTTTTTTTCTTCTGTATTTGCATCATGATACCTCCTCCTGACTGCTTTCTTTCGGAATGCTGTTGATGCCTTCCATAATCAAATCTGAGATGGCGTATAGAGCCGCTTTCCCTGCAAGCGTTACCCGACCTTCGCTCACATTGCAGTAGAGCGTTCCGCCCCTCTTGGATGCCTGGAAGGCAACTATATTGGTTTTGTTCAGGCGCTTTGCCCAATAGGGAGCAATATGACAATGTCCGGAACCGCAGACAGGATCTTCATTTACGCCGCATTTTGGCGCAAAAGAACGCGAGATGCAGTCAGTCTCTTTTCCGGGCGCTGTTATATGAAGAATTAATCCATTCAGATTTTTAATGCGATCCTGATCTGGATTTATCGTTCGGATGAACCGGTTATCATCGAAAACACATAGAAGGTCTCTGCCCATCCATGCTTCAACCGGAACGCATCCTATCGCTTCAACCATCTGCCGGGAAACAGGCACTTGTTTCAATTCATAAGCCGGAAAATTCATCTTGTAGAGCTCCCCCTCTTTTTTTACAGTGAGCTGCCCACTCATGGTTTGAAAGATTACTGTATTTTGTCCGGGCTCGTAAAATCTCAGGATCACATATGCCGCGGCAAGTGTCGCGTGACCGCAAAGGTCAATCTCTCCACCGGGCGTAAACCACCGCAGACGATAAGCCGGTCCTTCTTTTACTGCAAATGCAGTTTCCGAGAAATTGTTCTCCAATGTGATGGACATCATCAGACTTTTTGGAATCCAGTCTTCCATTACGCAAACGGCTGCCGGATTGCCTTTAAACACGGTATCGGTAAAAGCATCTACTATAAATTGTCTCATGGTCATTTCCTCTTTTCTTTGTGGACTCATTCTTTGTTGACAACATTATATCCATTCCACTATAATAAGTAAAACAAATAATTCTAATGTTATTATCAGAAATAACGATTTAAGAAAGGATATTTTGAGAAACCATGAACCGATCCTTGCCCTGAAAAAAATTGTAGAGCTGGGAAGCTTTACAAAAGCAGCGGAGGCGCTGGAATTTAGCATTCAGGGAAGGTCACGGGCTACGGAGCTGCAAATACGGGATCTTCTGATACAAAAAGGGATATTGATTGCGTGCATTTACCGAAAGGGGAAAGCGTTTTTCCCTGCGGGTCGGATCAGATTCAGAAAAAAACTTGTGATAACGGATAGGGGTAGAAAACGTTCTCTTATCCGTTTTTTATGTGCAGAGCCGGGCAAGTAGGGGACAAGTCTCCCTGCCCGATTGTATGCATATATGTGCTGGCAGTACGAAAAATGGCCCAAATTTTCCTGCTGCCAGACCGGAGACTTTTTGCTTAGAGAATATTACAATCTTAATTATCCGAAACGGAAAAGAACAAGACAACGATAGGCAATTCAAATCAGAAAGGAAGGTACAGGTATGGGTAGACTGGAAAACAAGGTTGCAGTCATTACTGGAGCGACATCGGGGATCGGCGAAGCAGTGGCCGGGATGTATGTAAAAGAAGGTGCAAAGGTTGTAGCGGCAGGACGTAACCGGGAGAAGGGAGAGCAGCTGATTTCCGAGCTTGAACAGGCAGGCGGGGAGGCGATTTTCTGTTCTTGTGATTTGCGGAAAAAGGAATCCATAGCTGATTTAAAAGAAAAATCTTACGACAGGTTCGGCAAGGTGGATCCCGAATAAAAAACTGGCGGATGCTATGGAAGATTAGCCATAAAATAATTGACTAGGGAGGCATATAACGTGAACAGTACAGTGAAAGAAAGGAACCCATTGGGGACAGAACGGATTGGAAAGCTGATTTTGACTTACAGTATTCCGAGCATTATTTCCATGGTAGTGAATGCCCTGTATAACATTGTTGACCAGGTATTTATCGGCCAGGGTGTCGGGTATCTTGGAAACGGTGCGACGAACGTAATCCTTCCATTTACGATTATCGTGATTGCTGTGGCATTGCTCTTTGGCGATGGCGCGTCCGCTTATCTGAGCCTGAAGCTCGGGCAGAAGGATGAAAAGTCAGCTGCACAGGGAATCGGGAATGCCCTGATTGCGACAATCGTTCTGGGGCTGATCCTGTGTATTTTGTTTCTTGTGTTTTTGAAACCATTGTGCCTGTTGTTTGGCGCTACGGAGGATATTTTGCCCTACGCGCTGGATTACGGCAGGATTATCTGTCTGGGTGTTGTGTTTGCGGCGATTGATTCGGCCATGGCTGGTATCATCCGCGCGGATGGAAGTCCCAGATACAGCATGGCCGGACTTCTGATCGGCTGTGTGACGAACCTCATTCTGGACCCGGTGTTTATTTTTGTCTGCCACTGGGGTGTAAAAGGCGCGGCGCTGGCGACGATCCTTGGACAGATCTTTAATGCATTTTTTTATCTGGCCTATCTTAGAAAATTTAAGAGCATCCGTTTCTCCAAACACAGCTTTACGCTGTCAGGAAAGCTGCTGAAAAATGTCGCGAGCCTTGGGGTATCCAGCTTTATCACACAGATCGCACTGGTGCTGGTGATGGCGGTTACCAATAATGTGCTTGTCATTTATGGCGCGAGCTCAAAATACGGCTCGGATATTCCGTTGACGACGATCGGAATCACGATGAAGGTAAATCAGATTCTGACAGCCCTGATTACCGGCCTTTCCACGGGTGCGCAGCCCATTTTCGGCTACAATTACGGGGCAGGAAAATTTGACCGGGTCAAGCAGACCTACCGCATGATTCTGACAACAGCGACGATATTCCTGGTGATCGCTTTCGCTATTTTCCAGCTTGCACCGATGAGCATTGTCAGCCTGTTTGGCTCGGAATCAGATCTGTACAATGAATTTGCTGTGAAGTGCTTCCGGATCTTCCTGCTGTGCATTCCGATCAACGGTGTGCAGATGGTAAGCGGCATTTTCTTCCAGGCAGTAGGAAAACCGAAGCTGTCCTCCGCACTTTCCCTTACAAGACAGATTATTTTCCTGCTTCCTGCTACCTGCCTGCTGCCGATGGCTATCGGCGTAGAAGGCGTTTTGTGGGCCGGACCGCTGGCGGACGCTCTGGCTTTTCTTACCGCGCTGATTCTGCTGAAGGTTAACTGGAAAAAGCTCTTTAAGGAGGACGCAGGATATGAAAAATAATATGGTGATTACGATTGGCCGCCAGTATGGAAGCGGCGGCAGAGAAATAGGAGAAAAACTGGCCGAACGTCTGGGTTATGAATACTATGATACACAGATACTGGAGAAAGCAGCGGATGAAGCACATCTGACCGAGGCGATCCTGAAACGGTATGATGAAAAATTAAAAGACGGCTGGCTGAATACATCCATATGGGCATCCGGGAATACGGATATTCATCATTTGCCGGTACCTTTAAAAGCGGCGATCGGGCAGTTTGAGGCAATCCGTAAGATCGGCAGGAAAGGGGCTGCTGTGATCGTCGGGAGATGTGCCGACTATGTTCTGAAAGAACAAAAAAATGTGTTTTCCGTTTTTATTCATGCAGATATGAAACAGAGGGCCGTCCGTGTTGCGAAGAGAAACAATATGAAAGAAAGCGATGCGAGAAAAAGGATTCGCAGCATCGATAAAGAAAGGGCTTCCTATTATAATTATTACACGGAAAAAGAATGGGGAGCCTGCGCAAGCTACAATCTTAGCATTGACAGCGGTGTATTTGGAATTGATGGGACGGTGGAGATAATAGAGAACTGTCTGCGTTCCATGCAGTGATTTCGAAGTGATTGTGAAGGTATAAGACTGTTGAGCTTTGAAAAAGAAAGAAGGTGTAAAAATGAAAACAGAGGATAAAATCGCTATACGAAAGGACAGGCTCCATAAGCTCATTGTAAATGGAAAAGATAATAATGGAGCGCAGCGGAGAATTATGCGGGAAATTCGCAATCTGGAAAAACAGTCCGGAACAGCAACGAAATGAAAAGCATCGAAATGAAAAGGAGGGAAAGATTAGAATGAATAAAATAGATAAAGTAAAAAAGGCAACGGAAAAGGGAAAGGTGGATAAGCTTATCACATTTGCGGGTGATGCGGATAAAGGTGTCCGCTTAGCGGCTATTACCGGATTAGGCGAGCAGACGGAAAGCGAAACTTCACTGAATGCGCTAGTTAAAATGATGAATGACAACGATCCGGATGTTCGCAGGGAAGTTGCCGCATCTCTGGGGTCGTTTTCGGGAAGCTACGTGGAAACACAGCTGCAGTATTGTCTTTTCCATGAGAAAGACGAGACTGTTCTGGAAATTATCAGAGACTCTCTTGACAGAGTCAGAAAGAAAAAATAAGTGCTAACAAGGAATCAAAGACCATGCATACCGAGATCAATGTGGTAGAAGGCATGGAGGATGCGCTGAACGCGACACGGGCGGCTGTTGCGGAAGGCATTATCGCCGGAGGCGGTTCCGCGTACATTCACGCGCAGAAGGACGCAGCAGCGTTAGCTGAGAGTCTGGATGGAGATGAAAAAACCGGAGCGGAAATCGTCGCAAAGGCATTGGAGGCACCGCTTTGGACAATCGCTGAAAATGCCGGACTGGAAGGCGCTGTAATCGTTAATAAGGTGCGGGAAAAAGAGCCGGGGATCGGTTTTGACGCAGTCAGCGAAACTTATGTGAATATGCTGGATTCCGGAATTATTGACCCTGTAAAGGTAACAAAGAGTGCGCTGACAAATGCGGTCAGTATCTCGGCTACCCTGTTAACAACGGAAGCGGCGGTCGCAAGTATCGCGGAGGAGACCAAGAAGAAATAAGAGGGATATGGTGAAGCGCACGGGTGCAGAATCCACTGATCTGCAGTCCCCGGAGAGTGTGGACCATCTTTGCGATAAATGCGTGGATTACGCCAAAAACTGGAAGGTGACGGCAGATGAACTGTGGGAGAGTGAAAAGAAAGGCAGCCGTGAAGGTATTATTGAACAGTTAACAGAAGAGTAAGAGTAACGGGAATTACTGAACAGTTACGAACAGATAAAAATCGGTAAGGACCAAGAAAGGAGATGGAGGACGAATGATACAGCTTCTAAAATATCTGAGACAGTATAAAAAAGAGATTATCGCGGCCCCGATCCTGACCATGTGTGAAACGGTAAGTGAATTGATTCTGGTCATGACGATCGGCAGATTTATTGACCAGATTTCTAATACGGATGCCAGCATGGGAGTCATTTATTCTTATGGGCTTCGGCTGCTGGGGATCGCGGCACTTTGTTTTATTTTTGGCGCGGCAGGCGGATGGATATCCGTGAAGGGCAGCGCCGGATTTTCAAAGAATCTGAGAAACAGTATGTTTTCGCGTCTTCAGGATTTTTCTTTTAAAAATATCGACCATTTTTCAACAGACAGTCTTGTGACCAGAATGACTACGGACGTAGCCAACGTACAGCAGGCATTTATGATGATCCTCCGGGTAGCGGTAAAAAGCCCGATCTCTCTGGTCTGCGCGCTGGTCATGGCTTTTCGGATCAACTGGAAAATCGGCCTGATCTATGTGGTGGTAATCCCGATTCTGGGGGTCGGCCTGTTTGGAATCGCGAAGATCACACATCCGATCTTTCAGAAGGTATTTAAGACTTATGACAAGCTGAACCTGATCGTAAGGGAGAACCTGCACGGTATCCGTGTTGTAAAAGGGTTTGTGCGGGAGGACTATGAGACAGAGAAATTTAAAAATGTATCCGGCAAGCTGCAGGAGCATTTTACAAAGGCAGAAAAAATCCTGGCGTTTAACAGTCCGATGATGCAGGGCGCTGTCTACATTTGCATGATCCTGATTTCATGGATTGGCGCGCACGCGATCGTAAAATCCTCTAATGGGACGGTGGCACTGGGGATATCAATGACGACCGGTGATCTGCAGAACTTGCTTTCCTATTCCGCCATGATTCTGATGGCACTGATGATGCTTTCCATGATTTATGTGATGGTCATGATGTCAAGGGAATCGGCACGGCGAATTTCGGAGGTTTTGAATGAAGAGATTAGTCAGAAGGAAATGAAAGCGCCGATAAAGAAAATTCAGAATGGTGCGATTGAATTCGAGAATGTAGGATTCAGTTACAATGGAAATAAAGAAAAATTATGTCTTTCGGATATTAATATCCAGATTAAATCCGGTGAGACCATCGGCATCATCGGAGGAACCGGCTCCGAGAAATCCAGTCTTGTCCAGCTGATCCCGCGGCTTTATGACGCGACGACAGGGACGGTGAAGGTGGGCGGCGTGGATGTCCGTATGTATGATATGGAAGCATTGCGGAATGAAGTTGCCTTTGTGCTGCAGAAAAATCTGCTTTTTGCGGGAACGATCAAAGAAAATCTGCGGTGGGGCAATGCGGACGCGACGGATGAGGAGATTGAAGAGGTCTGCCGTCTGGCGCAGGCGGATTCCTTTATCCGGGAGTTTCCGGATGGGTATGACGCCCATATCGAGCAGGGCGGCACCAACGTTTCCGGCGGCCAGAAGCAGAGGCTCTGCATTGCGCGGGCGCTTTTAAAGCATCCGAAGATTCTGATCCTGGATGATTCCACCAGTGCGGTGGACACGAAAACAGACGCGCTCATCCGGCAGGCATTTACCTCTTATATTCCGGAAACGACAAAAATCATCATCGCGCAGCGAATCACTTCGGTGCAGGATGCGGATCGCATCATCGTGATGGACGGCGGGCGTATCAATGTCGTCGGCACCCATGAAGAACTGCTGAGGAACAATGCGATCTACCGGGAGGTTTATGAATCCCAGCAGAAGGGAGGGTTTGCAGATGAAGCAGAATAATCATTCAAAAAGCAATCTAACACGTCTGCTGCAGTATATTGCGGTGAAACATAAAACAGAGCTGATCGTGGTTGCCATCTGCATCCTGCTCAGCGTTGCGGCGGGGCTTGTGGGAAATATGTTTGTCCAGGTGATCATAGACGACTATATCCTCGGTATGATTTCAACAGGAGAAAACCGGTTCGGCGGACTGCTTCGCTTCCTGATCCTGCTGGCAGTGGTTTATACGGTCGGCGTGTTCGGAACATGGATGTACAACCGGAGGATGGCGATTGTCGCGCAGAGCGTCCTCAAAAACATCCGTGACGACCTATTTTCCAACATGCAGAGGCTGCCGATCCGCTTTTTTGATACTCATACGCACGGCGACGTCATGAGTGTTTACACGAATGACACTGACACCATGCGGCAGCTGATCGCGCAAAGCCTGCCGATGCTGTTTTCCTCCGCATTCAATATCGTCCTGACCTTCTGCGTCATGATCCATTACAGCTTATGGCTGACGCTGCTTGTGACGGTGATCACAGTTGTCATGCTTCTGGTCAGTTCAGGAATCCTGCGGGTCAGCAGCTCTTACATGAAAAAACAGCAGGCCAATATCGGAAGACTGAACGGTTATATTGAGGAAATGCTGAACGGGCAGAAAGTGGTTAAGGTGTTCTGTCATGAAGAAGAGACGAAAAAGACCTTTGAGGAAATGAATGAGGTCGTGTTTTCACATGCGGTGAAAGCGGGGCGGGCGTCCATGATCCTGATGCCGGTCATGTCGGCATTCGGCAATCTCGAGTATCTTGTCGTCGCCGTGCTCGGCGGTCTGATGGCGCTCTCCGGCAGCGGCTCCTTCGCATTTACCATCGGCACCCTGGTCGCTTATCTGGGGCTGATCCGCCAGTTTTCTTCCTCCATTACCCAGACCGCGCAACAGATGAACAGCGTTGTCCTCGGACTGGCCGGTGCCGGAAGGGTTTTTGAACTGATGGATCAGGAACCGGAGGCGGACGATGGCTATGTCACTCTGGTGCGGGCGAAAAATGAAAATGGAGAGTGGGTGGAGACAAAGAGTCAGGATGGCACCTGGGTCTGGAAGCATCCGCATCATGATGGATCTCTTACCTACACGAAGGTGGAAGGAAATGTGGTGTTTGATCATGTGGATTTCAGTTATGACGGAAAACATGTCGTACTCCACGATGTCTCCCTGTATGCGAAACCAGGGCAGAAGATCGCTTTTGTCGGTCACACGGGAGCCGGAAAAACCACGATAACCAACCTGATTAACCGCTTCTATGATCTGGCGGACGGGAAGATTCGATATGATGGAATTAACATTAACAAAATCAGAAAACCGGATCTGCGCCGGTCTATGAGTGTGATCCTCCAGGACGTCAACCTTTTTACAGGTACGATACTGGATAACATCCGTTATGGGAAGCTGGACGCGACAGACGAAGAATGCATCGAGGCAGCCAGGCTTTCCGGCGCGGACACATTCATTACGCGGCTCCCACAGGGATATCATACTTAACTGCGGGGCGACGGGAGCAGTCTCTCACAGGGCCAGAATCAGCTGCTTTCTATCGCCCGTGCAGCTGTGGCGGATCTGCCTGTGATGGTGATGGATGAGGCGACGTCTTCCATAGATACCCGGACAGGAGCAATCGTCCAGAGGGGGATGGACCGTCTGATGGATGGGCGGACCGTATTTGTTATCGCTCACCGACTCTCCACGGTACAAAATGCGAAAGCAATTATCGTGCTCGATCACGGACGCATCATTGAGCGCGGAGACCATAAACGACTGATAAAAAAGAAAGGGCAATATTACCAGCTTTACACTGGTGACCTGGAGCTGGAGTAAGAAACGGTAACCAGGTGCAGATGGGATGTTCTTTTTTCGATGCTGATGTTGGCTGCCCGTTCCAGACGATCTTTCTGTTGAAAACGCTCATTTATGTACTTCTGAAAAAGAGTTTTTGTAAAAGATTCGATTATTGTGAACGGGCAACAATAGATTCATGACAACAGATGTATTAAAAGTCGGAAAGGAGAACAAAGAATAATGCAAAATGAGATATGGAATGAAATCAGTACGTTTTTGAATGACCTGCGTTGTGGAGAAGTAAGCAGAGAAAGCTATGTTCAATTATCAGAAATGGGGGATGCCAGAAAAAAATGGTGTATTGCGAAAGAAAAGCTTTTATCTGAAGAAAACGGAATGGATTCGGGGCAGAGAGGGACGATCGAGGAATATACCGACAGCTCGGAACACTTGTCTTTTGAATCTTATCTATGCTTCCGTAGATCCGAAGACGGTACAGTATCTGAACGGACATGAGAGCAGTAAGATAACGATGGATATTTACGCGAAAGTGAAATGCAACAGGCCCGAACAATTGTCACCAGTTGTGAAAGAAGCATTTCGGAAATGCTCTTGATATGGAATTTAAGTTGGTTCCATAATTGCAGGTATCCATAGCGCGAAAGGCAATATGGTTAATGAAGGGGTTAAAATGATTGTTGATTGTCGGGAAGCCGTATAAATACTGGAAAAATCCAACTGAAAGGGGATTAGTACGGCCTCAAGGCGGCTCGTCGCGCTCTGCAGTTTTCGAAGAGATAAAAATGCCGCTTGCGAGCATTTTTATCATTCGAACGAGGAAACTTGTTTCCGAGTTCAGCAAGCGTTAATTGACCGAAAAAGAAATGGCTTAAATGCCCGAAAAAAGTTTGTCGGCGCTGTCCTGACGGGAAATCTGCTGATGATTGGTTGCTGTGTCTTTTATCTGGCATGGTGGCTGATCGCGTTTAAACCGGAAGGAGCAATCAAGGGCATCCGAAGCGGGTGGCTTCTGATCCCGGCTCTGCTTTTTGGGGTGGCGGCGGTCATGCATATCGCACAGGGCAGCGGCGCTGTAGAGAGCGATGCGTTATTATTTCCGCGAAATGCCGTACTGATCGGCGGCGTAGTCATTTATGTAGTCCTGCTGGTGGGAACCAGTGTCCTGTTAAAGAGGCAGGTAACGACGGAGCTTTTTCTCATTGTCGGCTGGACGACTTTAATGTTCCTGGAGTTGAACGCCCTGTTCGCCCAGGGACAGTTCACGAGATCAACGGCGATCCTGCTTCTTGTCATCACATTGATTGCCGCTGTTGTCAGCATGATCTGTTATCTGCTCTATTATGGTCTGGACAAGGTGAAAGGCTA
>JAJQCQ010000047.1 GCA_021202635.1 Lachnospiraceae bacterium | reverse complement strand
CTTTATATACAACAAAAAAGAGAGGTATCTACCTCTCCAAAGTGTTTAACTACCGGCTATCAGCAACACTTTTTACCATTTTGTATCTGTTAGCCTGTGTTATTTTCAGTCCAAAAGATATACTTTATACCTAAAAGTGAAATGGGAGATTTATATGGATTTAGTAAAAATTGGTAATCGTATAAGACTTGCAAGAAGAGAAAATAAACTAACACAGGAAAAACTCGCCGAATTAGCGGATGTAACTCCGCATTACATATACGAGATCGAACATGGATTAAAAGCAATGTCTCTTGACACTTTAGAAAAGATTTCTCTTGCACTTGATCTGTCGCTCGATTATCTTTTCTGGGGAGACGGCATGTCTGACAAAGGCAACGGTACCTCTACCAGGGACGACCAGCTGAACACTGACATAAACAGACTTTCCAGGTCAGAAAAACAGGCGCTCGTGAAGATCCTGTCAGGAATCATCATCCGCCTTAAGGATGACTCGAAATAGCTATACCCTACCAAAACAGAACAACTCCTCATCATCCATTCCCCACGCATCTTCGAATTCCAATGTATGGCAGATGCAAAACATTCTGCATTTCTTCCCATGCTTAAGCGCCACTGTATCTCACATTATCTCGGCAGTTCTTTTCAAAATCCTGCTTTCTTTTTGCTTTAATTAATTACTATCGGAGAGAAGTTGAAATCCATGCGTAACTTATCAGATCTGGTAAAGAAACAAGATATTCAGAAAGGTATTCGCATCGAAAAGCAGCGTCAAAACAAAAAGTTTCAGCGTGAACGCAAAAGAGCGGACGCAGCAGAGCAAAGAACAATCCGCGCAGAATGGGAGGTGAAGCGGTAAAAAAAGAATTACAGCTTTTGAAAGCGAATTAAAAATCAGAAATTTTCCGGCGAGCAGGGCTTTTCTTTTCCGCTCCTGCTCGTCGTGTGGTTGCTGTACCGACCAGATTGCTGCAGATCAGTTTTATTACTCGGACGTTTTTTCTCTGGCCAATCTGATCAGGCAGTCTTTCCCAAGGAATGCATCACCATAGCAGAGAACATCCCGGCGACAAATGCATGATAAAATCCTCTTTATAATCGTAATAACTGATAGTATCGAAGAGAATGTCAGAGACATCCTCGGTCAGCCTCTCATCTTCCAGGACATTCCCAGAAGCATCCGAATCACATTCAGCATCTCATCGTAATAGCCGTTGTCGCTCGCCTTCGCAAGGGGAACGTCATATTCGTCCACAAGCAGAATGACTTCTTTCCCATAACGCATACACATCATGCGCAGCAGAATCATCAACACGTTTTTGACATCAGTAAGTTCGCCTCTGCGCATACAAAGCCTGGAAAAAGCCTCTTTATCGGAAGGTGTCTGCTTCTCATCCTGCATCAGGTAGAGATGTTCGTTGCAGAGATCTGTCAGCACCTGACGAAGCATATCATGCGCATCGGCGAAACTCCGCCCGTTCACATCCTTCAGCGTCACAAAAAGCACCGGCCACTGGTTCATCCACTGTGCGCAGAGTTCCTTCTCTTCTGAGATCTGAAGTCCCTCAAATAACTCACGGCTGTCCCTGCGGATATCAAAAAAGCTTGCGAGCATGCTCATCGCCAGTGTTTTCCCGAAACGCCGGGGACGAGTGATCAGGTTCACCTTAGCATGAAAAGCTTCAATAATTTACTTCCGCCTTGCACACTCTTTACAGGTTCCAAGGTTGACATGCCCTCTTCCGCCATAGGAGAGAAAGTTTCCCTCTTTTGCGATTTTTCCGCAGTACTCACATTTGATCCATCGATTTCCTTCCGCGTCACGAACAGGCGTGACCTGCTGCGAGAAGCTCTCTTCCATATTACGTATAAAATTTGCTTCCCGTTTTTCGGCTTCTGCCTTCTGTCTTCTGCGTTCTTCCTGCTGTTGCTCCGCAAGCTCTGCCATGCGGCGCCTTGCTATCTCTTCCCTGTAGTTTCGTTCCCTCTCTAAAGTCTCCAGCTTTTTCCGGGCAGCTTCTATTTCTTCTCTGTGTTTTTCCGCTTCCTGCATTCTTTTTTGTTCGGCTCTTTCCCGATTTTTCTCTTCTTTTTCCCGGAACCTTCTTTGCGCTTCCTCCTGGCGTATTGCTTCTCTGTCCCTTTGGAGCTGCCTTGCCGCATTTTTCCGAAGAAATTTGTCTTCTATTTTCATCATCAAAGCAGTCAGCGGCTGACCCATGAACCGCAGAGACCCATCCTCATAAATAGAAAACAGTTTCAGCGGCCCTTCCGCGAATAGAACCTCTGCCCACAGTCCGTCAATATCCTGCGCGTAAAACACTGCTCTCAGAATTGCTTTATCGTAGTCCGCATCCGTCAATGCTGCGTACCCTGAAGGTGTATTTTCGCCCAAAAGCAGACAATATCTCTGCCTGTTCTGTATTTTCATCAATCCTTCCGGGTATTGTCCTCTGCAGCCTCCGTTCACGCAGTCAACCACGTAAATAATATGGATACCCTGGCTATTACCCTCGAGAATTCCGATCTTTTCATCCGAAAGATTTGCTCTGTCATGGCAATAGCTCAGGGCCAGCTTTCTTTCTTTTGTCAGAAATGTAAACTCGTATTTTCTGTTTGTATCATCCACCGCATGAATCGGGACGCGGCTCTCCATATCTGCCGCCTTCAGCTTCTCATCCAGCCAGCATTTCAGTACAATTTTGGAATTGATTGAAGTTTTTCCTTCCGTAATCGCGCTGCACTCTGCGGCAGACGATCCGTCTTTTATTCTGAAATGCTGTTCCCGTTCATTTTTATCTCCCGCTACCAGAATCAGATTCGAACCACAGCCGCAAGGGCAAAACAATTCATTCCTTCTGCTTCTTTCCCGAAGTGCTTTTACCTTCTCAGGAATATTGATCTGCCGTCCCTCAATAACCGTATAGATAGTCTCAATACCGATATATTTACCGTCACACAGACACACTGTTCTTTGAGCCATATGAATAAAGCCCCTCTCGTTTTATCTCTGGCAACCCGGGCAATACACACTGCCGCGTCCTCCGATTACGCTTTTTTGCAGCGTTTTTCCACATTTTTGACACGCTTTCCCCGCCCTGCCATACACTCTCAGATAGGGAGTGTTCCGATAATCCTTCCCTTTTCCGGCCAGATACTCTTCCGCTGTCAGACTGTTTTTTTCTATAAAATACTCCAGCTGCTTTGGAATTTCATTCGCGAGTACTTCCCACTCTTCCTCTGTCAGGGAATTCGCCGGCCTAGACGGTGCAATCCCTGACGCGAAAAGAATTTCATCGGAATAAATATTCCCAATGCCGGCAATTGCTTTCTGCTCCAGGAGGCATTCTTTGATTGGCTTCTTTCGTTTTCCCAGTCTGTCTGCTAGATACCCGGCATTGAAATCAGCATCAAACGGTTCTTTTCCCAGATTCTGAATACCCGTCACCGTATTCGCTTCCTCCGCCCTCAGATACCAAAACCTCCCGAATCTTCTGGTATCAACAAAGCGAAGTTCCCATCCATTATTCATTTGCAGGATGATATGGGTGTGCTTCTCCATTTCATATTCTGGCGGTGTAAACAAAAGACATCCGGTCATACGCAAATGCATGGCAACCCGATCGCCACTCTGAAGCAGTATCGTCAGAAACTTGCCTTTTCGCCTGACGCCCTTCACCACCTGGTTTTGCAGTACTTTTGCAAACGTATCCGCATCCGGATAAGCAACTACTTCCGGACGGCTGACTACAACATTCTGAATCGAGAGTCCCCTGATCTGAGGCTCAATCACTCTTCTCACGGTTTCTACTTCTGGCAATTCCGGCATCTGTTTTTTCTCCTGTATATCACAATCCTTTGTCCTGTCAATCGTTGTCTGGCAGTTTCCTGATCCATTTAAATATTCGGTTCTGCGCTCATCTGCATTACGATTTCATTCCCATCGTTTTCACCAGTATGTAGAATTTCGTAACTATTCCTTATCCGGCACAAGCTTCAGCAAAAACGGAGACACCGGCAGCTTACCGCCGCCATTTCCAGACTTTTCTCCATCCTCTGCCGCAGCCAGTAAATATCTCCCCGGCGCACTGCTCCAGGCATAACGTATCTGCAAAGGCAGCGCCCCCTCCCTTACATCGACGCCAGCCTGCGGCGCCGCTTTCAAAAATGCTTCGTGCCAGGCGCCGCTGCAAGGCTGAAGATTATCTTCCTTTTTCATCGGAATCAGCACAATTTCTTTTCCGCTTATAGCAGCTCTCAGTGGTTGCCAGATGCCATCCTCCCCCGCAAATTCGAAAGGCAGTGTCACCTGGCCGCCTTCATCGCCCTTATAATCAGCAGGGAATACCTGCCCGGTCACGCAATCCAGAATCCCCAATTCCTGGTCAAACTGTAAAGTCAGGTATCGCCCCCTCCCTTCAGTCGGCGGCAAGTCGCGGCATCCATTCTGAAAACGCTCCGCGTTGGATGCCGCTTCCGGGTATCGCCCCCTCCTTTCAGTCGGCGGCAGGTCGCGGCATCCATTCTGAAAACGCTCCGCGTTGGATGCCGCTTCCCATCCTGTCAGGCGCGGCCCTTCACTCATCACATTCTCATGATATACGATCCTGCGCAGCGCAAGCGCAGCTCTGTGCGCCGCCTCCTTTTTATTCAGGGGATGTAGGTCATTGTCCTCACCGATGTCGATATTCACTGTCACCGCCACGTCCGGCAGGCTGCCCGCCCGGCGCTGCGCTTCCCGTATCTGCGGCCAGGCGTCATCTTTTGCAATATCGATTCCGCAGTTTGGCAGCTGTACGATCACAAAGGGCAGCGTCTCCTGCATCCAGCGATTTCTCCAGTCAGCGATCATATCCGGCAGCAATCCCTGGTACTCTTCCGGTTTGCAGTCGTTCGACTCCCCCTGATACCAGACGACGCCACTGACGGTGTACGGCAGGCAGGGCGCTACCATTCCGTGAAACAGGCCGGTTGCCCCGCGATTTAAAAATACCTGCCCGGGGGCTGGACCCACCTCTGAGAGTACCCGATATTCCCAGACTCCGGCCAGAGAGATGGGAGCGGGACTCTCTGCCGTAAGGGCATTCTTGCACTTCCGGCTTTCCTTCTGCGGCAGATCGCGGCATCCGCCTTCCGAGTGCTCCGCATCACCTGTCACAACATATTTCGAAACCCAGGAATCGCTGCACACATCCTCCCACGTCAGTTCAATCGTCTTCCCCTTTGTCATGCGGCCGCCGCCGTTTCTGCACATCAGGTAAATCAGGACCTCGTTTTCACCGGCTTTCAGCACACCGGCCGGTACCGTATAACGCCTTGGCGGATAACAATACCCCGTATCTCCTACAAAGACTCCATTTATATAAGTACGATCCGCGTCGGTCAATGTTCCCAGGCGAAGCAGCGCTTCCTTTCCGGCACATGCTTCCGAAATCTGAAATTTCTTTCTCAACAGAAGCGTACCGCAGAAATTTTCCAGTCCTGCTTCCGCGAGATAACCAGGAAGAGAAAGCGTTTTCCAATCCTCATCCGTATCGCTGCTTTTAGGGAAATATCCCGGTTTTATATACTCGTCCTTCCAGGGTAATTCCCTCACCCGAATCTCTCTTCGCCAGGCGATCTCTTTTTCCATATATTGATCTGTCTGTTCCCTGCAATACGCCTCACTTTCCAGCGTTTTGCGTTCTTCCAGATACTGCGGCCAGTTTTTCAGCCCTTCCTCACTCATCCAGGCCTGGATCGGCGTTCCTCCCAGGCTCAGATTCAGAATACCGATGGGAACTCCTTTTTCCTCCGAAAGCTCTTTCCCCAGAAAATAAGAAAATGCAGACACCTCCGCCAACTGATCTGGAGAGCAAATCCCCCACTGCGCGTTCTTATGCTCTGCGGCCTCCTGTTTAAAATCATAATCTTCCTGCACCTTATATACGTGAACGCACGGAAGAGCGCCTGCGATATCCATTCCAGGCGCACTTTGTGAAGGACGCTGCTGCAGTGAAAAAATCGCCGTATCCAGAAATTCCTCCGGATACCTTTCCCGCACCCGCCGCATCGGCAGCTCCATATTGGACTGCCCCCCGCAGACAAATACGTCTCCCACGTAAACATTGCGGCTTACAGCTTTTTCTTCACCGGAAAGAAAACGCAGACAATAGGGGCCTCCCGCACAAAGCGATTCAAAATAGCCGGCAAACACGCCCGTTTCATCCGCTGTCACAGCACACCTCGCCACAATATACTCGTTTTCCTGCTCACACTCCGCAGATGTACCTTCCTTCTCGTCGTTCCGCCTCTTTTCCGTGGGCCCCCCGTCCTGCACAAGAAGCGCAATATTCACCGATGCTCCCGGAATGCATTTTCCCCAAATTCTTGTTTTCGTCCCCCGCTGCAACACACAGTTATCGCCCAACAGCTTCGGAATTTTCAACATGCTTCCCATAACCAGTATTTCCTCCTCAACGCCTCGCCCTGTTTATACCTTTTCTTTCGATAAAAGTCCTAAAGCTCCCAGCTTCTCATGCAGCTATTATACATAATTTTACAGGTAAATCAACCGCATGAAAATATCTTTTCCCGCTCTAATCTTCCTCTAATATTTCTCCCGTATACTAATTTTACAACGAAAACAAAGGAGGACAAGAGGATGAAGAAAACATTATTCAGATTGATGGCATTCGCACTTATCATTTTTGCATTCGCCGAAACCAGCCTGGGAACACGAACCGTAAATGCGGCAACGAAGCTCGCCAAAGTCACCGGACTTGCGGTTGCCGATCAGGATGACGATGAAATCGACCTTACATGGAATCGTGTATCAGGAGCCAGCGGCTATCAGGTCTATCGATATGACTCCACGTCGAAAAAATGGACGCTTATTCAGACGACGTCCAAAACTTATGTGGAAATCGAAAACTTAAGTTCCGCGAAAAAGTATAAGTTCAAGGTCAGGGCTTACAGCTCCGATAATGGAAACACCGTCTACGGCACCCGTTCAGACACACTGACTGCCTACACAGAACCCGACGAGGTCAAAGGTGTTACCGCCACAAGCACCTCTTCCGGATCGGTAACGCTCACCTGGAAGAAGACCGCACGCACTACAAGCTATCAGGTCTATCTGTATGACAGCACCAAAGGCAAATATGTCCGCAAAACCACGGTAAGCGGCACCAGCGCAACAATCAATGGTCTGACCTCCGGCACAACCTGCCGCTTCAAAATACGTGCCTATAAGCTGGGAACGGACGGCGTAAAATATTATGGAGATTTCTCAGACGTCTGCAAAGTCCGGGTGGCCGGAACCACAACCAGCAGCTCTGGCAGTACCAGTTCAGAAGGCAATAGTGGAAACAATACGGCAGCTGCCGATTCCGGAAGTTACATTGGAATCACCAAAGCAAAATCCATCGCACTTACGGATGCCGGAGTAACGGAATCCGCGGTACGCGACCTGGAAGCAGAATTCGACTGGGAAAAAGGAGTTGCCGTCTACGAAGTAAGCTTTGAGTATGGCAATTATGAATACGACTATGAAATCAACGCGATTACAGGAGCCATTCTTGAGAAAAAAGTGGAGCGAGATTAACATATCCCCTGTAACCGCTTACTGGTACAGAATTGGTAAGAGTGCATATCGCCAGGCACACATGAAAATGAGATTGTCTGGTAAAGAAAATATTGCGAAAAGGGGCACAACAGCCAGTGTCCTTTTTGCTGCGCGCAGAGCAGCATGCCAGTCCCAGGCGAGTTAAAAATAAAGAGATCCTTCAGAATAATAATTGTAAAAAAAATGCCTGCCATGCTATACTGTGTCCTGCATATGTGAGGCATGCAATTTTATCCGTAATTTTTTATTTTGAACCAAATATCATGAGTCCAATATTTTTCACTGCAAAGGAGACAGATACAATGCAAGATACCTTTCAGAACCCGATTCTCTCCGGCTTTTACCCGGATCCCTCGATCTGCCGCGTTGGGGAAGACTATTATATGGTCACCTCCTCGTTCGTGTATTTCCCCGGCCTGCCGATTTTTCACAGCCGGGATCTGGTGCACTGGGAACAGATCGGCCATGGCATTTCCCGGCCGGAACAGCTTGACTATAAAAACTGCGAGACCTCACTTGGTCTCTGGGCTCCCACCATCCGCTACCATGAGGGAATCTTCTATATTATAAATACGTTTGTCTCTGAAGGACGGGAGGCGCGCCGGGACAATTATATCATCACAGCAACCGATCCGGCCGGACCGTGGAGCAACGCCTGTTTCATAGAGGGCGCGGACGGCATTGATTCCAGTCTGTTTTTTGACCGGGACGGGCGGATGTGGTACGCAGGAAATTATATTTCTGCTGACGCACTCTACGAGGGGCATCACGGTATCTATCTGAACGAGCTCGACCCAAAAACCTTTCAATTCAAAGGTCCGCGCACAATCATCTGGGACGGAATCAAATCCCGGAGCAAATGGATTGAGGCACCACACATTTATTTTGAGAACGGCTGGTATTACCTGATGGTGGCGGAAGGCGGCACCTTTACGAACCACTCTGTCATGATGGCGCGCTGCCGCACGATCGATGGCGATTATGAGATCTGCCCGCGCAACCCCATCGTCTCGCACCGGCACCTTTCCCTGCACCGTGAGATATCCGTCGTCGGTCATGCGGATCTCGTGCAGACACAGCGGGGCGAGTGGTGGATGGTGCTGCTCGGGGTGCGGCCATACCAGAAAACCACCAGGCAATCTGCCATCACAGGTACCGGAAAAGATTCGCAGATTGTGATGGAAACAGGCCAGCTCAACTTCACCGAAAGCAGCAAACACTCAGGCTGTCAGGCAGAGGAATTCCATACTCTGCCCGGAGACTTCGTCATGGATCATCCCGGCGACGCACATTTTAACCTCGGCCGCGAGACCTTCCTGCTCCCCGTCCTCTGGGAGGAAGATGGCTGGCTGCGCGTGGACAACGACAACGGGCTGGTCAACCGTACCGAGCGCCGTCCGGATCTGCCGCTTTTCCTGCCAAAGCCGGAATTATCGAGCGACAATTTTGAGTCCCCGCAGCTTCATCCCCGCTGGAATACCATCCACCCGGCAGAGACTCCCTTCTGGTCGCTTGATGCCCGTCCGGGCTGCCTGCGCCTGACCCTGCTGCCGGAAGAGCTGCGTGAAATCTGCACACCGGCCTTTCTCGGGCGCCGCCAGCAGCACAGAGAATTCCGGATGCAGGCCGCGATCGATTTTGTTCCGCAGGCAGAATATGAAGAAGCCGGTCTCGCCCTGATCCAGGACGACCGCTTCCATTACCGTTTTACCATTTCATTGGAGGATGGGAAACGAGTCGTTTCCGTCGTCGCGCGGCAAACATGCAGAAACGCCCTGGCCACCGATAATCCGGAAGACTCCTCTGAGCTGCTTCTGGGAAAAGAAATTCTCCCCGATGCAGCCACTGACCGCGTCTATCTGACCGTGGCCGCCACCGAAGAGGGCTATCATTTTTACTATGGGATGGATGACCAGAGCTTCGTCCCGGTCGTCCTGCGCGCAGATGAACGGCTTTTAAGCTCGATCGTGAACGAAGGCTTCACCGGCGCCTATCTTGGGATGTACGCTTCCTCCAATCACAGGAAGTCAGATAACTACGCGGATTATGACTGGATTATTTATGAGGGGAAATAAATTTCTCCGGAGGAATTATGCGAATTCTGCTTGCCGAGGATGAACGGGATCTGAACCGCATCCTCACCAAAAAACTAACTTCAGAAGGCTACAGCGTAGACAGCTGCTTTGACGGTGATGAAGCGACCGATCACCTCGCCTGCGCGGACTACGATGCCATTATTCTGGATATCATGATGCCCGGCTCGGATGGCTTTGCCGTTCTCCGCTCGTTGCGAAATGCCGGAAAGACCAGCCCCGTGCTGTTTCTGACTGCGCGCGATTCCATCTCAGACCGGGTAAAAGGTCTCGACAGCGGCGCGAATGATTACCTGGTCAAGCCATTCTCCTTTGATGAACTGCTGGCACGCGTGCGGGCAATGATCCGAACGGCACATGGCAGTGTGAGCAGTGAGCTGAAGGTCGCCGATCTGGTGATGGATACTGCCTCCGGACGCGTCACGCGCGGCGGGCGGGAAATCACCCTCTCAGCAAAGGAATACGCGCTGCTTGAATACCTCATGCATAACGCAGGTCTGGTGCTCTCCCGTGAAAAAATCGAAGACCATATCTGGAACTATGATTACGAGGGCGGCACAAACGTCGTTGACGTCTACATCAGCTATCTGCGCAAAAAAATCGACGACGGGCACGAGCAAAAACTGATCCGCACCGTGCGCGGACGCGGCTATATGTTAAGCGAAATGACGTGAACAATGGAGAATTCCTTATGAAGAAAAAGTCCATCCGAACAAAAATCACCCTCTGGTTTTCCGCCGCCCTGATTCTGGTTGTGGCACTTACTTATTTTGTCATTTTATCGGTTAGCAGAGGGATTCTCCAGAAGACCATCCGCGATTCTCTGATCACAGCAGTGGAAAACAACGTGGACGAAGTCGAATACTACACTTCTCTTTATTCGGATGCGGTAGCCAACGATATCGACTATTATGTGCGCTACGGGGATGGCTACATTGAGATTGATGACGACTTTCTGGATACCGTCAATGACATCTATACCTCCCTCTGCCGGGCAGACGGAACGCTTATTTACGGAGAAAATCCAATTGCGCTCGACACGGAGGAGCTTGATTTTCAGGATTCTGTCGTGCAGCGTGTCCGTGTAGACGGAACCCTGTATTATGTCTTTGACCGTCAGCTGACCCTTGACGGCCTGGAAGGGCTCTGGCTGCGGGGCGTTGTCTCGGAAGAGCAGGGGGAAACCGAGTTATCCGCCATCTCCCGCACCTCTCTGATTCTCCAGCCCATTCTGGTTCTGATTGCCGTCATCGGCGGCTGGCTGATCGCGGGACGCGTCCTTGCGCCGATTCGCCAGATTTCAGAGACCGCCGCACAGATCCGTCAGGGGGACGATCTGAAAAAACGCATTGAGCTCAGTGACGGCAGCGATGAGCTGCACCAGCTCGCCAGCCAGTTCAATGAGATGTTCTCGCGTCTGGAGGATTCCTTCCAGGCGCAGCAGCAGTTTGTATCCGACGCCTCTCATGAATTGCGCACACCCGTCACGGTCATCCGCGCGCAATGCGACCTGACGCTGGAGGAAGAAGAAGCCGACCCGGAGGAATACCGGGAGGCTCTGGAAGTCATCCTGCGGCAAAGCAAGAAAATGAGCCGCCTGATCAGCGATATGCTGGACTTTGCCCGGCTGGAGCTGCAGCCGGAGCGGTATCAGAAAGAAGATCTTAATTTAAGCGCACTCGTTGAGGATGTCTGCTCTGATATGGCCCTCATCCGTGAAAAAAATATCACACTCACCTGCGAGGCTGAACCGAATCTCCGCATCCGCGGAAACCGGGAACTGCTGACACGGCTCCTCACCAACCTGATCAGCAATGCCTATCGGTATGGCAAAACAGATGGGCATATCTGGGTACGTCTGTGCTCCGAACCCGGCCATTCTTATGTTCTCTCCGTGCAGGATGACGGTATCGGCATCGCCCCGGAGGAGCTGTCAAATATCTTCCGGCGCTTCTATCAGACCGACCCTTCCCGTTCCGGAAAGGGAAATGGGCTCGGACTCGCCATGGTAAAAGAGATCGCAGAATTCCACGGAGGGGAGATTCAGGTGCAAAGTGAGCCCGGACGCGGAAGTACATTTAAATTTTTTCTGCTCTAATTTATTTTTAATGTTTGGCTGTTATCCTGTTGTCAGAAAACAAACCAATACAAAATCAGCATCGGTTCAAAAAACCATAAATGCATAACGCACAAACCAGTGCGCATTCCTTCTAAACCGCTGCACCTGAATAAAAAGGAGGACATCACTATGACGAACAACGCTCAGACTTACCTCAGACGAACCGGAAAAGCTATCCTTTCCATCACCTGCGCTGCCATGCTCACGCTTTCATGCAGCCAAATTACACTGGCTTCAGAGCAAAGCTCCACGGCTCCCTCTTCCAGCTCAGATAATGCCGCCGGCTCTTCGATAAGCACCGGCACCACAATCTCCGCTTCCACCGCCATCGGTGCGGAGGCTGCGCAGAACTTTGCTTTCGCTGACGCGGGCGTGGATCCGCTCTCTGCAGAGTCTGTTTTCACCGAATACGACTACGACGACGGGGATTTTTTATACGAAGTCGACTTCACCGTGGAAGATATCGAATATGAATACCAGATTCAGGCTTACGACGGCAGTGTACTGAAAAAAACGGTTGAATATTTGGGGCTGAAAAGAACGGTTTCCCAGCAAACAGATACACCTGTAGCCATCACACTTGAGGAAGCGAAAGAACTCGCTCTTACAGACACGGAGCTCACAGACGAAGAGCTGGAGCTTGTCACATTCGCAAAAGAAAAAACCGATGAAGACGATGGCATTTCCATATATGACATTGAATTCTATACGGATACCACAAAGTATGAATATGAAATCAGCACCCTCACAGGAGACATTCTGGAGCTGTCCATAGATTACAGATTCACCGCACAGGACCTGGCAAACCTTACAGACACAGAGCGTAATAACACTGGCAGTACGGACAACAGCAGCTTAGGCAATACCGGCAGCAGCAATTCAGACAATGCAACTGGCAGCTCGTCCGCTTCCTACATCAGCCTGGATGAGGCGAAAAGCATTGCTCTGGAATATGCGGGACTCTCTGATTCGGATGTGACTTTTAAGAAGGCGAAGCTGGATAAGGAACACGGAACCATGGTTTACGAAATTGAATTTTATCAGGGAAGAATCGAGTACGAATGCGAAATCAATGCAGTTACCGGCACCGTCATTGAGTTCGAAATTGATGATTAAAATCAATATTCCTTGCGCGGCCATGCGCAATCGGATGGGGTGCTC
Source organism: Lachnospiraceae bacterium (assembly GCA_021202635.1). Classification (GTDB taxonomy): domain Bacteria; phylum Bacillota; class Clostridia; order Lachnospirales; family Lachnospiraceae; genus Choladousia. The sequence continues at coordinate 74,840 of JAJQCQ010000047.1, read as the reverse complement.
TCACCCCTATCCGCTGCGCCAGGCGGGTGCGGCGCAAGCCGCAAATTTCCGCACCCGCCTGTGTGCATAACAAAAGCAGGCATATTGTTTGTGTGCCTGCTTTTCATGATTCTTCCCCAGTCCTCACCAGATTTCCAGGATAAATGACTACCAGTCTTTTTCTTCTGTATATCAATCTCTGCCAGATTTATAAACAAATGCACTTTTTACAAGTATACTCCGTTTACTTATTCAGCAAAGCCTTTACCTTTTCTTTCGCCGCCTCCACATCCTTGCAGTCATTTAAAATCTCAAGGATTTTTCTGGTCTGATTTTCCTCAGCCAGTTCTCTGATCATTTCGCTGACATTCATGTCTTCTTCCATTCGTTCTCCTTTCTGGCTTTCCATCTGCCTGATTGGTCGAGCTCACGCTCAACTTCACATACTATATAGTATTTATCCCAAAAAGCCAAGTCAATTGTCACAAAACCGTAATTTGTGTAAGTATTAATGTTACCGGTCACAGCTGTAGTGACTGAAATAAAGCAAATTTAGCTGTGATGTGACTTATAACGTATTAATACTCCTGACTCTCCATGTAATTCATATACTTCACCACCATCAGCGCAATCTTGAATGTGATAGCGTCCTCGAACACACGCAAATCAAGTCCGGTGGTCTTCTGCAGCTTGTCCAGACGATAAACGAGCGTATTCCGATGGATGTAGAGCTGTCTGGAGGTCTCGGAGACATTCAGGCTGTTCTCGAAAAATTTATTAATCGTCGTCAGGGTCTCATCGTCAAAATCATCCGGAGATTTGCCGTCGAAGACTTCCCTGATGAACATCTTGCAGAGCGGGATCGGCAGCTGATAGATCAGGCGACCAATGCCAAGGGAGCTGTATGCAATCACCTTGCGTTCTTCGAAGAAAATCTTGCCGACATTCAATGCCATGCTTGCTTCCTTATAGGAACGGGAAACCTCTTTGATCTCACCAACGATCGTGCCATAAGCAATCAAAGCTTCTTTTTTCTTCTCCTCGCCGAGGGCATCCAGAATCATCTCCGCGACGCGGTCCATCTCCGGATATCCTTCCTGTTCCCCAAGCTCTTTCACTACAATAATGCTCTTCTCATCCACAGCGGTAATAAAATCACCAGGACGGCCATTAAACAGGGTGCGGATATTCTCAACCGCGCCGGATTCTTTTTCGTGATTGATCTCCACGATAAATACGACACGGCGAACCTCTGTATCAATGTGAAGCTTCTTCGCGCGATTATAGATGTCTACGAGAAGCAGATTGTCCAGAAGAAGATTCTTGATAAAATTATCCTTATCAAAACGTTCCTTGTACGCGATCAGAAGATTGGTAAGCTGAAACGCCGCCATCCGTCCAACCATATGGACGTCGTCGCTGTCCCCATTTGCGAGCAGAATGTATTCCAGCTGGTGGTCGTCAAATACTTTAAAAAACTGACATCCGGATACGACCTGGCTGTCCGCCGGTGAATTTGCAAACGGAGGCACAGACTCCCGGAAGTTCTCCGCTTCTGAAAAAGTCGTCGCCAGAATGACGCCTTCTGTATCCAATACACATAAATCCACTCTGCTGATCGATTTCACTCCATCCAGTGTCGTCTGTAAAACCTGATTTGATATCACTCCCATGCCCTCCTTTGGTATGAAAAAGTGTGCTTCGCACACACTTACGGTTCGATGAGCCTTTGAGAAAGGCGGGCAATCCCGCACTTACAACCCCACTGCCGTCATTTTAATATATCTCTACAAAAAAATCAACAAAAATTGTGAAAAATGCACGAAATAAATTAAAATCCTGGCCAGAAGAGGCACACTACATGGGTAAAAATTACGAAATCCCCGGAAACACCGCTGGATGTTTCCGGGGATATAAAACAGTTTCCCTTTTGATGCTGCTCTGAAGCAGAACAGCAGGCCGCAGACCGCCTGCTTCGCAGGCTATATGCTGCTTTCGCATCATATGTCTGCGGCTGATGGGCGTTCCGCCCATCCCAAAAGGGAAAGACAGCCCTTAGCAGATAAATCTGCACAGGCTGTTTTTCCCTTTTGATGCTGCTCTGAACTTAAACTTCAAATAACAGATCGCCATAGGACGGCATTGGCCACATTTCTTTATCGACAATCATCTCCAGCTTGTCGACCGGTGCACGCAGCTCACTCATCGCTGTCATTACGACATCATGGAAGTATTTCGCCTGCTCTGCGCCTTCTTCCATTGCACCGGCAGCAGCCGTGACCGTGCTCAGTTTCACCAGTGCAGCTTTTGTCTCTACCAGCAGCGCACTGGTCTCAGAGAGCAGCTCTGCCTGCACGGAGGTGTCTGCGCCGGCTGCCTCTACGGTATTGATCGTGTCAGCCAGGCTCTTCGTATATTTGATAACGGCCGGAATGATCTGCTTGCTCGCGATGTCGATCATGGCCTTCGCCTCAATGTTGATCGCCTTGGAGTAGTTCTCATACTTGATCTCTACACGGGACTCCAGCTCCGCTTTTGTAAATACGCCAAATTTCTCAAACATGGAAACCGACTTATCCGTTACCAGAGACGGAATCGCGTCTACCATGGACTTGATGTTCGGAAGGCCTCTTCTCTCTGCTTCCTCTACCCATTCCGGAGCATAACCATTGCCGTTGAAGACAATTCTCTGGTGCTCGGTCAGCTGACGCTTGATCAGGCTGTGTACCTCTGCGTCAAAGTCACTTGCGCTCTCCAGAATATCACAGGCATCGCAGAATGCTTCCGCCACGATGGTATTCAGCACAATATTCGGAGAAGCGATGGAATCACGGGAACCTACCATGCGGAACTCAAACTTATTGCCTGTAAACGCAAACGGTGAAGTACGGTTGCGGTCGGTCGCGTCCTTCTCCAGGTCCGGAAGGGTCTTTACGCCGGTCTTCAGAACGCCGCCCTTGTTGGAATGAGTCGCCTCACCTGTGCTGACAAGCTGTGAAACCACATCCTGCAGCTGCTCGCCAAGGAATACGGAAATAATTGCAGGCGGCGCCTCGTTTGCTCCCAGTCTGTGGTCATTGCCCGGGTCAGCCGCAGACTCACGAAGCAGATCTGCATGATCATCAACTGCCCTCAGGATGCAGGAAAGCACCAGCAGGAACTGGATGTTCTCGTGCGGCGTCTTGCCCGGATCCAGAAGATTGATGCCGTCGTCTGTCGTGATCGACCAGTTGTTATGCTTACCGGAACCATTGACACCCGCGAATGGCTTCTCATGCAGCAGGCACTTCATCCCATGCTGGCAGGCCACGCGCTTCAAAGTCTGCATCACGATCTGGTTCTGGTCTACCGCTACGTTTGCCTCTGAATAGATCGGAGCCAGCTCATGCTGTGCCGGAGCAACCTCGTTGTGCTGTGTCTTCGCCGGCACCCCAAGTTTCCAGAGCTCTTTATTGACATCCTTCATGAAAGACGCGATTCTCTGGCGGATGGTGCCAAAGTAATGGTCATCCAGCTCCTGGCCTTTTGGCGGCATCGCGCCAAACAGAGTACGGCCGGTGAAAATAAGGTCTTTCCTCTGAAGGAACTTCTCTTCATCTACCAGGAAATACTCCTGCTCCGGTCCTACAGACGGAGTCACCTTCTTTGATGTCGTATTTCCAAACAGTCTCAGCAGACGCAGAGACTGTGTATTGATCGCTTCCATGGAACGAAGCAGCGGGGTCTTCTGATCAAGCGTTTCCCCTGTATAAGAGCAGAATGCAGTCGGGATACAGAGAATCGCGCCAGCCGCGTCATGACGCACAAATGCCGGCGACGTGCAGTCCCAGGCTGTATAGCCTCTCGCCTCAAATGTCGCTCTTAATCCTCCCGACGGGAAAGAAGAGGCATCCGGCTCGCCCTTAATCAGCTCTTTGCCGGAGAATTCCATCAGAACCGTCCCCTCCGGGCTCGGCGCGGTGATAAAGGAATCATGCTTTTCCGCCGTCACACCGGTCAGAGGCTGGAACCAATGCGTATAATGGGTCGCGCCCTTTTCGATCGCCCAGTCCTTCATAGCTGCCGCAATGACATCCGCTGTCGCCAGATCCAGCTCTTTGCCCTCTTCAATCGTCTTCTGCAGCGCTTTGTAAACCTTCTTCGGGAGACGCTCCTGCATTACCTTTTCGTTGAATACATCTTCGCCGAAAATGTCTGCTACGTTAAAATACTCGCTCATAATATCCTCCTCTTTTTACATAAGTAAGCAGTTTCTCGTTACTGGCCGCAACCCGGCCACACACCTGCGCTTCGCTTCGCACCGTCTGCCTTGCAGACGATATTCCGCTGACACATCCTGTGTCTGAGACCCGATGGGCTGCTAAACTGTTGTAATGAAATAAGGGCATTCCATGATCATCATTACGGAACGCCCTCGTCACCTGTGTCTAAAATACTCTATTCTTCTGTAAAAATCAAGTGGAAATTTCGGTAAATTGCGATATTTCCATATTTTTTACGAATTGCCGCGGCATATCGCCCTGCTCATTGTGTAAATATAACGTAACTATTCAAAACAGCAGGCCACCGGCAGCTTTTCCGGCTTTTACCGTCCTTCACACCTGTATAGAACTACATAAGTCTCAGGCCTTGCCTTCGCTGCCAAGCACAGTCTTAATCTTGTGAGCTACAACTGCCTTTACATTCGCACGGCCAACAGTCAGATACTGTCTCGGGTCGAAATACTCCGGATGCTCGAAGAATACCTGACGGCAGCCGGCAGTCAGACCAAGGCGAAGGTCAGAGTCAATATTGATCTTGCAAACTGCGGATCTCGCAGCCTGACGCAGCTGATCCTCCGGAACACCGATCGCGTCCTTCAAAGCACCGCCATTTGCATTGATAATCTTTACATACTCCTGCGGTACAGAAGAAGCGCCGTGCAGAACGATCGGGAAGCCCGGCAGTCTCTTGGATACCTCTTCAAGAATGTCAAAACGGAGAGGCGGCGGAAGAAGAATGCCTTCCTCATTGCGTGTGCACTGTTCCGGAGTGAACTTGAACGCGCCATGGCTGGTGCCGATCGCGATCGCCAGAGAGTCAACACCAGTTCTGGTAACGAACTCTTCTACCTCGTCCGGCTGTGTATAAGAAGAATCCTCAGCGGATACGTTTACATCATCCTCAATGCCTGCCAGCTTTCCAAGCTCAGCCTCTACTACTACGCCGTGATCATGCGCATACTCAACTACCTTCTTCGTAATCTCGATGTTCTCCTCGAAAGAATACTTGGAAGCATCGATCATAACAGAGGTAAATCCGCCGTCTACGCAGGACTTGCAGGTCTCAAAGTCAGGACCATGATCCAGATGCATAACGATCGGAATATCCGGGCACTCAATAACAGCAGCTTCAACAAGCTTCTTCAGATAGGTCGGGTTTGCGTACTTTCTCGCACCCGCGGAAGCCTGCAGAATAACCGGAGAATGCAGCTCAGCCGCAGCTTCTGTGATCGCCTGTACGATCTCCATGTTGTTTACATTGAAAGCGCCAATCGCATAGCCGCCTTCATAAGCCTTTTTGAACATTTCGGTACTTGTAACTAATGCCATACTATTCAACCTCTCTTTGTAAATGATTTATTAACAGTTCAGAACAGCGATGTTCTCTGTAAATCAGATTCAGTATACTACACATTCGCGGTTCTATCAATCCAAAATTAAGAAATTTTCCCATCAGAGCTGGTTGGGTCTGGTCTCAGCTGCCCATTTTTATCACGTCAGCCCGCATTATTCTTCCTCTTCCACAATCAGCAGAAGTGTGGCGCGGTTTGAGCTGTTTCCGGACGTATCCGTCACGTAATAAACCAGCTGATAAATCCCGGCAATACTGGTATCATAATTTCCCTCTACCTGAATCCGCCGCCAGAGCGTATATTTGTTGTCATAATCATCCGTGATCGAATCCACATAATCCGTCGGCTCAAACGTGTCGCCGACCTGAATCGTCACCCGGCTCTGCTTCAGTGTGATCCTCGGTGCATCCGCGGCGAGCTCTTCCTCACTCTCCGTCTGCACCTGTGTCTGTTCAGACTCAGCCTGAGATGCCGTCGTCTCCGCCGCATCCGGAGCTTCAGCCGTATCTGTATCCGTATCCGCAGCGTTCTCTATCTCTATATCTGTATCCGTTTCCTCTTCTTCCGTATCCGTTTCACTCTGAACCGCACCTGTCTTCACTGCCTCCGTCTCCGGCTTCTCTGTCTCCGACTCGGTCTCGGTCTCTTCTATATCATAATCAATCACTCTGGTAACCTTTGCAATATTATTATGGCTGTCCTTCGCTACATAAATCACGGTCGCCTTCGCTTCTTCACTGTTTGTAACCACACGTTCTACCGTCAGACTGTCCGACACATCCCCGTCCTCATCATCAGTCGCGATCACGCCCTCCAGCAGCTCCTCGGTAGTCATCCCATCCGAGTAAACGATCGAATCCGAGTAAGAAATCTCCGGTGCCGTATGATCTTCCGAAATACGCAGATAAATCACTCCCACACCCGCAGCAAAGCACAGGGCAATCGCAAATACAAGCAGTTTTTTCATCCTTTATATCCCCCTTATTTTTTCACACCGCCCCGGATAATGTCCGCCGGATGATCAATCAAAAGTCTTTTCGTGTATCCATAGCCATATTTTTTTTCCAGCCAGTCCGCACATTTTCCCAGATTGGGTTTGCGATCCCTGAGATTATGCGCATCCGACGCAACATACCACACCAGGTCCTCCTCAATCAGTTCCCTGCAATACTGCCGGATCATATATCCTGTATCTCCCAGAAGGCTTCCCGCATTGATCTGAATCCGGGCACCCATATCCGTAATTTCTTCCGCGTGCTCAATCGATTTGCGTATACAGTCGTACCGCTCCGCATGCGCAATGATTGGTCGGTATCCGGCGGACCGCAGCGTCAGTATGCGTTCCTTTATATATGAAAACGGAGTGCTTTCCCGGAATTCCGTCAGGACAAACCTGCTGCCCGCCATCGTCGGCCTTCCGCCGGATTTTAACGTCTCCACCATTTCCATATTCGCATGAAACTCACATCCCATATACAGCTTCAGATCCGGTGCAATCGCTGCGGCTTCATCACATGCCATCCAAAAAGCACGGTATATGCGCGGCAGCTCAGGTTCAAACATCTCCAGCCGATAATGAGGTGTGACAATAATCGTCCTCACACCATCCTCATACTCCCGGCAAAGCAGTTCACGGGTCTCTTCGATCGATTTTGACCCGTCGTCTACACCTGGAAGAATGTGGCAGTGAATGTCATAAATTCCCTCCATGTTACCCTTTCATATCCCTACAGTTCCCTATATGGCTGACAATGACATCTACCCCCACACCGCCATATTACACGCCAACGTTCCCTCTCTCTCACTTTTTTACACACAATTATAATGAGTATACACTGAATAAGCTTATTTTTCAAGAGGAACTTGAATGTCCCCGAAAAATACCGGTAAATTCTGCTGAAATACCTCCAGAATCTGCTGTGAAATCTCGCGAATCTGCGGGTGTGCGCCTCCTGAAAGACGCAGCTTCAGAAAGTGTCTCCACTCACGCAGATTCATCGTCATCACGATCTCCGTCTTCAGGGAATTCGGCAGAATCGACCGCGCCTCTTGGGCAGACGCTCCCGCCTCGAGCATTTCAAAATAGTACTTCTCCGCACTCTCCATCGCGGCAGTCCAGATCTCATATTTTCTGCGGTCTGCAGGGCTGCTCAGGTCATAATGAAACCCGGACGCGATATCAATCACAGAAATCTGATTTCCAAATTTATCTTTTGCGTAATTGCAGTATCGTGTACTTTCCTGCGAATAGCTCGCTATGCGATGCCGCACAATCTCATGCGTCACGCCGCGGTCGCAGGTCACCTTCACCGTCACACTCTCGTGCTCAATGACAGACTCATGCCCGCTTTTGATAATCCCGGCAATAAACCTTTCCGCAGTTCCCTCACCAATCCTGTCCTCACTTTTATAACACACTCTCCCGATCCGCTCAATCTTCGCAAGGATCGCCTGGTAATCCGCCATATCCAGAATCTCCACTTCCGGCTTTACCGTAATCATATTCTCCTCCATTTCCGGTCAATAAACAGGAACAATGATTCCTATTTCATTTATAACTATTCAGAACAGCAGGCCGCAGACCGCCTGCGATGCTGTTCTGAACTGTTATTTCTATTTTACATGATTCTGCATCATATGGCAACCGGATTCTCTTCTCAAAAAAACATTCCGCATATAGTATTTCTGATAAAAAAACGTTTTATTCATCCGTCCTGTCCGGGAAGAGCTTCAGCTCCCTGAAAACCGCCCAGATATAAGGTGCTCCAAAGGCGTTCAGTTTTTTAGGCCCTGTGATTTCTTCCGGCATCTCACAGATCCGGTCATACGCTTTCACAATGGTAGCACGCGTGATGGATTTCTCACGCCGGTCTACAAACAGCTCTCCGCCTTTTACCGTATAACGGAAAGGAAGTCCCTTTACCGTATAAAAAAGCTCTCCCTGATGCGCTTCCAAAACCTTCCATAGTTCCTCGTGGCTCATGTTCTGTCCTTTCCCGGCATCGTGCCGCTGCCCCTTTCCATTCCGCGCTTTGCACTGGCGCAAACATCATTATCCTGTGTATTTCTATCATACCACATCTGATACAAATGGCTACTATTTTTCTCAAAACCATTTCTGAGAACTTTTTTATTAATAAAAAAATCCCGCAAGACTGATATATAAACCAGTGCTTACGGGATTTTTCCTGTTACAGGCATGCCTTAATTTTTTCAATCATTTCCGCATATTCTGTATCTGTTAAATAGACTTTGTCCGGGTTCATCTGGAAAACGCCGCCCCACTCGTCTCCACCCCTGTACTTCGGGACGAGATGCATATGCAGATGACAGCCGGTGTCACCATATGCGCCATAATTCACCTTATCCGGCGAAAACGCTTTATGCAGGGCTTTTGCCGCTTTCGCCACATCCGCGAAAAAGCGGTTCCGCTCCTCCTCGCTGATATCAACCAGCTCACTGACGTGATCTTTGTAAGCCACAATGCACCGTCCCGGCTTGCTCTGTTCTTTGAATAAAATGAGCTGGCTTACGTCCAGGTCACAGATTTTGATTCCGAATTTCGCAAGCGGCTCGCCGCCCACGCAATAGCCACATGTCTGATCAATCATGTCTGACCTCCTGCTTTATCTCTGCACTCTCGCGCCTGCTCCGGACATGATGCCTTCTACCTCTTTCAGGCTTGCCATGGTCGTATCGCCAGGGGTCGTCATCGCCAGCGCGCCATGCGCAGCGCCATAGTTCACCGCAGCTTCCGCGCCCTTGCCGGTGATCAGGCCGTATACAAGGCCCGACGCAAACGAATCGCCGCCGCCCACACGGTCCATGATCTCAAGGCCATTGTAATCCGCCGCCTTATAAATCTCGCCATCCGCCCAGCAAAGCGCGCTCCAGTCATTGACTGTCGCAGTCTTTACCTTTCTCAGGGTCGTCGCCACTACCTTAAAGTTCGGATAGGTCTTTGCCGCCTCATTGATCATCTTGCGGTAACCGTCGATGTTCAGCTCCTTCAGATTTGCGTCATTGCCCTCGATCTCAAATCCAAGGCAGGCCGTGAAATCCTCCTCGTTTCCGATCATGACATCCACATACTTCGCAATCTCCTTGTTTACTTCCTGCGCCTTTGCCTGTCCGCCGATTGCGCTCCACATGGACGGGCGATAGTTCAGATCATAGGAAATCACGGTACCATATTTCTTAGCGGTTTTGATCGCCGCAATAACCGTCTCGCAGGACTGCTCAGAGAGCGCCGCATAGATACCGCCAGTGTGCAGCCAGCGCGCGCCGAGTTCGCCGAAGATATAATCAAAATCAAAATCCTCCGGGGTCGCCTTGGAGATGGCCGTATTTGCCCGATCTGAGCAGCCAACTGCGCCGCGGATGCCAAAGCCGCGCTCTGTAAAATTCAGACCGTTGCGGCAGACACGCCCGATTCCGTCGGTTTTCATCCATTTGATCAGAGAGGTATCCACCCCGCCCTGCAGGATAAAGTCTTCCATCAGCTTTCCGACTTCATTGTCTGCAAACGCCGTGATCACGCCTGTGCGCAGGCCAAAGCAGCGGCGCAGGCCACGCACCACATTATACTCTCCGCCGCCTTCCCATGCACGGAACGAACGCGCAGTGCGGATCCGGCCTTCGCCCGGATCCAGACGGAGCATAACCTCTCCCAATGATACCGCATCATATCTGCACTCACCAGCAGGTCTTAAATTTAACTCCATAATACTGTTCCCTCCTCATAAATTCTCTTATTTCTCATACATTTCTTATCTCTCAATCGCATTCATCCACACCTGGCTGTATTCCGCCTTCGTTTACTGCCTCACCCGCACAGACGAAGGTTTGTCCTGCCCGTCTGATGATCAGGAAGCGCGACTGCCCGCCCATCCTGTTCTCATTTTAGCATCCTACGTATTTCTCTAAGGTCGCTCTCACTGCTCCGGTGCCGGCAATGAGCTCACGGAAGTAGCCAATCACCGTATCCGCCAGGCCAATGCCATAGAGATCCACGCCAAAGATATCCGTTCTTTCCAGAATCGGTTTCACCTTCTCTTCCACGCCATCCGTCTCGCCGAGCTTAATATCCTTTACATATGGGCAGACAACCGAAAGCTGCGGATCCGGGCTGAGCTCGAACTCCTTGCCGGAATCATCGATGGCCATCAGATAACGGAGCCATCCGGCAAGCACAAGCGGGATCAGCTTCAGCTCCTTCACATCGAGTGTATCGGAGCCCGCGTACGCAGAAATCGTACCGCCGAAGCGAATCGCCAGCTTCTGTGAGGTATCGGTCGCAATCCGCTGCGGAGTATCCGGCATAAACGGATTCGGCAGACGCACATTAATCACTTCGCCGATAAACTGTTCCGGATCGAGCAGATCCTGTTTCACCACTACCGGAAGTCCTTCCTTGTAGCCAATGGTCTCCACCATTTTCTTCAGGACCGGGTCACGCATCTCTTCATAAATGCGCTCGTACCCCAGCAGGCAGCCGTAAATCGCCAGCGAAGTATGCAGCGGATTCAGGCAGGTGCAGACCTTCATCTTCTCAACACGGTCTACGTTCTCACGGGTCGTATAGATCACACCGCCCGGCGTAAGATTGATCTTTCCGTTCGGGAATGCATCCTCAATCACGAGGTACTGGCACTCCTCCGCGTTTACAAACGGAGCCACATAGGTCTTTTTCGATGTGATCACCGGCTCCAGTTCTTCCAGTCCGTCCTCGGCAAGAATCTTCTCGACATTCGCGTCCGGGCGCGGAGTGATCTTATCAATCATGCTCCACGGGAAGCCGACCTTTGTCTTATCATTGATATAATCCGCAAAACCGGCCTCTGCCACACCATTCTTTACCCATTCCTGCGCAAAGGTATTGATTGCGCCGTAGAGCTTATCGCCGTTGTGCGAGCAGTTGTCCATGCTCACCATCGCGACCGGCTTCTTCCCGCTCTGGTATCTTGTATAAAGAAGAGCCGCCACTTTGCCAATATAGCTCGTCGCCTGCTCCGGACCGTTTTTTAAATCCGCCTCGACCGCCGGAAGTGTCTCGCCTTTGCCATTCACAAGGCTGTACCCCTTCTCTGTGATCGTAAAGCTCGCCATCTTCAGCGAATCTGCGGTAAAAATTTCCTTCAGCCGGGCAAAATCCGCCGTATTGTCCGGATCCAGTGTCAGAGACTCCACAATACTGCCCACCACAGTCTTCTCTACCGTGCCGTCTACCTTCAGAGTCGCCAGCACGCTGTAGCTGTCATGCGGGAGATACATTTTCTCAATAATCTCATAGTCAAAGCCTTCCGCCACGATCAGACCCGTACCGCACTGTCCGTCATTTAAAAGACCCTGCAGCAGATTTGCCTGAAATGCACGGAAAATATTGCCCGCACCGAAATGAATCCATTCCGGCGTTTCCTTCGTTTTTGCCTTTACCGCTTCCCGGTCAAATTTGGGCAGCTGATAACCCTTATCCAGCCACTCCTGGCTGTTCTTTAAACCTTCTTCACTTAAACGCATATACTGGCTTCCTTTCTGATTTGATGCTGTTTGGGACTGGTTATACAAAGTATTCTGCGGGGTACTTTTCGCGAATCTCTTTTTCATCCACAATGTACCGCGCAAGATGCTCTTCCATTAATTCTTTTGCCAGAACCTCATCCCGGCGGTTGACCGCCGCGCAGATCTGCTTGTGGCCATTGATAATTTTTAAATCTTTTACTGAGTGCAGCGCCATCTCGCGGATTCGGTCAAAATGGAGCGTGTAGCTGCTCAGCATGTTCCAGGTATACAATCTCCCTGCGATTCGAAACAGCTCACGGTGAAACGCATCGTCCAACTGCATCATTTTTCTCGCGTTCTCTACATTGAATTCCTGAAGAATAATATTTTCCTGCAGGATACGAATGTCGTCATCCGTCGCCTTCCGGCAGGCAAGCTGTACCGCCATTCCTTCCAGAATATTGCGTGTAAACTGCATCTCCTTCGCCAGCTCATAGTTAATCCGGCTGATCTGACTGCCACGCTGCGGATAAACATCCACCATCTGTGCTTTTGCCAGATCCTGGAGCGCCTCTCGTACCGGTGTCCGGGAAAGTCCCAGCTCCTCCGCCAGGTCTTTCTCGCTCACCATCGTTCCCGGTTTAAGTTCCAGGTCAATAATATTCTCCTTCAGCACTCTGAGCGCATAATCACGCCCATTCTCCCCCGCCTGACGCTCTTCTATGTACATAATGCCTCCTCGAAGTTGCCACAATGCCCGTATGCCGTTACCGCTCTCATCTGCAGCAGCCAAAGCAAAGTAAATGTAGTAAGAGTGTGACCTGCAGCTGCATATATCAGACATACGGCAGACGCGGGTTGCTATGTCTCACAGCCTTTCTCTAAGCTCTTCTCGCGTTCGGATCCAGGTCAAATCCAAAATAGCGCACCGCATTGCCGTAAGAAATTCCGCGTACAATCTGCTCCAGAGCCACCTCATCATTCGGGTATTCTCCGTTTTCTACCCATTTTCCGAGCAAATCACAGAGAATACGGCGGAAATATTCATGTCTGGTGTAAGACAGGAAGCTTCTGGAATCCGTCAGCATTCCAAGGAAATTGCCCAACAGTCCCAGGTTTGCCAGCGAAATCATCTGATCCGTCATGCCCTGCTTGTGATCGTTGAACCACCATGCACTGCCCTGCTGAATCTTACCGATCGCCTCTGTCCCCTGGAAGCAGCCAAGGATCGTGCCGATCGCCGCATTGTCGTTCGGATTCAGGCTGTAAAGGATGGTCTTCGGAAGCTTGTCCTCAACCACCAGTGCATTCAGGAAATCCGCCAACTCTGAAGACGGTGCGTAGTTGTTGATGCAGTCCACGCCGGTATCCGGTCCGAGAGATTTGTAGATCAGCTGGTTGTTATCGCGCTTCGCGCCATAATGCAGCTGCATCGCCCAGTCAAACTCATGATAAAGCCTGCCCATTTCCAGCATAAAAGCGGTCTTGAACTGAATCTCCTCCGCACGCGTAATGCTCTCTCCATTCAGCCGCTTCGCAAAAATCGCATTCACCGTCTCCGCGGATGCCGGTGCGTACATCACATACTCCAGACCATGGTCGGAAACACAGCAGCCTCGCGCTGCAAAATATTCCATACGGACACGCAGGGCCTTTACCAGATCCTCAAATGTCCCAATCTCTACCGCGCTCACTTCGGCGAGCTTCGCGATATAATCCGCGTAATCCGGCTTTTCCAGATTCATCGCCTTGTCCGGACGCCACGCCGGAAGAACCTGCACCTCAAAGGTCTCATCCTTCGCGATCATCTCATGCCATTCCAGCGTATCCACCGGATCGTCCGTCGTACAGATCAGCGTCACACCTGAACGGCGAATGATATTGCGGACACTCATATCGTCCTGATGCAGAGCCTCGTTGCAGAGATTCCAGACCTCCTCTGCCGTCCGGCCATTCAAAGCGCCATAATAGCCAAAATACCGCTGCAGCTCCAGATGGCTCCAGTGATACAGTGGATTGCCGATCGCTTTCTCCAGAGTCTCCGCCCATTTCTGGAATTTCTCGCGGTCGGTCGCGTCGCCGGTAATGTACTTTTCCTCAATGCCGTTTGAACGCATTTGTCTCCATTTGTAATGGTCGCCGCCCAGCCATACCTGCGTGATGTTATCAAACTTGCGGTCCTCTGCAATCTCGCGCGGATTAATATGGCAGTGATAATCCAGAACCGGTGTTGTCTCTGCGTACTCATGAAACAGCTTCTTCGCCGTTTCCGTTGACAGCAGAAAATCCTTATCCATAAATGGTTTCATACTTTCCTTCACTCCTTTGCTTAAGATACTTTCCATCATAATCCTTTAAAGGCAGATTTGCAATGCTTAGAAAGGCAAATTCATGATTCTTTCACAAAGTCTTCACGCATTGGCGCGAAAACATCCAGAAGAACTCCTTTTTCCAGGCAGACGCAGCCATGCTCAATGCCATTCTTTTTCAGCAGGCTGTCACCCGCCCTGACGATTCTCTTTTCTCCGTTGATTTCAAACTCAAACGCACCGCTGATAATATAAGTAATCTGTGTATGCGGATGATGATGCATCGCCCCCACTGCGCCCACTTCGAAGTGATTTTCCACGATCATTACTTCATCCGTGTAGGCAAGAATTTTTCTCACCACACCCGGGCTGGTTTCCTCGGCATCAATTTGTCCGTATTCATTCCAGATTCTGTCTTTTACTGGTTTCATTTTCTGAATTCCCCCTGATTATGGTGTCTGCCGTTTCTTTTTATCCGGGTTTTTCCTTTCAGAAGCGTAGACATGGCGTTTCACATAATCGTAAAACTCCTCTTTTTCTTTACCGAGCACCCGATCCGTCAGCATATATCCGTGTCCGCCTCCGGTGAAGAGGATGATCATATTCCCTTCCCGTTTCGCGCCCTTTACTTTGTTCCACGGGATCAGCTCATGCTTTCCATCCAGTGTCACATAAATGCCCGGTTCTCCAAACGCCAGCTCCGTATCCTGCGGGGTCGCCTTCGCCTGAGACCGTGCCTGTACCCAGACCGCCAGCGGATGAAAAACCGGAATCAGCAGAACGAAGGCCACGAGAAACGCCCGCACGTTCACGTTCACTTCTCCCCAGAACCGCACCAGCAGCGCAACCGCCGCCCCAAACAGGACGAGATTGCATACACCGATCATGGAATGATACGTATGATACATTGATAAAAGCCAGTAGTCCAGCGTGCGAACCTCACTTTTGTAACGGTAAGTCATGTACTCGCTTCCTTATAATAAATAGATTTGATGTCCCGCCCATCCCGAAAGAGTCCACCAGCCCATTGCGGATAAATCCGCATGGGCTTCTGGCCTCTTTCGCTGCTGTTCGGAACTGGTGTATCACATGAGAAGATTCGGCAGGAGCATGCTGACTGCCGGAATGAAGGTTACCAGCAGCAGCACGACGATCATGCAGAGATAGAACGGCAATGCTGCCTTTACAACTTTTTCCATCTTTACTTTGCCGACTGCGGAGCCGATGAAGAGCACGGAGCCTACCGGCGGAGTCAGAAGGCCGATACCACAGTTCAGAACGATCATGATACCGAACTGGATGGAGCCAATGCCGATGGACTGTGCGATCGGAAGGAGGATCGGCGTCGCGATCAGAATGATCGGAGCCATATCCATGATGCAGCCGAGGAACAGCAGGATCAGATCAAGCAGGAGCGCGATGATAATCGGGTTGTCTGTCAGACCGATTACCGCGTTTGCCACTAAGGTCGGCACCTGCAGCAGGGTCAGGCAGTATCCGAATACGCTGGAGGTCGCGATCAGGATCAGGACGATCGAAAGCGTATCAATACAGTTTTCCAGTTCCTTCCATACACCCTTCCAGGTCAGGCCGCGGTAAACGTAAACACTGACAATCAGGCTGTAGATAACCGCAATCGCGGCAGACTCGGTAGCAGTAAACCATCCAAGAACCACGCCTACTACTACGATTACAATCGCCAGCAGTGCCCAAACGGAGATAAAGAACTGCTTTACCAGACGCTTCAGACTGAAGGGAGAACCCTTCGGATAATTTCTTCTCTTGGAAATAATGTAGGAGCCAACCATCAGGGAGACCGCCAGCAGCGCGCCCGGAAGATAACCGGCCAGGAACAGGCTGCCTACGGACACACCGCCCGCTGACATCGCGTAAATAACCATGTTGTGGCTCGGCGGAACCAGAAGACCCTCGCAGGAGGAGGTAATCGTAACCGCAACAGAGAAATCATCGTCATAGCCCTGATCCACCATCATCGGGATCAGAATGCTTCCCAGGGAAGCAGTATCCGCAGCCGCGCTGCCGGAGATACCACCGAAGAAATAAGATGCCACAATATTCACCATCGCCATACCGCCCGTCATCCATCCTACGATGGTGTCAGCCAGCGCGATCAGCTTTTCTGAAATACCTCCGGAGCCCATCAGGCAGCCCATTGTAATAAAGAACGGCACGGCCATCAGGCTGAAGGAGTTAATCCCCTTGACCATCTGCTGGCAGAGTGTGGTAAACGGAAGCCCCTGATACCACAGGCAGAGAAGGGATGCGATCGCCACCGCGTACGCAATCGGGAAACGCAGAACAATCATCACAAGAAAGCTAATCAACAAAATCATAATTGCTATCGTCTGTGTACTCATGCTTTTTTCTCCTCCTCTCCAAATCCGAAAAGTGCTTTCACGTGATTGTAAATCACTTCCAGTTCAAAAACAATCATGGCAATACCGGCTACCGGCACAGGGAAATACAGCCAGAAACGGGACAGCCACGGCATACTGACGTAAGTACCCTTCGAACCGATCGTCATCGCATACTTCATGCCGACCGTCAGCATGATAAAGCCCAGGATCAGAACCGCAATGTCCGACAGGAAATCCAGCACATGCACGGCTGCCTTCGGCAGGTAATTATCCAGTGCGGTCATGCGGATGTGTGCGCCGCGGCGAATCGCCAATGCGGCAGAAAGCACCGCCATATACGCCATAAAGGTCAGCACAACCTCTTCCGTCCAGGACGGATCCGGGATGAATGAAATATATCGCCCCGCCACACTCATACTGGTAATCAGGATATCGCCGACCAGTAATATCTTACAGATAAATAAAACAACCTTGTAGGTAATATCAAATACAGGTTTGATTTTGTCCACTTTCTGAAAGAAAGCCTCCATAAATACTCCCTCCTTCTATTATGTATGTATACAAAAGGGCGCGTCGGCTGGCTTTCCAGCCGCGCCCGCGCGCCCCTCATAAATCCATTCCTGTAACAGGGAAATACTCTCCCCTTGCGTCTCCCATTTTATAGGAAACGACATTAGTCGTTTCCTATAAAACACTTCTCGTTAAGGGTCGAAGCCGGGAAAGTGCTATTCCGTTACCGCTTTACACACATTATTCAGCTGCGTCCGCAAAGTCCAGAAGCTGCTGATACAGGTCTTCCTGGCCCTCGATGTTCTCCGCCACCAGGTCAGCAACCGCTTCCTGCCACGGGGTCAGATCGTCAACCTCAACGACATTCACGCCTTCCTCGATGAGCTCTGCAAGAACCTCATCCTCAGCAGACTGGGAAATCTCACGGCAATAGTTCGACGCATACTCACCAGCCTCGGTAAGGATCGCCTGCTGCTCTTCAGTCAGAGAATTCCAGCAATCATCTGTTATAACCACCTGAACCGCGCCAAGGGTATGTCCGTCCAGGATCAGATACGGAGCTACCTCCGGGAACGCGTTTGACTGATAGTTCGCGATCGGCTGCTCCGCTGCGTCAACAACGCCCGTCTGCAGTGCGGAATACAGCTCTGTGAAGGATACGACTGTCGGGGAAGCTCCAAGGCTCTCTACCAGACCATTCATGATCGCATCGTTTGACACACGGATCTTCATGCCGGCCAGATCCTCAATACCGGAAACCTCATCCACTGTGAAGAAATGACGGAAACCTTCCTCGCCATAGAACAGACCGCGGATGCCTGTGCCATTTTCTACCGGCTCAAGCAGGAACTCCTGCGCGAGATCGGATGTCGCAAATGCCCAGAAATGCTCTCTGCTCTCAAAGGTGTACGGCAGGGACAGAAGCATGGACTTCTCTCCGCCATAGCTGGTCAGCGCGAACGCGGAGATACGGGAAATATCAATCGTGCCGCCGCCGCCAAGCATCGTATCCAGAACATCCTCCTCAGCACCAAGCACGCCGCTGAACATGATATTGATCTGCATAGAGCCGTCAGACAGCTCCGCTACCTTATCCGCAAATGCCTGATCCATCTGTCCTACAATCGTGTCAGCCGGGTTTACTTCCGCCATCGTAAGCGTCACATCCGCCGCGGATGCCGTCAGCGGACCAACTGCAGAAGTTGCAATCGCCGTAACCATGCCAGCCGCGGAGCCCTTCAGGAAATCTCTTCTTGTAATTTTTTTCATGTTTGTATCCTCCTTAAAATAACGTTCTGGGGCATTCCCCAAGATGAGTTTATTTTACCACTGGTATACTAGCTTATCAATTGGCACTATTTCACAGTATTTTCACAACTTTTTTATGCAAAAATCCAAGATTGTTTATTTTTTCTCAATCCTTTTTAGAAACGTTAAATAATTCGCGAAAAAGCTTTCGCCAAATAATAAACAAATTTCAACGAGATATTTCTTTTTCTGAAATAAAAGTTGCGCATTCCAAAACCATGTGATATATTCAGAATATACAAAATTCCAGTCAGAAAAATATATTTTTCATATCAATAATTTTGCTGGATTTTGCTGTTCTGAACGATTTTACAAGGAGGGATTTCTATGCAGATGACATTTCGCTGGTACGGCGAAGGAAATGACAGCATCACACCGGAAATGATCAAACAGATCCCCGGCGTGACCGGCCTTGTCTGGGCACTGCACAACAAGCAGCCGGGTGAAATCTGGGAAGTAGATGAGATCGAAGAAGCACGCAGACAGATCGAAGGGCGCGGCTTCAACATGGACGTCGTAGAAAGTGTCAACGTTCACGACGACATCAAGATCGGTCTTCCGACCAGAGATCAGTACATTGAGAATTACAAACAGACCCTGCGGAACCTGGCGCAGTTCGGAGTGAAGGTTGTGACCTACAACTTCATGCCGATCTTTGACTGGACGCGCACCGACCTCTTCCATCCGATGGAAGACGGCTCCACCGCACTCTTTTATGAAAAATCACGCATCCAGGACGACTATCGGGCGATGGCGGATTATATTCTTGAGAATCTGCACGGACTGACCTTCCCGGGCTGGGAGCCGGAGCGCATGGCAAAGCTGGATGAGCTGTTCGAAGCTTACAAACCGGTCACCAAAGAAAAGCTCTGGGATAACCTGAAATACTTCCTGGAAGCTCTCATGCCGACCTGCCATGAGACCGGCATCAAGATGGCCATCCATCCGGATGATCCGCCGTGGGACATCTTTGGTCTGCCGCGCCTGCTGGTTGATAAGGAATCCATCGGTCGTTTCCTCTCCATGGTAGACGACCCATACAACGATCTCTGCCTGTGTTCCGGATCCCTCGGCGCGAATCCGGATAACGATATCCCGGACATCATCCGCACCTACTGTGACCGCATCGCATTCGCACATGTGCGCAACGTCAAGCACTTCCCGAACGGCGATTTCACCGAAGCGTCCCACCGCGACTGCGACGGCGACGTCCATATTCTGGACATCATGAAGGCTTATCACGACTGCGGCTTCGATGGCTATATGCGTCCGGACCATGGCCGCCACATCTGGGGCGAGCAGTGCCGCCCGGGTTATGGCCTCTACGACCGTGCGCTCGGCATCATGTACCTGTTGGGATGCTGGGATATGCTGGAAAAAACAGACGGCCCGGTGGCTGCGAAATAAAGAAACGGTTTCTCCCACAGCCCTATACATGAATCAAAGAGCAGGAAACTTTTTGTTCCCTGCTCTTTTACAATCCTGCTTTGTTTCGAGATCCCCCTTCAGACTCTTCCGGCAACAAATCCGAAGACCCGCTGATTCTTCATCTGCTGCCATGCTGTCTCCAGAATATTATTCAGATTCTCAGCAGGCAAAAAGCTTTTTTCTCATCTATCGCCCAGATCAGGGCACTTTTCCCACCGTGCCGGTACCGCCGGACAGCTTTTTACCCGCATCGCCGCACGCAGCTCCACATAACACCCACACAGAATACAGGTCCCCGAAAGTAATTTGTCGCACCCCCGGCAAATTGCCAGCCGTTCTTCATAAATATCATCCGGTACTTTGTCATCCGGCGGCAGATTCTTCACATAGGAAAACAGGTTTGCATACTGCGCCTGCTCCGCCATATCACGGAGCAGACATTTTTTGCAAACCCGCTGCATGTTATCCTTCATTTTCGTCACTCTTTTCGCAAATGTCCCGCACCTTCTCTTCCTGCGCAGCCCGCCGGCGGGAGCATCTCCAGACATCACTGCAGGCGGGCTGCGGGACAAGAGCCAGTTATTTCACAGCCAGATGTACGACTGCACAGGCCGGGATCGTGAATTTCAGTCCATTCTCCGTACGCTGCGCACCGTCAAACGCGACCAGCTTCACCGTCTCCGGCTCTTCAAAGGTATTCTTATCCGCCATCGCACCGGCGAGGATTTCTCCGCAGATCTCCGTGACTTCTTTTCCGGTAATCTCTGTCTCCACTTCATAGGCCTCGTCCAGAGAAAGATTCGTCACCGTGATATGCAGCACGCCATCCGCATCCACGGAAGCGGATTCGGTCAGATTCGGTACGGAATACTCTGCCTCCAGTCCGATCGGCGCCGCCTCGATGCTGCTCTCTACCAGCTGCGCGTCCTGATGGTCGCGATACATCCGGAACACATACCAGGTCGGTGTCTTCACCATCTGCGCGCCATCTGTCAGGATCACAGACTGCAGCACATTCACCATCTGCGCGATATTCGCCATCTTTACACGGTTGCTGTGCTTGTTGAAAATATTCAGGGTCAGTCCGGCTACCAGCGCGTCACGCATAGTATTCTGCTGATACAGAAATCCCGGGTTCGTGCCTGGCTCCACATCATACCATGTGCCCCACTCATCGACCGTCAGGCTAACTATCTTTTCCGGGTCAAATTCGTCCATGATCGCGCCGTGCTTCTGCACCAGCTCTTCCATATAATAAGCCTTGTTCAGAGTCTTATAGTATTCTTTCTCATCAAAGTCCGTCGCGCTTCCCTTGTGGTGCCAGTCATCGCCCGGAACGGTATAATAATGCAGTGACAGGCCATTCATAAAGCCATGCTGGTTGTCATTGTTGCGGCGGAAGCAGGTCGCGAGCACCTGACGCGTCCACTCATAATCATCCACGTTCGGTCCGCAGCAGATCTTATTGATCTTCGAATCACTGTGATAATCACGGACATAGGTCTGATAACGGCGATACTCGTTCGCGTAATGCTCCGGGTTCATATTGCCGCCGCAGCCCCAGCTCTCATTGCCAACACCGAAATAATCCAGCTTCCAGGGCGCCTCATGGCCATTCTTCGCACGCAGGTCTGCCATCGGCGACACACCTTCAAACGTGATATATTCCACCCACTCAGACATCTCCTGCACGGTACCGCTTCCCACATTGCCATTTACATAAGTCTCGCAGCCCAGCTGGCGGCAGAGTTCAAAAAACTCATGCGTACCGAAGCTGTTATCCTCTACCACACCGCCCCAGTGCGTATTGATCATCTTTTTCCGGTTTTCTTTCGGACCAATGCCATCCTTCCAGTGATATTCATCCGCAAAGCAGCCGCCCGGCCAGCGCAGCACCGGCACACGGATTTCTCTGAGCGCTTCCACTACGTCCGTCCGCATTCCGTTCACATTCTCAATCGGGGAGTCCTCACCGACATACAACCCCTCATAGATGCAGCGTCCCAGATGTTCGGAAAAATGCCCGTAAATCTCTTTGTTGATTTTGTTCTGAACCTGATCTGCATGAATCACTAATTTAGCCATTGTTTTCTGTCTCCTCCTCATAATGATCATTCATTATTATCCCTGTTTACATCACGAAAGGTCACACCCTGACCAAATTCACATCCACTTGGCCGTTACCGGTGTGACCAGTACGTTTATATCATCTATTCTTCAACAAATCAAGTTAAATTATAGTAAACAACGTAAGTCATTTTACTTTTCACGATTCTTTCACCAGCCGGATCACATTCCAGGACGCCTTATGCAGCATACTGGTCAATGTCCCGTCTGCAAGAGTCGTCTGCTCATTCCTCTGTTTCGGAGCCACTTTCTCATTTCCAAAGCGATTCTCCGCTTTCAGATCCTCATTTTCCAGCACAATATGCTCTTCAACCCGGTAACCGGCAAAGCTTCTGATATCCGTTGTAAGAACGACGTCCTCCTCCAGATTCCGGTTGACAGCGAAGATCGTCAGCTCGCCTTTTTCTTCATTGTAAACGCTCACTGATTCGATATCTGACACCGCACCATGCTCTTTTGTATCATGTGTCGGCACATCCATCACCGGCATCAGGGCAACCCCGCGCCCATATCTGGAAGCATGCATAAATGGATAGAAAATGGTCTGGCGCCATGCTCCGCCGCCATTCGGGTCAGTCATGATCGGCGCAATCACATTGATCAGTTGCGCCAGGCAGGCCACCTTTACACGATCGCTGTGGCGCAGAAGTACAATCAGCATCAGACCAACCAGCAGCGCATCCTCAAAGTTATAGATATCCTCCAGCAATGGCGGAGCCACCTGCCACGGTGTTTCGTCCTTGAGCTTCTGATCCGCGTCGTTGGAATGATACCATACATTCCACTCATCAAAGCTCAGGTACATATCCTTCTTACTTCTCTTCTTCGCTTTTACATAATCGCAGGTCGCTACAATCTCTTTGATAAAATAATCCATATCATTCGACTTCGCAAGAAAATCGTTGGAATTATTCGAGCGGTTGCCGTAATAAGTGTGCAGGGAGAGGTAATCTGCGTACTCATAGGTATGACTCAAAACCTGATCCTCCCAGATCGCGTAAGTCGGCATCTGACGGTTCGAACTGCCACATACCACAAATTCTACCGTCGGATCAATGATCTTCATGGCTTTTGCCGTTTCCTCTGCAAGTCGGCCATACTCATCCGCAGTCTTATGCCCCAGCTGCCACGGGCCATCCATTTCATTGCCCAGACACCAGGTTTTAAATCCATACGGCTCCTTCTGTCCATGGCTGATACGCAAATCGCTGTATTTTGTGCCGCCCGGATGGTTGCAGTATTCCAGCAGATTGCAGGCGTCCGCAATCCCGCGGGTACCAAGATTCAGAGCCATCATTACCTCTGAATTCGCCGCCTTTGCCCATTTGCTGAATTCATGAAGTCCTACCTCATTCGTTTCGAGACTTTTCCAGGCAAGTTCCAGGCGATGCGGACGTTCCGATACCGGACCTACACTGTCCTCCCAGTTAAAGCTGGACACAAAATTACCGCCCGGATAGCGAACAATTGGGACATTTAATTCCTTTACCAGATCAATAACATCCGTGCGAAACCCTTCTTCATTTGAAAGTGGATGTCCCGGCTGGTAAATACCGTCATAAACCGCGCGCCCCAGGTGTTCAATAAAGGAGCCATAAATCCGGTTATCAATCTGAGAAATCTGAAAAGCCCGGTCGAGAATCATTCTTGCTTTCTTTGACATATTCTTTCCTCCTAGTAAAAATGGGATCGCGCTGACTGCTTTTGTAAACAGGTAACTGTTTCATTGCCCCACAGTAATCTGAATTGACTGTTAAGAGCCGCGTCAAGCGAAAAAACTACCGGCGCGGCTCAAAAACACGGTCATAACTGTTCAGTGCCTTCACAGTCGCGAAGACTTGTTCGAAATAGTTACACACGATCACTATATACGCCCTGCTTCACAGAGAGCACTTTTTTCTGCACGATGCAGGTTCAAAATACGGTAATAAATACTGCCGCATTCCTCGCATCATCCCTTCACAGCACCCGATGTCATTCCTTCTACCAGATACCGGTTGAAGATCAGGTAAATGATCAGAATCGGGATAATACCGAACATAGAACCCGCAATCAGCAGATCATAGTTGTTACCATAAGGCGTCAACAGTGTATTTAAACCAATCTGCAATGTAAACTTGCTGGTGTCACGATATACCAGCATCGGCCACAGCATATTATTCCAAGAACCCATCGCGCACAGGATTGCCATGGAAGCAAATGCCGGCTTCGTAATCGGCATCATGATCTTGACGCTGATACCATATTCCGTACAGCCATCCACACGAGCCGCATCCAGCAGCTCTTTCGGCAGGCTGGTCATGTATTGTCGGAAGAAGAAAATCGTCGAGGCGGCGCACAATCCAGGTAAGATAACACCTGCATTTGTATTGATAATACCAAGGTTTGTAACCTCTGTGTACAACGGAAGCATCAGGATTTCAAACGGAACGCTCATGGTCGCGATAACCATGAAGAACAGGAAGCCCTGCAGCTTGAATTTGTACATGGTCAGGCCGTATGCGATAAAATAGCAAACCAACAATGTCAACACAACCGTTTCAAGCGTCAGCACCAGAGAATTTCTGTACCACATGAAATACTTCTGGGAGTCCGCGATCGCCGTGGAATCTGTAGTATTTGGGTTCAGGAACATCGTAAACAGGTACGAATAATTATCCAGACTCCACTCGCTGATTTTGAGATTCAGCGACATACCATTCTGGAAGATCTCACGCGCCGGGCGGAAGGAAGCCGTCAGTCCGGCAAGCAGAGGGAATGCAATCAAGCAGCATATCACGACAAACAGGCCTGTTGCCAGGAAAGTCCCCAGCTTGTGGTTACTCTCCATTGTTTTTTGTTTTGGAGCATTTGTGTTATTTGCCATGTCACTAATCCTCCCCCTTGTTCTTTCCAACCTTGATCGTACCGGTCGCGATCAGCTGCGCAATATTGATAATCAAAGCAATCACCAGGAGCACCACGCCAACCGCACACGCGTAACCCATATCGTTCTTCTCAATACCTCTCTTATACAGGTATCCGACAATCGTCAGACCGATATTCTTCGGCGATGAGTTACCATTCCACAGCATAAAGCTCTCAAGGAACATGGACAGACCAGCATATACAGAAATCGTAATAACGTAAACAATCGTTGGTTTCAAAAGCGGAAGTGTCAGATACCAGAACTTCTGAATTCCATTCGCGCCATCAATATCGCCAGACTCATAAATACTGTTGTCGATACTCTTAAGCCCTGACACGAAGTAAAGCATATTTACACCCGTCCATCTCCACATACAGAGCAGAAGCAGTGCAACCCAGGCAGTTCCCTTTGATTTCAGCCAGGCAATACTGGACTGTCCGAGTGCCTGAAGAAGCTGGTTCATCTGAGAGTTATCACCCTCCGAGAACATCAGACGGAACAACATACCGGAAATAACTACAGAGGTCAGCGCAGGAATGTAAAGAATCACCTTCCACACGCCTCTTGCCTTTGTCAGGCGGCTCTCAATCAGTACCGCGAGCAGCATCGGAATCGGGACCAGCAAAAGCAGAGTCAATACCATGTACTCGAAGCTGTTCAATACAGCAACCCGGAAAAACTTATCCGACGCAAGCTTTACATAGTTCTTTACGCCGATAAACGTATAACCACTGAAAGATACTTCCTGGAAACTCATAATAATACCCGTAATCAGCGGATACGCCCAGAAAATCAGCAGACTTAACACGAAAGGAAGCACGAAAACATAGGGTGCCACTTTCTGGGAATACAGCAATTTTTTCGCTTTATTCACTGTAATCATCCTTTCTTTTTAAACGGCAGAATCATAATCGAGCGGAACGTGACAGCATAAGCTGCTTATTGCTTTCGCGCCATGTGTACTAAAGAAAAGGCCCGGGAATGCGATTCCCGAGCCTCCCCCTGATTTACTGCCATAATGGTAACGTTTCTGAATCGTTACCTCTCCCTCAAAACTGTCAGGCTGTATTACTGCTCCAGTTCGAAGTCAAGATAATCCTGCGCATCCTGCAGAGCATCCTCTACATCCCAGCCATCCTCAAGAACATAGTTCAGAGTTGTGGTGCAGAAATAGTCATTCAGTGTCGGCGACTTGCTCGTTGTATAGATGGTGCCGATCGCGTCGTTGTCAGCCAGCTCCTGAAGTACGGAGTGCGGCTCTACACGGAAGAATGTATTGTATACATTGTCCGGATCAAATGCGAAGTCTTCGTCATACCACAACTCTGTGTTGCAGACATCAAATCCAAGATCGTTCCAGATATGCGCTTCGCCTTCCGCTGAGCACTTCGCCCATGCAAGCCACTCTGCTGCAAGCTCCGGATCCGCGCACTGGTTTGTAACAACAGTACCAGTTCCGCCGATACCTACGGAATTGATCTGACCTTCCTCGAATACCGGGATTGTCGTAATATCATACTTGCCTTCCATCTCCGGCATATAGTTAACGAAACGGCTCATATACCACATTGCCTTCGGGAAGGAAGCGATCTTGCCTTCCATGATGTTTGCGAAACCAGCCTCGAGGTCTACATGACCGTCTGTAGAAATCATCGCGATCCCTTCATTCAGCCATTCCTGCTGCATGGTCAGCATCTTCGTAACAGACTCAATCTGTACGTCTACATCACCGCCGATACCGCCGGTCCAGTCCTCGCCATACTCAGCCATAGCAACCCACAGCCAGTCAACGCCACCCGTATCTACGGATGTCAGATATACTTCTCCGCCGGAAGCTTCCTGCAGCTGACGGCCAAGCTCGGTATACTCATCCCAGGTCGTTACACTCTTATAGTCCAGTCCATACTGCTCAAAGATCTCTGCGTTCCAGTACATAACAGCCGCGCCTACGTGTGTCGGAACACCAATGCGGTTGCCATCCGCGTCTGAATAAACATCAAGACGTGCGGTAACGAGGGAATCCTCATACGGAGCAAGTGCGTCATTCAGATGATACAGAGGGCTGTCGGTTCCGCTGTAGTTCGGGAACTGGCCAATCTCAATATCGCAGATATCCGGAGCGCCGCTGCCTGCCTGCAGAGACATCATCAGCTTGTTGTGCATATCGGAATACGGATATGTACTGAATGTGATCTGGATCGGTCTGTCCGGATTCAGCTCATTCCACTCATTTACCATGTTTGCATAGAACTCATTGTGTACGTCTACGAATGACCACAGTTCAAAATGTGTACCGTCATCCGGGCCTACGGTCGTGACAGCAGTCGCTTCATACTCGGTCTCTTCCTCTGCGAATGCAGGTGCGCCAAGAATACCGGAAAGAGCGATCGTAGCAGCTCCAGCCGCGGATCCACGCAGGAAATCTCTTCTGGATATTGTTTTCATTGTTATCTCCTCCTTCTTTGCACAGCAAACTGTGCGTGCTGCCGAAACTAGGAAAATATACATTTTTCCCAAAAATAACATCGCCGGTCGCGTTCTTTCCTCTTTTTGGTGATTTTGCATATTTTTTTTGATTTCGGATTTATTCGTATCGTAAGGTCATATTAACGCAAAAGATTCCCTCCTGTCAAGCTTTATTTTTGATTTTTATTTAGAATTTTAGTTTTATCTAAACAATAATTCTTTTATTCCGAACCGCTTTTTTGTCAAGAACATCCTGTTTTTCGTTGACTTTTTCGTCATCTTGGCTATAATAAAACTGTTTGGTTCGTAAAATTCAAAATAATTTTTGTTTATAAATTGATGATTAAAAAAGGGGAATCCTATGACAAGTCCTGTTACACTTAAGGAACAGCTGCCACTTTTCCAGGCATTGAGTTCTGAACTTCGGATACAGATTCTGAAATTAATTGCCGCAAATAGCGGGATCAGTTTAAAGCAGATCGCAGCAATTCTTAAGATACCTCTGAGTACACTCAGCCCGCATATTAATAAGCTTATCGCCTGTGGGCTGATTCGCGTGGAGGAAGAGGCCGCTTCCCATGGAATGCAAAAGTGCTGTTACCCAAGGACGACACAGATTCTTGTAGATTTCGGGGACGCGGGCAACCGACTGCCGCTTTATCAGGCAGAGATTCCCATCGGACAGTATTCCGACTTTAATGTAACCCCCACCTGCGGACTCGCGACAGCAAATTCCTTTCTGGGAGCACTGGACGAGCCGCGGCTGTTCGCACACCCGGAAAGTCAGAAAGCAGGCATTCTCTGGTTCACAACCGGCTACGTAGAATATATTCTGCCGAATTCTTCCTATTGGAATACCAAAATCGAAAAAATCATGCTTTCTTTTGAAATATCTTCAGAAGCGCCAGGTACCAACGATAACTGGCCCTCCTGTATTGTATTCTCCCTGAATGGGGTACGCCTCGGACAATGGATTTCCCCGGGAGATTTCGGAGAACAGCGCCGCGGAAGGCAGAATCCCCTCTGGTGGTATGGTTTTTTAAATCAATACGGCCTTCTGAAAACACTGACAATCACGACCAGCGGCTGCTTTATCGATGGAGAACAAATCTCCGAAGTAACCGTAGACGATCTTTTACTTGACAGTCAGTCCGTGATGAAATTTCGGCTTGAAGTGCCTGCGGATACACCGCTTTCCCATGGGCTAACACTGTACGGGCAGGGATTTGGAGATTATGGGCAGCATATCAAAATGATGATCCAGTACCGGCAAAATTGATTCTTCAAAGTCCCCCTGCGATAAAACCAGAAAGCGGACAGAGAACATTCCCTGCCCGCTTCTATTATTCTTATTTTTTCAGAAAAACTGGATATCCCGTTTTCTCATCCCATTCGATCTTCATCAGCATTGCGTGCCGATTCGGGTTATAGAGCGGATTTCCTGTAATCTTCTCTTCCGTTCTCGCATGGTATACCATAATCAGATTCCCCTGCTCGTCCGTGGTGAAGCAATTATGCCCTGGTCCGTAGATGCCTTTTCCCGGATCTGTTTTCAGCACCGGATAGCGTTCTTTCTTCCAGACCCTCGGATCGAGCAGATCCGCGTCCTCATCCACAGAAAGCATTCCCATGCAGTATTCCGGTCCCGTCTCTGATGCAGAATAGGTAAGAAAAATTTTCCCATCATGATGGATTACAGCCGGCCCCTCATTTACCCAGAAACCTACGCGCTCCCAGTCATAATCCGGCGTAGTCAGAAGCACCTGTACTGTTTCCAGGCTGTACGGGGAAGACATCCGCGCGATATAAAGATTCGAGATCTGTTTCCCAACTCCGACCTTCTCCGCCCATACATAATAGCGCTGTCCCTTATTTTCAAAAATCGTCGCATCAAGCGAGAAGGCTTCAAAAGAAAACGGATCATCCGCAGCCCGCTGCATCTTTCCCTTTTCTACCCATGTGCCGGTAATCGGGTCCTCGTCCGCGCATTCCAATACATAAGGACGAAGCGCCCAGATATCATCCTTGTCAGCTCCAGCATAATAAATGTACCATTTCCCGTCCAGATAATAAAGCTCCGGTGCCCAGATATGGATGCTCATAATGCCACTCTCATGCTTTTTCCAGATCATAACCTCCTCGGCATCCTTTAACCCCGCGAGAGTTTTGGAACGTCGAAGTACAATCCCGTCATATGCCGGGATCGAGGCTGTAAAATAATACATGCCATCCGTGTGGCGGTATACGTACGGATCCGCGCGCTGAAGAATCCACGGTTCATTATATTTCAGTTCTGTTGACATATTCATTCTACCTCCAGAAGATTTCCTGTTCAAAGCTTTATTATATTGTTTTTCGGCCGGTTTGCAAGGAAAAAATTTGATTGCAACTTTTTCCGTAATTAGGTATAATAGCACAAAGTATGCTTTTTTGTCCGCAAATATTTGTCAGTTTACATACAAAGATGAACCAGACAGCTGTTTTTTGTGCGTTCATATCCACCTATTCCAAAAAATGACGTACGATTCTATTGTTTACTGTAATATCCGTCTGGAGCCCTGTATTACTCACCAAAAGAAAGAAGGCGTTTTCCTTGATACATATTGAAAACCTTGATGATGGATTGCCCGTCTTTAAAGCACTCGGTTCCGAAATCCGAATTAAGCTGATCCAGCTGCTTCTGGAAAACAAGGAAATGAATATGAATGAGCTGGCTTCGCATCTGGGTATCACCAACGGTGCGCTGACCAGCCACGTAAAAAAGCTTGAAGAGAGCGGGATCGTTTCCATCATGGGGGAACATTCCGGTCACGGCAATCAAAAGGTCTGCCGCGTGAATGTAGATAAGATTCTGATTGATATTCTGCCTGACGAAGCAGATTCCTCCTCAAACAGCTACTCGATCAGCATCCCGATCGGGCATTATTTTAATTACTCTGTTTTTCCGACCTGTGGACTCTCCACGTCCAAAAATCTAGTCGGAGAAGTGGACGATCCCCGCTTTTTCGCGCATCCAAATCACGTAAACGCGCAGATTCTCTGGTTTGGCAAAGGTTATATTGATTACCGCATTCCAAATATGCTGCCTCCAGGCACCAGGCTGGAACAGCTTGTCATTTCCTTTGAAATCGGCAGCGAAGCCCCTGGCGTCAACAGTGACTGGCCTTCCGATATCTCCTTTCTCTTAAACCGTGTGAAACTGGGCACCTGGACCAGTCCGGGCGACTACGGCGACGTGCGCGGTATGTTTACGCCTTCCTGGTGGTTTCCAAACTGGAACCAGTACGGTACGTTAAAGATGCTCGTAGTTAATCGAAAAGGTACTTTTATTGATGGCATGAAGCTCTCTGATGTCACAACCGGAAAGCTTGCGATTACACCGCAGGATGACATGACATTCCGCTTCCAGACACAGGAACCCGCCGCAAACGTTGGTGGTATTACCCTGTTTGGGCGGGAATTTGGAAATTATAACCAGGATATACGAGTACGTGTGAATTACGTGGCGGGATAATCGCCCCTGTTTTTTAAGTCAAATATCATGTCCTTTTCCACCACGATTTTTCAGAAAATATGCCACTACGTTTTCACCCTTCGCCGGGTGGCACCCCACACTTCGTGTGGGGTAAGCCTTGACCACGCAGCAGGTGCGTGGTCGGGTTATGACCAGTAACGAAAATATCCAGATTACAGAAATTTCCACAATCATCTCTTGCAACTCAGAAGAAATCGTAATAAAATTGCACTATCCTGTAAAGTCCGACATACTATTGGATTTTCACAAATGCCGGTCGCAATTGTGAACTGATCAATCCTATCACTATTTAAAAGGAAGGTAACACTATGAAGAAAAAGAAGTTACTCAGACACTTGCTGGTCTGCTCGCTGAGTGCAGGTCTGGTGCTTGGTTCTCTTTCTCCGGTGACAATCGCTGCGGAAGCCGACACCCCCGCAGGTATTTCTGCAGAGGCAGAAACAGAGACTGAATCAGAAACTGAGTCGGAATCAGAAACCGAGTCAGAATCAGACACAGAATTCACAACAGAAGAAACCGGTACAGCAGAAACCGAATCGGAGAGCGATGATTCAGAAACGGATGACCCGGAAGACGAAACAGAAAAAGCCAGTGAAGACGAAACCTCAGACGGGATCATTGAAGATGAAACAGCGGCTGAGTCCGAGTCCGGAACAGAAGCAGAAGAAGAATCCGAGACAGAATCCTCCGATCAGGAAACCGCAACGGCCACTCATGTATCCGTACATGACCCCTCTATTTTCAAGGGTGATGATGGACTTTATTATATCATTGGCTCCCACACGGCCTCAGCAGTTTCTTCTGACCTGATCACCTGGACCCAGCTCAATACAGACTACGCAACCACCACTTCCTCTCCGTTTTACGGAAATCTGCAGGAGACTTTCGCGGAGCCTTTTGAATGGGCGGGCTATAATGACGGCGACTGTGTCGGAAGCTACGCCATCTGGGCGCCGGACGCGATCTGGAACCCGTATTATGAATGGGAAGACGGCGATGTAGGAGCCTGGATGCTCTACTGCTGTACCTCTTCTACCTGGCGGCGCTCCTGTATCTGCTATCTGGTGTCTAAGGACGTCGACGGCACCTATACATACGGCGATACCATCATCTATTCCGGTTTTACGACCACTGGTGAGACAGACGGCAACAGCACCCGTGATACCTCCTGGGACAATGACTATCTGAATCTGACAGAGCTTATCGCGCTTGGAAGTGAAAATGGCGGCATCAATGAGATCAGCGAAAACTGGTTTAATGACGACGGTTCCTGGAATCATCTGTACGCGCCGAACGCAATCGACCCCACCGTTTTCTTCGACGCAAGCGGAGAGAAATTTTATATGACCTACGGCTCCTGGTCTGGCGGCATTTTCCTTCTGGAGCTTGACCCGACAACCGGCGAAGCGATCTATCCCGGCACAGACTCTGTGGATGAGGTTTCCGGAAACTATGTAGACCGTTACTTCG
This sequence comes from Lachnospiraceae bacterium, assembly GCA_021202635.1. Taxonomy (GTDB): domain Bacteria; phylum Bacillota; class Clostridia; order Lachnospirales; family Lachnospiraceae; genus Choladousia. Next base: position 42,307 of record JAJQCQ010000047.1, on the reverse strand, counting down.
GCATTCACCTTGCGGGCGGCAATCACGAGTCCGGTGAAGGCCCATATATCCAGTATGACGAAGAAACCGGCTACTATTACCTGTACGAGACCTACGGCAGCCTTACGGCAGAGGGTGGCTATAACATGCGTCTTTTCCGCTCTGAAAATGTAACTGGTCCCTATGTGGATGCAGAAGGCAACAATGCAGCGGACAATGGCGAGAGCAACGATGACTACGGCATCAAGCTGATCGGCAATTACAGCTTCTACAACCAGATTGGCAAGCGTGCCGCCGGGCACAATTCCATGCTGATCGACGACGACGGCTCCCGCTATCTGGTCTATCACCAGCGGTTCGATGTGACACCGCAGCTGGAAGCGCACGAGGTACGTGTCCACCAGCAATTTCTGAATGAAGACCTCTGGCCGGTCACCGCTGTTTACGAATATATCGGCGAGACACCGGAAAATTATGAGGATTCCGAAGTAATCGGTTCCTATGAATTCGTCAACCACGGAACCACCACCGATGGTAGCATGATCGACACGGAGCTTCTGACCCTCTATGAGGACGGAACCATGGACGGTGCCTTTACCGGCACCTGGACGAAGACGGACTCCGGAAATGGCTATGACTATGTTACCTTTGAAGCCGACGACGGAACCGTCTATAAGGGGTATTTCTTCCGTCAGTACAAAGAAAACACGGAAGAGGACGCAGTCATGACCTTTACAGCAATTGGCTCTGACAATTCCTGCATCTGGGGCAGCATGGCTGATATGGAAGACCCGGAGCTGGTAGCGGGCATCGCCTCCGTCACGCTTTCACAACTGCTTCCAACCTCTACCAGCGAGTCCATTGACCTCCCGACAGAGGTACTTGGCGCATCTGTCACCTGGACTAGTGCCAAACCGGAGATCATCAGTGACAGCGGCGAAGTCACACCGCAGGAAAAACTGGTAAAGGTAACGCTGACCGTGGAAATCACCTATGAAGATGTCTCCGTAACCGAAGACTATACCGTCGTAGTCAGCAGTGCTTCCTCTCTGATCGTCGGATACGACTTTGAAGAAGGCTCTGTAAACGACAGCGCCGTCGCTCCTATTTCCGGTTCAACACTGGAAGAAAGCGCGGAACTGGTGGGTGAGGCCGCAATCATCACAGATGAGACACGAGGCAGTGTCCTGCAAGTGACAAATGAAGAAGGCGCAACCGGCGTCAGCTACCTGAGCCTGCCATCTGACACGCTCGGAGAGATCACAACCACCGGCTTTTCCGTATCCATGTGGGTGAATATCAGCGACGACACGTTCGAGCACAGCGCTCTGTTTGAAGCAGACGCGGACGGCACCTACCCGCTGACCCGTATCGGTGCAAATCTGATCGCCCGCATCAATGCAAACGGCGCTTACAGCGATGTGACCGAGTCGCTTCTCTCCACCAGCGGGGAACGCGGAACCTGGCAGCACGTGGTCTACACAGCCGACACCTACGGCATCCGGGTTTATCTGAACGGCGAGCTTGTGGGCGAGGAAGAAAAAGACTTAAGCGACAGCTTCAAAAAAGCGCCTACCGGCTTATGCAATACCACAGACGTCTACATCGGCTGCGGTTACATCTGGGGCGATGAAGACTGCAGAAATGTTTTGTTCGATGACGTAAGAATATACAATGGCGTTCTGACAGCCACAGAGGTACTGACGCTGTATGCCGAAGAATAAATATTCTCGGGGAAAACTGTAACTGAATGAATTGAGCAGGAGCGGCATGCCGCTCCTGCTCTTTTATTTCCACTGTAATACTTTTAAGCAACAACCGAAATTCTCCGCTCATCTCAGCAGATTATGATTCATCCTCTGCCAGCCATTCTTCCACCTGCTCAATACTGCTGTCAAGCACCTCAGCAATATACGAAAGCTCCGAACCCTTTTTACGCATATTTTTTGCTGCCTTCCTGGCTCTGCCTGCATCTCCCTGTGCCACGCCACGCTCTATTCCCTGTTCTATTCCTTGTTCTATGCCCCAGTTTATCAATTGTTCTGCTGCTTCACACATTATTTTATGTCCTCCCGTTTTAAAAACCGTATTCGCTCTGAAAATGCACCCTGACTCATATCGTCCGGGGCTGCAGTTTTAAAGTATTTCATCTTCTTCCAAACAAATCACTATGTGTTCCAGTACGGGATAAAGTAAGCACCAGTACATCTTCTTCTATGCGATAAATGAGAAGCCAATCTGGGAGTATATGACATTCTCTATGCCCGACCCAGTTTCCACTCAATGAATGGTCTTTATATTTTTCCGGAAGTATTTGACCCAGGGAAAGCATTGCCACAACCTCATCCAGAAGTTCTATATTCAGGCCATGACGAATTGACAGTTTATAATCCTTTTTAAACTGCGATGTCGGTTTCACTATCAGCTTTGTCTTTCTCATTTTTTCAAATCCTCAAACAATTCATCCAAATCTGTATATCCTTTTACAGAAGGATCCCTTGAAATCCTTTCTGCTTCCAGCATTGCCGCGATCGTTTCCTGATTCGGCTGGTTCAAAGAGATTTTAAATGGAATCCCGCCTTCCCGAAGCGATTGGCGTACGAAAATATTGAACGCTGTTGTCAGGTTCATCCCAAGCTCATTAAACAATGTTTCCGCCTGTGCCTTAAGATCCGCATCCATGCGAATGCTAATGTTAGTTGTATTTGCAGCCATAAAAACATCTCCTTTCCTACATTTCATTTACAATATATGTCATTTGCACGAAAAAGTCAATGCACTGCTTACATCTCCCTGTGCTACGCCACGTTCTATTCCTTGTTCCATTCCCCAGTTTATCAGTTGTTCAGCTGCTTCACGCATGATTTTATGTCCTCCCGTTTTAAAAACTGTATCCGCTTTGACAATGCACCCTGGCTCATATCGTCCGGGTCTGCTGTTTTAAAGTATTTCATCATCTCCGCCATTTCAGAACCATCATCGACTTCGGCGTTGACATAAATAACATGACTTCCATAGTTTATCTTTGGTGTAATAGATTGTTTTTTATCAAGCATCTTATTGTATGCTTCTTTTTATTTTAATAAATCATTTTTTATATTATTAAATTACTATTTGACTTTCTATCATTCATATGTTATGATCATCCCATTCTTTCCTATTGCGCAGTTCAATTTTAAGAAAAGGAGTCAATATGCCTATGGATGAAATCAACCAGATTTTTGACCGAATTTTCAAACGTATTTTTACATTTTCCGACATGGCGATTACGAATCTGATCAACGGCCTGTTCGGCACCAATCACCCGCCGGACAGCCTGGTTGAATATTCGAATCGCGAATCTACAAAAACAGATCTCAGTCACACATATGCCGATATCTTTATCATTATCAACAAAACATGGCATTACCATCTCGAAGCACAGATGTATCATGACAAAACTATTGTAATGCGGGTATTTGAATATGGCTTTTACCATGCTCTGGAAACACGCGAGGATAATTACACGCTCCAGTTTCCAGAACCAGTGGTCATTTACTTCTGCAATGAACCAAATGTTCCGGAGACGAGCTCCATCCGTATCGTTCTGCCAGATCAGCAGGAGTTTACGTATACGGTAAAGAATTACGTGTACCTCAGGCATAATCTCGAAGAGCTGAACCGGAAAAAAAATGATCGTCTTTATCCCGTTTCAGATGGTGCGCGTGAGGGATCGTCTGCTGCCAAACGGAAAAGTATGCCTTCTTTCAGAAAATGATATACAGGAATTGAAAAACTTTATCGAATCTGATATACTGGGTAGCATCAAAGCAAATCTCCAGGTTGGAAATATTATGTTAGAGGATTACAACCAGCTCCTGGAGTTAACAAATGAGCTATACCAACAAATACTCCTGCAATATCAGAAGAAGGGAGGCAGTGAAGATATGAAGCCTTTACTTCCGGGAGCCTTAGAGCTTCCCAACGACAAATATCGTTTTCGAATTGACGAACTGGAAACAGAAGTTGCTTCGTTAACCAGTGAGAACACATCACTAACCAGCGAGAACGCTTCGCTAATAAATGAAAATGCTTCACTAACAAACGAAAATGCTTCGCTAACAAACGAAAATGCTTCGCTAACAGACAAAGTCCAGACTCTTGAACAAACAGTCGCTGAGCTACAGCGCAAGCTCAATGAAGACATAACCTCAAATTAGGAGCTGTCGCAAAATAATATGTTCAGATTGTGCCGGATAATGTGTGAAGCACAAGCGATAAAAACGTAGGCGCAGCGGGCTGTGCTGAGGATTTTATCGCTTGCGATTCGCGCGTTAGCCGGTGCAAGATGGGCATATAATTTCGCGACAGATCCTTAGCTTATCAATACCCGATGCGCATAGAAAAAGCAGCCCTCCGGCTGCTTTTTCATGCATTCACTTCGTGTTAATGAAAATAGTGAAAAAAATAGTGTAATTTTAGTGGAATTCCATTTGTCAAATCTCCCGGAACCGTTTCTGCCTCTGCTGCATGATCTCCTCCGGCGTCTTGTCTGCGCAGGAGTGAAAGAATTCCCGCATGTGCTTGTCGATGATCCTGGCAATCTCCTCCAGGCTCTCTTCCTCGGCAGGCTCGTCCTCGCAGATAATGCGCTCGATCACGCCCAGCTCGTAGAGCTCCTGCGCAGTCACTTTCATGAGCTTGACCGCCTCGTCCGCGCGGCTCGCGTCTTTCCAGATGATGGAAGCAAAGCCTTCCGGCGAAAGGATGGAATAGGTCGCGTTTTCCAGCATCCAGACTTCATTGCCCACCGCGAGCGCTAACGCGCCGCCGCTGCCGCCCTGACCGATAATGATGGAAAGCACCGGCACCTTTAAGGTCGACATCTCGTACAGGTTCCGCGCGATGGCCTCGCCCTGCCCCCGCTCCTCGGCTTCCATGCCGGGGTAGGCACCAGGCGTATCGACAAAGCAGATAATCGGACGGTTAAACTTCTCTGCCTGCTTCATCAGGCGCAGAGATTTGCGATAGCCATCCGGAGAAGCCATGCCAAAGTTCCGGGCAACGGTCTCCTCGGCAGTCTTGCCACGATCCTGCCCGATGACCGTGACCGGTACGCCGCAGTAAGTCGCAATGCCGCCGATGATCGCTGCATCGTCCCCCAAAATAGCGGTCTCCGTGAAGTTCAATAAAGTCTTTAAACAGAATCCCAATATAATCGCTCGCCACCAAACGCCCGGTCTTTCTCGCCTGATGAACCGCCTCTACCGGATCGGTATGCCGCTTTGCGATCTTGTTCAGCGTCTTCTGACGCATGATACCGGAAAACGGCGCCTGCCGACTCTTCGGCGTATTATCTTTCCAGCTCTCGATCTGGCGCATCACAGTTTTTGGCAGAGATTCACTGGAAGAAGTATGCAAATTATTCTCCTCTGACCAGGTCTGCCAGCTCTGGTCGCTGTCATGCAGAGCAAGCAGATGGCTCAGGATGGCCTTCTGATCCTTTCTCTCCACAACGCTGTCTACGAAGCCATGCTTCTGCTGGAACTCCGCCCTCTGGAAGCCCTCCGGCAGCTTCTGCCTGATCGTCTGCTCGATCACACGCGGTCCCGCAAAGCCAATCAGAGCCTTTGGCTCCGAAAGGATGATATCGCCCAGCATCGCAAAGCTGGCCGTCACGCCGCCGGTCGTCGGATCGGTCAGCACACTGATGTACAAAAGTCCGGCATCCGAATGGTTTTTCACTGCTGCGGAAGTCTTTGCCATCTGCATCAGAGAAATGATCCCCTCCTGCATCCGCGCACCGCCTGATGCTGCGTAAATAATCACCGGCAGTCTGCGTTCGGTCGCCCGCTCGAATGCTCTGGCTACCTTTTCGCCTACATTATATCCCATACTGCCCATCAGGAACCGGCAGTCGCAGACCATCACGACTGCTGCATGTCCATCGATCCTTCCGACACCTGTGACAATCGCCTCGTTCAGCGCGGTCTTCGCCTGCGCTTCATTCAGCTTTTCCTCATATTCCGGATAGTCCAATGGGTTGACCTTGTCCATCTCGCTGTCCCATTCTTCATACGTCCCCGCATCAACGATCATATCAAGCCTGCGGCGTGCCGGTACGCGGAAATAATAGCCGCACTGCGGACAGATGTAGTAATTTTTCTTCAGCTCCTGCGCGGAAAGAGAAGCGCCGCATTTTTTACAGGGGCGCTTTTCCACCTCCGGGGTTTCCGGATTCTGCGTGTTTTTTTCGAATATTTTTCGAAATGCATTGATAGGCATGATAATGACTCCTTCTTCTTTATAATATCAGGATTTCTCTCCCACAGCCAAACTCATGGCAGGGATGTACCGTTAAAATTTCATTATACTCACATGATCTCCCATTCCGTTACCATTTTTCCACCGAAAATCATTATATTTCCTGTTCCCCCTGTTCGTCAAGGGAAATTAAAATAGAATCCCGCCTGGCAGGATTCTCGGTTACAGGTCACACCCTGACCAAATCTACCTTATTTTTACCTCTACAGGTGTGACCTATAACGGCATCCGGCCAATTAAAATCGCTTCGCGATGGGCCGGATACTTGATGCCACTACGTTTTCAACCCTGACCACGCAGCAGGTGCGTGGTCGGGTTGTGACCAGTAACGATTCTCGCGCTGCCGCGCGTCTGCGCAGGCAGACAATTTCCTCTGGCACGGCATCACTCTACGCTCCCGCTTCGGTCAGGGCTAAACAAACGTCCACTGGTCGTTCAGCGCCCTCCAGGAGGGCTTTTGTTCAATAGGGATATTCAGCGAACTCCCCCTTGGACAAAAAAGGGGAGACTTTCGTCTCCCCTCATCTGTGTTCACAAAGCCTTTATCTGATTTTATGCGCCATACAGCTCGTCGAACTGTGCCTGCAGCTCTGCGGTTACATCGTCGATACCAGCGGAAGCCAGGGCAGCCTGATACTCTGCTACGATTTCCTCTGCTGTGCCGGTGAATTTACCATAAGCGATCTGCTTCATGTAGTTCGTATGGATCTCGGAGATGTTATCGATCATGTAGGAGATCTCGTCTACATTTGCAACGAACTGGCCATACGGATACTCGATCTTGATCTCATCATAGATCGCATACAGCTCGTCGATCGCATCCCAGTTCAGCTCTGCACTCTTGATCTCCAGATCATCGTTGCGGCCCCACCAGTAGTTGGTCATGCCGTTGATGTTCTGTGTCTCAGAATCATAGCCTTCCGGAGTGGTCTTGTAGCCGTCGTCCGTAATCTCATAGGAAACGCCCTCGATACCATAGTTGAACAGGCGATAGCACTCTTCGTCGTTGCGGATCAGGTCATAAACCATCAGCGCTCTCTCCGGATTTGCACTGGCTGCGGAAACTGCCATTGCACCGTGGGTAATAGAAAGTGCTACGATATTCTGAGACTCTTCACCAAAGTAGAAGAAGCCTACCTCTGCATCCTCATCATCCTCATAGATCGTGTTTGCTGCGGTATCGCTGCAAAGGTCGGTCCAGGTCTGGGTATGATGCTGCTCAGCTGCGCTCAGACCTACACGGAACTCGTCACGGTTGGAAGCGTCAGTGTTGTTGAGAACGTCGGTTACCCATACGCCCATGTCATCCCAGCTCTTCATCATCTCAGCGAACTCAACCAGCAGGTCCGTCTCTGTCGCATACGGAGAATATACGGTGTAAAGGTCATCCTTTGTGCCGCCCCACATAGCGCCGGAGTTGATACCATCGATCGATACATAGTTGGTCTTGGAAGAAATCCAGCCGCCTACCATCGTCGCGTAGTTTGTTCCATCCGAATCCCATGCCTGGATGTCCGGATATGCTTCAGTTACATACTGGAAATAAGTGGTCATATCTTCCCAGCTGTGTACGCCATCCTCAAGGCCGGCTTCTCTCGCCCAGTCAAGACGATAAGCGAAGCCGTGGTTCGTCCACTGTGCATAATTGTCTTCCGGCATCAGATAGATCTCACCATTGTACTTGCACATATCCCAGTTCTCCGCCGGTACAGACGCATAGGTAGCCGGAGCATAGGTAGAAAGCATATCCTCAGAGAGCTCCAGGAATGCGCCGTTCTTAGCGTTTGGCCATGCATCCAGCCAGTCAGAAGCGGTACCTACCAGGTCTACAGAGCCGTCCATGCTCGCCAGTGTCAGGTTGTAGTTAGAAAGATAATCAGTCCACTCAATGTAATAGATCTCGATCTCTGCGTTTACTTTTTCGGTCAGAATCGCGTTCAGCTGCTCCAGCATCGCGTTCAGGTTGTCAAGAGCCTCTCCGGTAGGCTTGTCGCCAGTGGTCATGTAATTGATCACTACATGCTCAGATGTGTCGATGTCACCCCAGTTTGCCCAGTAATCCGTCTCTTCCGCCAGAGCGAATGTTCCGCCAACCGCGCAAGAGAGCGCAGCGCCAACCAGGCCAGCTGCAGAACCCTTCAGAAAGTCTCTTCTGGATAATGTTCTCATGATAATTTCCTCCTTCATAATACATATTTTATATTTTTAGTTTGCACGCAGCCGCCTCCAGAACATGCATTCTGCACATTGTTTGGCTGGCGCAGAGAAAAATGACGCAGCGTCATCTTTCCTTTATATACAGGCTCCTTCCTCCGTCAGGAGCCGTATAATCTTAAATCAGCCCTTTACCGCACCGACCGTAATACCTTTTACAAAGTACTTCTGCACGAACGGGTACACCAGGACAACCGGTCCGGTCGCCAGTACGGCGTTCGCCATTTTGACGCTGACCGTCGGGATATCGGTCAGAGTGACGTACTGCCCGGCCACAGAGTTCTTCAACGCATCCGTCTTATTTACTACTTCATAAAGCATGTACTGCAGCGGCTTGACATCTACCTTTGAGCTCAAGAACAGAGAAGACTGATACCACTCATTCCAGTAGCCCAGTGCCAGGAACAGGCCGATGGTCGCCAGCGCCGGCTTCAGCATCGGCAGAATCAGCGAAAGGAAAATCCGGAAGTCTCCCGCGCCGTCGATCTTACCGGACTCGGTAATCTCGTGCGGGATCGCTTTCACGAAGTTCTTCATCAGAATAATCAGCCAGGGCGACATCAGCAGCGGCAGCCATACCGCAAAGTAACTGTCCTTCAGCTTATAGGTCTGCGTCATCAGCAGGTAATACGGTGCCAGACCTGCGGAAAACAGGCTCGTAAAATATACGTAGAACGAAATCACGTTCCGGAAGAAGAAATCCTGTCTCTGCAGCGCGTAGCCGGTCATGGAAATGATGCTTAAGCCCACGAATGTACCGGTCGCCGTCATCAGGATGGTCAGACCATAGGACTGGAAGATCGTCCCGCCCTTTAATACCATCTGGTACGCTTTCAGTGTAAACTCTTTCGGAAGGAACTGCACGCCGCTCGCGTTGATCACCGACTCAGCCGTAAACGAGGTACTGATGATGATGATAAACGGAATGATACAGCACAGTGCGTAAAGCGTAACAAATGTGTAAGCAAAGCCGCGGATAATCATATCTGATTTACCCAGCTTGATCTTTGCACTGGAATCCATTAAATCTTTGTCTTGTTTTGCCATAATATTGAGACCTCCATAATCCGTGACAAGGGAATAACCGTCTGCGCGGCGCCCCTGTCACCAGCATTTATTATCAAACTGATTTGGGCTGCGAAGCTTAGAACAGAGAGTAATCCGGTTCGATCTTCTTCACAACAAAGTTGACTACCATAACGATCACAAAACCGATCACGGACTGATACAGACCAACGGCCGAAGCGGTGGAGAAGTTGAAGTCCGTCATAGTAGCACGGTATACATAGGTCTCAATAATATCTGTCGTACTGTACAGCAGCGAGTTCGTACCAATGATGTTGTAGAACAGGCCGAAGTTGCCCTTTACGATGCCGCCGAGCGCAAACAGAAGCAGGATAACAATCGTGCCCTTCAGGGAAGGAAGAATGATGTAGCGGATTCTCTGGAATCCATTCGCGCCGTCTACCTTCGCCGCCTCAAGCATTGACTCATCAATACCCATAATCGCCGCAAAGTATACAACGGAATTGTATCCGGTCTGCTGCCACAGATATACAATAATCAGAATCGCCGGCCAGACGGAAGCGTCCGAGTACGGCTGCCACAGCTCCATGCCAAGAGCTCCGAGAACACTGTTTACAAAACCGCTGTCGTAGTTCAGCAGATAGTAAACCAGAATGCCGACCAGAACCTGTGAAATGAAATACGGCAGGAACATGATGGTCTGCGAAACCTTCACAAAATATTTGCTCCGCACCTCATTCAGCAGAATCGCAACAAACACAGCCAGTACATTGCCCAGGATGATGAACGCCAGGTTATACAGGATTGTATTTGTCGTCAGGGAAAGCAGTTTGCCCGACGTAAACAGGAACTTGAAATTCTGGAAGCCAACGAATTTACTTCCAAAGATACCGCTGCGGTAATTGTACTTTACAAATGCCACCCAGATGCCGGGCATCGGCATATAGCTGAACATAAAGAAAAATATCACCGCGGGAAGACACATCAAAAGTAAGATTCTGGACTGCCATACCTTCTGCCAGAAAGTCAGCTTACTTTTATATTTTTTTACAGCTACTTTTTCTTTTGACTTCATAAAACCTTCCTCTCCATTCACAACCAGTTGCTCCCGTGCCTCAAAGGAAACACAGGGATTCGTCAGGATACCGTTTCGCCCTCAATGATCCTGGCGGGCAGCTTTGTCCGGTATCGGATTTCGCCGCCGTTAATCATATTCAGCAGCAGCTCCACACATTTTCTCCCATGAACATAGGGATCCGTCGACAATGTCGTCAAGGGCTGCTCCACATAACGGCTCACATAGGAACCATCAATCCCGACCACCGAGATATCCTGCGGAATTCTGCATCCGAGCTGACGCAGGCGCTTGCAGAAGCCATACGCCATTTCATCGTTAAAGCAGATCACAGCCGTCGCATCGGTCTTTCTTTTCAGGAATGCATCTGCGGCATGCATCCCTTCTCCGAAAAAGTCATCCTCCATCCAGGCGTCCCGCCCATTCTCACCTTCCTCCGAAGACTCCGACCGGCAGGAGTCACACTCCCCGCTCTCATCGGTCCGTCCAAAATAGTAGTCCATGATCCGGTCTCCAGCTACCGAAATCATAAAACTCTTCCATGCCAGAAAACGCGGTCCGCCTTCCCCGATATCGTAAGGCGAGACATACGCAATTCTATGATGACCATGAAGAACCAGATACTCCAGGAGCATATTCATCCCTTCCCACAGATCACACCCGATCACCGGAACGGACCTGGGGAAGGAAACCGGGTCGTCATAGGTCGCAACCACCGCCGGAAGGAAATAATTCTTTCCCTCATTTTTCAAATATCTGGATGCAACAATCGCGTCAGACAGAATCAATCCGTCCGCCATGATTTCCCGGATATTGCAGAAATTCAAAGAAGCACAAATAGCTACAATGTATCCCTGCTCCTCCGCCGCCCTGCACATGCCCTCGTACAGTTCCGTATTGTAGGCATTTTTCAGGTTCTTGCTGTAGAAAAGGATCTGCCGTGTCCGGTTCTGCATCAGAGACATTGCTTTTGGATTGGGTACATATCCCAGCTCTTCCGCTTTCTCTATGATCTTTTTCCGCTTCCCGGCATCGACATAACCGCTGTTATTCAATGCGCGTGAAACAACCGAAACCGAAACTCCAACCTCCCGGGCAATGTCCTTTCTTGTAACCATATCCACCCCCGCAGCATCCAAAATATGCCCAGGTTAATACTATCACTTTTGCACCCAAGACGATACTTTGATTATATTCTTTTGCTCAATTTTAATCAATTACTGAATATGTGGTCGCGCGACCACATGTAAAATTGCCCATATTCCTCTCTGAGCACTTCGGACTTCCTTACAAATTATGTAACTATTCAGAACAGCAGGCCGCAAACCATTCGGGCAGGCATTGCTGCCTGCCCGGAACTGCGTATTTTCTCACATTGATAACGCTTCAAAACAACAGGCCACAGACTGTGAAAACCGTCTTTCTCAGAGGGTGCATTCCGTGGTCTGCCCCAGTTCCTCACAGCTTACGCGAACCATCGTCTGTGCGCCGGAACCCGGACGGACATAAAGGACCAGACGGCCTCTGCGCGTTTTTCTCCAGTTCTCTGTGTAGGAGGTCAGATCCGCCAGGTCTCCGTTTTCCAGACCCAGAAGAGTACCGTTCTCCACCTCTGCACGGATGGTCATATCCTCGTTCGCGGCCAGACGCCCCTGCGCGTCAAGAAGAGATACCTCGATCTGCGCAATCTGTGCATGTGCTTCCGCCGTTTTGCAGTCCGTTTCTGAGGGTTCCCATACCTTCACAGCCAGCTGCGCTGCCGGGCCGCTCGTCTCCAGGCTGCACGATACCTCTTCCGCGCCGTCCCGGCCTGAGGCGTTTTCCGAATGCGGCGCGGCTTCCCGACCGGCGGAAGGAGCGAACGCTTCTTCCTGTTCCCCATCTCCATGAGCGACTGCCTTTAAGATCCCCGGCTCGAACGCCACCTTCCACTCATAGCGACCATATTCTTCGCTCCACACGCCGCTTCCCAGGGAGGTCCCATTCAGAAACAGCTCCGGAGCTTTTACGTTTGCGAAGCAGAAAACCTCCACCTGTGTCCCCGGCGTATAATTCCAGGAGGCCTGAAAATCCTTCCATTCGGGATCACACTTTTCGGCAGCGCCGTCCTCATCTCCCTCCGCGGCCGCAGTCAGCAGGCAGAGGGTTGGCTTCTCGCTCCAGAAGGCTTTGCGGCGGTAGTACGCCGGCTTTTCATTGCCGGCCAGGTCGAGAAGTCCCGCACCGGAGCCGTGAATCGGCCAGCCATGTGCTTCGCCGAGGTAATCAATGCCGGTCCACAGAAACTGTCCGCTGATGTAGGGATGGTCAGCCACCGCCCTCCATGCCTGATAGCTGTGGCTGTTCTCACTTCCCAAAAATGGTTTTTCCGGGAAGCGCGCGTGATCCTGCTCGTAAAGATGCTCTTTGTAATTGTAGCCCACCACATCCAGCTCGTCAAGGAAGCCAATCCGGGAGGAAAGCTCCGGAAAAGCTGCCGCCAGCGTCACCGGGCGGGAGCCATCCAGGCTGCGGGTGATATTTGCCAGCCGCGCCGCAATCACAGTGAGCCGCCGGGCGTCCGGCTTGTCCGGATTGTACATCATCTCTGCCGCCGGTTTGTCGGCGTCATTGTTGCCCACCATAGCCTGAAAATCCGGATGGCAGTAGGGATCGTTCGGATAGTCGATTTCATTGCCGATGCTCCAGAGAATAATGGAAGGATGGTTCCAGTCCCGGCGGATCATCGCAGTCAGATCCGCCTCATACCACTGCGGGAAATCTTCCGCATAGCCCTGATGCTTCGGCGGATAAACATTGTGTCCCGTCGACCATTTATTTTTGGGATTTTCCCACTCATCAAACGCCTCATCCATCACCAGCAGACCAAGCTCATCGCAGAGGTCATACAGCTCCGGCATATGCGGGTTATGACTGGTGCGGATCGCGTTGCAGCCCGCTTCTTTCAGCTTCAGCAGGCGGCGGAGCCAGACCTCGCGGGTCATCGCCGCACCCAGACAGCCGCCGTCATGGTGTACGCATACGCCCTTCAGCTTCCGGTTTTCCCCATTCAGGAAAAACCCCTCATCCGGGTCAAATACCGCTGTGCGGATACCGACCTTCTGCGTCTGCGCAAGCCAGTAAACGCCTTCGTCGCTGTTTTTGCAGCTATTTGCGGTCAGAGAGGTTGCCGCCAGTTCCGTCACAAGTGTATACAGATACGGCGTATCCACCGACCAGAGCTGCGGGTTTTCCACCGCGCCGTCCAGCTGCATCTCACCTGTTTCTCCCGCGGCAAGGGGCATCTGCGATTCCCAGGCAGCTGCCTCCTGCCGGTCCGCGTCAAGCAGGCGGAAGCGGGCCTGCAGCTGAACCTCATTCTCCGAATCATTGGCGAATTCCGCGCGGATATGAATCCGTGCACTCTGTGCAGCTGCAGCAGTGGAAACGTCCTCCCGGCGGCAGGCCACGCCGCATTCAGAAAACGCTTCGTGTGCGGACGGCGCTGCTGACGGATCGCATCCGTTCCCGCATACCGCCATTGTCCGGAACTGTGTCCCATGCAGCACCGGATGCACTGGCTCTTCCGCGATCAGCCAGACCTTTCGGTAAATTCCTGAGCCGGTAAACCAGCGGGAATCCGCCAGATCCGTGTGCGTCACCTGCACGCTGATCTCATTCTCCCGATCGCCAAAACTCGCAAAATCTGTAATATCATAGCTGATCTCACTGTAACCGTATGGCCGTTTCCCAAGATGATAGCTGTTGCACCAGATCCGGCTGTTTTTATAGATGCCGTCAAAAACAATCCGGATACGCTTTCCCCGGTACGCCTCCGGCAGAGAAAAGCGCAGCCGATACCAGCCAATCCCGCCGGCCAGATAGCCGGTGCCGCTGGAATATTCCTTCTGAAAAGGCATATGTACCGACCAGTCATGCGGCAAAGCGACCTCTTCCCAGTCCTGATCGTCATAACCCTTGTACCATGCCTCGGGCACATCCCCGTAATGAAACCGCCAGCCTTCATTTAAAGTCATAATCGCCTGATTCATGTCGATCTTTCCTTTCCTGTATTATACTTCACATCCCTTTCCCAGATATATCCGTACGTATTTTGCAACATAAAAACTCTGCCGCTGACCTGTCAGAAAATGCCCGCAGGCGCACTTTTTCTTCTGATAAGCCATAAGCCCCTCAGGATCTGTTACGAAATAACTGATGCATCCTGCACCGCCTGATACACGTATCGCAACCGATAAAATCCTCAGCACAGCCCATCAGATCACCCGAAACAGCTTCGCTCCATGCGCTTCCACGGCCGCCGAAACACGCATTCCATCCGAGCCCTCCATCGCGCCGCTCCAGAGCTCCCGCAGCTTCAGGCCGCCCTGCTCTGCCGCGCGCTGCTGCAGTGCGGCAGACGCCTCTGCCGGAAAAGCATCCGCAAGCTCATCCACGGAAACAGAGACCTCCGCCTTTGCATCTTTCAAATTAAACAATGCCACGTACAGACCGCTGTCCTCCCGGTTCCTGGTTCCGGCGTCGCAAAAGCTGCCCCATACGGCACAGTCCTCTGACCGCTGTACCTGTACACCGTGGTGTCCGTCCTGCATCAGCGCCAGCACCTCACGGTTCGTAAGCAGCGACAGCGTCCAGTCATCCAGCTTTGTCATCTCCGCGCCCAGCATCAGAGGAGAGCGGAACACACACCAGAGCGTCATCATCGTAATCTGCTCCGGTCTGGTAAAACCGCACTGGCGTTCCTGACCAAAGCCTTTTCCCAGAAATCCAAGCGGCAGCATGTCGCAGTCCGGGAAACAGCCCGGCTTTACATGATTCTGCCACAGCTCGCAGCGCTCAAACATATTCAGCAGCAGCGCCCAGTCGTCCCAGAAATCATCCGTAATCCGCCACATATTTGCGTATTTCTCATAGTGCCACGCTTTCTCGATCAGCGCCGGTCCCGGAGAAAGGCTGAGCACGATCGGCCTGCCGCTCTTCTGGATCGCCGCCTGCAGCATCTCCACCTCATGCTCCGCAGAATACGGATTCAGCGGATAAGCATTCGTATTACAGATATCGTCGCACTTCACATAATCCACACCCCACTGCGCATACAGGGCAAAAATCGAATCATAGTATGCCTGGCTTTCCTTCTCATCGCGCAGGCCGTACATATCCGGATTCCAGCGTGAAATGGAAAACGGATCCGCCACATCCGCCGCAGTCACCTCCGTGCCGTATACCGGCAGGTGCGCCTGTGCCGCCGCGCGCGGTATGCCGCGCATGATATGGATGCCGAATTTCAGTCCCAATGAATGGACATAATCCGCCAGAGGCCCAAAGCCCGCGCCATTCACCGAAGATGGAAACCGGTCTGGATCCGGCAGCAGCCGGCCGTACGCATCCATCTCCAGCTCACTGAAGGGAATGTACTGATAGCGGTCGCGCATGGAACCCGCCCCGCGTGCGTACCACTGAATATCCACCACAATGTATTCCCAGCCGTACTCCTTCAGATGTGCCGCCATGTAATCCGCATTTGCCTTTACCTCGGCTTCCGTCACTGAAGTGTCATAATAATCATAGCTGTTCCAGCCCATAGGCGGGGTCAGTGCAAACTGATTCTTATTCATCGTATCATCCTCCTGTTCTCTGATCTGCTCTCCTGTTCTTACAGCGAAACGTATTCTAGCATAACCGATGTTACTTTACAATGTAAAAAAATTTCGTAACTATTCAGCACAGCAGGCCGCAGGTCTACGCTCCGCTTCGGTCGTCGCTAAGCGGACGTCCACTGGACGTCCAGCGACGCCTGCGATGCAGGCTATATGCCGCTAACGCGTCATATGTCTGTGGCTTGATGGGCGTCTACGTTTCACTTCGGTCGGCGCTAAACGATCGTCCACTGGACGATCAGCGCCCGCCCATCCCGAAATGAAAATACAGCCTTTAGCAGGTAAACCTGCACATCTCCGCTTCGCTCCGGTCGGTGCTAAACGAGCGCCACTGGCGCTCAGCACCTGTCTTTTCATTTCGATGCTGTTCTGAACTGTTACAAAAATTCACATAACAGCATCATCCTGCACTCTCCAGGCGGCTTAGCTTCGCCGTCTGATCCGCCGCGATGCAGTTGTCAATGATCTCCTGAATGTCGCCGTCCAGTATCTTGTCCAGCTTATAAAGCGTCAGGTTGATCCGGTGATCCGTCACCCGTCCCTGCGGGAAATTATAGGTGCGGATTTTCTCCGAGCGGTCGCCCGAGCCTACCTGAATGCGGCGGGCCTCCGCCTCCGCGTCATGCGCTTTCTGCCGTTCCAGGTCATACAGCTTTGCCCGCAGCACCTTCAGTGCCTTGTCCTTATTTTTCAGCTGTGACTTCTCGTCCTGGCAGGAAATTACAATGCCTGTCGGAATGTGCGTCAGCCGGACCGCTGAATCCGTGGTGTTGACACACTGGCCGCCGTTGCCGGACGCACGGAATACATCAAACCGGCAGTCATTCAGGTCAAGCTGTACATCCACCTCCTCTGCCTCCGGCATGATCGCTACCGTAATTGTCGAGGTGTGAATCCGCCCGCCGGACTCCGTCTCCGGCACACGCTGTACCCGGTGGACGCCCGACTCGTATTTCAGCATGGAATAGGCGCCCTGACCGGTCACCATAAAGCTCACATACTTCATACCGCCGATCCCGATCTCCTCCAGGTCCATGGTCTCCACCTTCCAGCGGCGGCTCTCCGCATAATGCACATACATACGGTAAATCTCCGCAGCAAACAGTGCTGCCTCATCCCCGCCCGCACCTGCGCGAATTTCTATAATGACGTTTTTCTCATCGTTCGGATCCTTCGGCAGCAGCAATATTTTCAGCCTTTTCTCCAGCGCCGCGACCTGCTCCCGCGCATCGGACAGCTCTTCCTTGAGCATCTCGCGCATCTCCTCGTCGGATTCCTCCTCCAGCATCGCCAGAGACTCCTCAACCGTCTCTTTGTTCTTTTTGTATTGCTGATAAGCATCCACGATCGGCTGCAGGCTGGCCTGCTCCTTCATCAGTTTCTGAAAGCGCGCCGGATCCGCCACTATGGACGGATCATTCAGCATATTCAGGATCTCCTCCAGCCGCAGCTGCAGATCTTCTAATTTGTCAAACATAATAACCTCCCTCCACTGCATGGTTCTTCCCGCATCTGCCGGAGCCGTAAACGGATATCACGCGTAATAAACGCCTTCCGCCACACGGTCATTCCCTGCCAGGTCCTTCGAGACTTGCACCTGTGAAAACCCGTACCGCCGCAGCAGGTCCGCCACCTCCGCTCCCTGATCATAGCCGATCTCCAGCAGCAGCCATCCGCCGGAGCGCAGATAATCCCTGCTCTCACAGACAATTCTCCGGTAAAACTCCAGCCCGTCCATCCCGCCATCCAGCGCCATCCGCGGCTCGTGCAGACGCACCTCCTCCGAAAGCTCTTCAATGACCCGCGTGCGGATATAGGGCGGATTCGAGACAATCAAGTCAAATCCTTCCGCAGGCTTCGGTATCTGCGTAAATAAATCGCTCTGGAAAATCCGCACATCCACGCCCAACCGCCGGGCATTCTCCCGCGCCACTGCCAACGCGTCCGCCGAAAGATCTGAAGCACAGACCTCCGGCATCCGCTCGCACAGCTTCGCAATGCTCACCGCGATGCAGCCTGACCCCGTACACAGATCCAGCACACGGTACCTGTCCTTTTCCTCCCGCGGCAAATCAGCATCCTGCCCGGCCCTGTCCTTTCCCGGCACTGCATCAGAACGCAGCGCTACCTTAATTTTTTCCAGCGCCAGCTCCACCAGCGTCTCCGTATCCTGCCGCGGGATCAGAACAGCTTCGCTGACAAGAAAAGGAAGCCCCATGAATTCCTGCTCCCCGGTCAGATGCTGAAGCGGGATGTGTGCGCCGCGCTGAGTCACCAGCGCAGCATACGCATCCCGCTGTTCTTCCTTCATGCTTTTGTCACGGTCAGCCAGATACCTCGCCCGGCTGACCCCGGTCACATACTCCAGCAGATACCAGGCATCCACCGCGGCGTCCTCAATCCCGCGGGCAGCAAAATACTGCTCTGCAGCAGTGCAGGCCACTCTCAGAGACGCTCCCGGTGGCAGGCGAAACCCGCCTTTTCCAGGCAGACCATTCCCTTCTGATTCATCGTTTTGCAATTTACCCTCCAGCGGCCGCAGTGCCCCCTTCGCAGTACTTTCTTCCTTATCTTCTTCCCGACACCACATCACGCTTCCGGAATTTCCAAATCGTTCCCATTCTGTCCCCACGCTCATGCGTGTACTCCAGTCACCTGTCCAGTATGCTCTCCCGCAGCTGCAGATGCATCGGACTGTGCCAGCTCGCCCTCTGTCGTCTCCTCCCACTCATAGTGGGTCCCGAACTGTTCATTCTCGAACTTTTTCCAGTTAAAGACGGCCTCGACCGACGCAATCCCGACCTCGATCATGGAATCATCCGGCTCCTTGGTCGTCATATGCTGCATCATCATCCCCGGACGGCTCAGAAGATTGATCACCTTATTGTCCGTGCGCCCCGCCAGCTGAATGAACTCATACGACACACCGGCAATCAGCGGCAGAAGCGCGATCCGCAGGATCAGCCGCCACGGACCCTTCCCCACGTGAAACACCGTAAACAGCGGAATGCTGAACAACATAATAAAAATGATACTGATAAACATCACGATAAACAGAAAGCTCGTGCCGCAGCGCTTATGCTCGCGGGAACACTTCCGCACATTCTCCACCGTCAGCTCCAGGCCATTTTCAATGCAATTGATGCACTTGTGCTCCGCGCCATGGTACATAAATGTGCGCTGGATATCCTTCATCTGCGCAATCAGAACAAGATAAGCAAAGAAAATCACGAGCTTCACCGCGCTCTCGATCATCAGAAGCGCCATTTCCGACTGAATCTGGCTCTTCAGCAGTCTTGACAGAAAATACGGAAGCAGCATAAAAAGTCCAATCGAAAAAGCCAGCGAAAAAATCACCGTCACTGTCATGATCCAGTCATTATCCCCGGACTCCTCGCCTGCCTCGGCCTCCCGTTCAATCCGCTTCTCGCACTTCTCAATCGCCTTCTGCGCCGCGTCCGGCTTCCCCTTCGCGCGCAGCTTCTCCGCCTTCTCCAGCGCCTTCCTGCGCTCCTTCGCCTCCCACTCGGCGTGCTCCTCCTCCGTCTCCTCCGCGAAAAAGGTCGCGGAAAACATCAGCGTCTTCATACCGAGAACAAGCGAATCAAAAAAATTCACAACGCCGCGGATGATCGGCAGCCTGACAAACTTCTTCTTCTGAAGCTTCTGGCTGGAGCACTCCTGCGTATCCACCACAATCTTCCCGTCCTGTGTCCGGACAGCCACCGCGTACCGACCGCCATTGCGCATCATGACGCCCTCAATGACCGCCTGACCTCCTATACCAGATGGTTTCATACAAAAATCCTTTCCTTAAACGAAAACAGGTTGAGATTACAAGAACCTCAACCCACGCGTTTCTATCCTCAATTCTACTGAAGACCATACTTTTTATTGAACCGCTCAAT
The DNA here is from genome assembly GCA_021202635.1 of Lachnospiraceae bacterium. GTDB lineage: Bacteria > Bacillota > Clostridia > Lachnospirales > Lachnospiraceae > Choladousia. The sequence goes on along the minus strand of JAJQCQ010000047.1, from coordinate 22,145 downwards.
ACGTCCGCGTGCGGCAGTCGCTTTCTGCTGTCCGGAATAGAACGGATGGCACTTCGAGCAAATCTCCACATGAATGCTCTTCTTCGTAGAACCTGTCACAAATGTGTTCCCACAGTTGCAGGTAACCTCTGCCTGATAATACTTCGGCTGAATCGCTTCCTTCATTTTATTCACCTCTTCTTCTCTATTTTGTGAACTGCTGATCTCCCTGACAGACACCACAGCCGCCCGAAACACCGGGACGCCATACACGATCCGTCCCGCTCCGCGATCGCCCTGCTCCTGTGAAGACCAATTCCCGGTCAATGCCGCTCGACTGTTACCACGGCAAGTATCCCCGGACTATCCCTGCAAGTCCCTGCAGTTCTGCGCACATGTGCCGTTTATCACCGACACAACCATACGCGAAATCTCCTTACACAACACTCAGAGAATAGCATAGTTCGACGGTAAAAGCAAGGATTTTTTATAAAAACGAATCATGGTCTGCCTTTTTTCCTCTGTTCACGCCGTCTGTACAGGAACGCCCCGAGCATTCCAACAAGGCCTGTCAGCATCGCCATAAACCAGACCCCAGTCGGCGTATCATCTCCAGTCTGGGGAGAGTCCGCATCCGTTGCTTCTGTAGATGTAACAGATTCTGTGGAATCAGTTGTTAATTCCGTAACTGGCTCCGCAGCCGATTCCGTCTCTGTGTTTTTTTCTGTTTCCGGTTCCGATTCGATTTCAAAAACGATCTCACTCTTATCGCCCTGTGCGCTTCCCCTGTGGGCTGCAACGGTGGCAGCAATCCCGCCATCGTCCGTATTCTGTACCGTCACGGTCACATAATATACGGTGCTGTCATAATTCCCGCTCTTCGTTTCCGAGACCTTCTGTGCTACCGTATACCGGTACACACCGACGGTACTATATTCCACCACAAATTTCGCACTGCCTGTGCCGGTAATGACAACCGTATCCTCTTCCGGCATGGCGGCGCCGTTTAGCGCCGTCAGCTGAAATGTATAGCTTTCCTCCGAACCGTCTGCTTCCACGGAAACAGGAATCACAGCCGTGGCGATCCCCGACGCGGACACGGAAAGAGAAAACACCGTCATACAAAAGAGCGCTGCCAGCACAACAGACCATATTCTGCACATATGCTTTTTTCTATCTCCACACATATCGCGCGCACGCTCCTTTGTCTTTTTATGCGTTTTCGACACCCCGAAAACATTCTGGCCCAGCCTGACAGCAGATGTCAGTCTGTCAGACGCACCGTGGCGGCTAACGCGGTACCATTCTGGCCAGCAAAACCGTCCTGGCGTCTGTAAACTCCGAAGAACAGGTAGAAAGACCCAGAATCTGCGGGGCCACATCCGCCCGCAGCGCGGCAACCGTTTCCTCATGCAGATAAGTGGCGTTATCCTCCGCGAATTCCAGGAGCCCGCTGATGTCGTCCGCCCATTGCCCCGGACTGAAAATCGCTTCTTCTGAGGATGTCACCAGCAGGCAGGCGAAAATTTCCAGCGTATAGCTCCGGTCCGGCAGGATCAGCGTTCCTGTCGTGTTTTCCTGAAAGAACGCCTCCTCCTCGTACAGGTCCAGGTCGCCGAACATCTTATGTTCATCCATGTGATGACCGTAAATCAGGCAATACGCGTCCAGGAAATCCGTCGTATTCGCCGGATCGAGGAAAATACTCCCCGCCAGGGAAAAATTGCCGTACACATCCGTGTTGATGTAGCTTAAAATGTTCTCCCCCTGCAGAATCGGATAGTCAATGTTCGTATTGTCCAGTGTGATCCAGCCGCACACCTCCCCGTTGATCGCCAGCAGCTCCTCAAACGAAGCGCCGCCGTCCCCATCCTCATCGACGACCGGCTTGATCTTCAGCAGAGCAGCCTGCACATCCTCCGCCTCCGCGTAGATCTGGTGGTTGTCCCACAGGGCGTAGGCCGCATAAGCGCCCAGCACCAGAAGGACCAGCGCCAGAAACAGGGTCAGCAGGGAGTCACAGAGTTTTAATATTCTTCCGGCCATAGCACACTCCCTTCCGGCGGATCATGGATTCCACTTCCCGCAGGAGAGCGGTTCAGCTCCTGCGGGAGAGGAAATCGCAGAACATTTTCCGATTCATCCGCAATCAAATCAATATCTGTCCGTCGTACGTCTCCGGAAGATCAGGTAAACCGCTCCAAGCACAACGACCGCAAGGATCAGGACATAGGGGAGACTGTCAAGGATTACGCCGGTGTCGACCGTATCATTTTTGTAATTCGTGATTGCTACTGTCTCAGAATCGCTGTCCAATGTACCAGTACCGGAATTTCCGTCTGTTCCACTGTAGGTAGTTGTGTAACCATCACTGGAATAATCCGTCTCCTCTACCGTATATGATACTCCATAAGGAATATTCGTGAAAGTCACGGACGAGCCATCTGTCACAGTAATTGTAACCTCACACGTATCGCCAGTCCAGTCACTTGGCTCAATTGTGTATGTAGTCGTACCTACCGTATAAGATATGGTACTGTTTATAGTAGTAGTACTGTCCTTCGTAAAAGTCACAGTAACACTAAACTCTTTCGTGGTATCCCCCAGATTACCAGTGACGGACTTCGACACTGTCAGTGTTCCAGCATTATAAGTGTTTGTATACTCATTTGTATTCTTATCTCCTGTTGTCGACCCTACATGAACGACCGCAGTTTGTACCAATCCTCCACTCCCATCATTTGTGACAGTGACAACCAGATACAATTCTGCAGAGCTGTATGTCACACCAGCTATGCTGCCTGAGGTCTCCGTTATTTTGTAGGTATAGACTCCCACACTGGTATATGTTGGAAGAGTAATATTGTAGGTACCTGTTGTAGAGCCTGCACTCACAGTAATGGAAAAATCATCTATTTCAGGCTGAGATGTTACAGACGCTGAGGTGTTCGTATACCCTGCCTCTTCAACAGTGAAATAAAATGTCGTATCCTCCAGCCCTGTTGCAGTAAGAGTTTTTGTCATGGTAACAGAAGTTGTACCTGTATTCGCCGATGCCGTTATGCGAAACCCTCCCAGTACCATAAGAATGGCCATCATAAGTGGTAATACCTTTTTCTTCATTTTTGGATTCCTCCTTCTTTATATGCATTGGTTGATTCTGCAACATTCCGTTCCCGCGCACACCCTGACCATACCCTTGCCACATGATCCCGATGTGACCGGTAACGGCCTTTATTCAAACCCTCTGCCGTCAGATGCTCCTGCGGCGCAGGATCGTGATCACCTTGCCTTCTACATCGCTTAATGAAATTGCCCCATAATCCCGGCTGTCGGAGCCGCTTGTGCGGTAGTCGCACAGGATAAACACGCTTTCTTCCGGGACAGCATAGGGATAAGTAATTCCTTCCTTCGCGTAGGTGGAAAATAAAATTTCCCCGGTCTGGACCGTGCCGTTTACCAGCAGCGTCCCGCTGTCATCCATTGTGACCACATCACCGGCCCTGGCGATGACTCTCCCGATCTTCTGCTGGCCGTCCGCCGTGTAAACGACAACATCGCTTTTGCTGTAGCTGCTCTGCAGCCGGTAAGCAATCACCAGATCGCCGGCCTCGATGGCCGGAAACATTTCGTTATCCGGGGCCTGCATGATCAGCAGAAACTGCGTAAGGAAAAGCCATCCGGCCAATACCAGGAAGGCTGCCCGGAGCGCCAGGCTGATGTAACCCCTTCGAATTTCCAGATTCATCCGGCGGCGGCGGATGATCTGCTCGGCCGTCTCGGTTCCTGGGGTATATTTCTTTTTCGCCATTTTCACACCCCTTCGTCCTCATGATCCACGGGCGCTTCTCCCGGAGCATCCCGGGCTGATATTCCCTGTGCTTCCAGCAGGGCATCGTAACGCGCCCTCTCCGCGACCAGAGAAGCCTCATACAGCCGGTTCAGCTCTTCCAGCTTCCGCCAGACATCTGCCTCATCCACTCCGCCGAACACTTTTTTCCGGAACCGGACTTTTTTCAGCCAGGTAAGCATTTTCTGGTGCCCCGCGTTCACTGCCCCGGCTTCCTCAGGCCAGGCCCCGCCCGGGGGAGGCTGCGACTGATTCACGATATTTTTTTGTTTTTTACTTTTATTACCAGCCATAAAATTCTTTCTCCAGTTTCTTTCCTCTCCTGTCTTGTAATCACAAAAGCAAAGCCTTTTTTAAAGAAGTCTTTTACGGCGATCCATCAGAGCTGCTATGCCAGCCAGCACCACGCCGGATAAAAGTACGGTATATGGAGCGGAGTCAGCGCGGACGCCGGTGTCCGGCTCTATATTTTTATAATTCGTCACGGTGATGGTGACGTCCGAACCAACCGTAATCTCATATACGCCATTCGTTGCCTCGATCGTATTTCCCGAACTGTCCGTCACCGTGACGGTATACCCATCGTTGTCCGATTCCGCCAGGTAGACCGTATCGCCAATGGTCAGGCCGGAAATCGTCTCACTCTCCCCGCTGGATAACGTAAAACCGCTTGCGGTCAGAGCACTGCCGCCAGAATCTGTCCCCACCGGGTCGCCGTTAGAATCGGTCAGGGTAAAGGTAAACTCCTTCGTCGTGTCCCCCATATTGCCGGTGACCTCCTTGACGACCGTAATCGAAGCTGTGTCAGCGGTGTTGGTAATCGTAAGCTCCTGATCGTCTGTCAATACAGACTCTGCTTCGAGAAGCTGCAGCGCCGTTATTTTGAAGTCAAATCCATACTGGTCCGTCCCGGCAGTCCCATCACATATATTATCATCCTCATCCACGGTAATCGTAACGGTAGTAGTCACATTACTCCCGCTATATACGTTCCCGCTGCTGTCCACATAATAATAAGAATAAACCACTGTTACTGTGATGGTGCCTCCCTCTTCCAGGGTAACTAAATCCATCAAAGTAGAGGTCGGAGCACTTCCATTACTGCCATGTCCGGCAACGCTTGCAAGTTCATATACGTTATCATTTTCGTCCAGAGTCAGCTCTGTACTCATTTCCACCTCATAGTCCGTCCCATCGTGCGTCACTATGAGGGAGGTAATGCTTGATACCGTGATCGTCCCTGTATACGTTACGGATGTTGCTGTTGAGGAATCGGCAATTGTAAATGTCGTTGCACCTGTCATGGTATATCCGCTCACGGCATCTTCCGTCACTGTATAGGTCCCTTCCTCCAGCGAAAGGTCTTCCCACGTATACGTCCAGTTGTTCGCAGCCGTCAGGGTCGCGGTAATATAGTCGCCGCCCGAATCCGTAATGTAATTCCCATTGGCATCTGTCAGATAGACTGTGATGCTGCTCGGGCGGTCGCTCTCGTCATCATCCTCCCACACCTTCGTTACCGTCACATCCGTCGTTGTGGTGGCTGAATTTGTTATTGTAATGTCAACAGTACTGGATACACGAAGGTCTATATGGTAATAATTGTAGGTGGTGGTGCCGGACTGGGTTTCACTTTCCGTTTGTCCGCCCGAGGGGCCACCGCCACCTCCACTTCCAGGGCTTCCGGCCGTCAACGAAGTTCCGCCTTCCTCGCTGGCATTGACGATGCCATACTCGGAAAAACAATCGGTCGTAAACGTATACGAGCTCTCCCCCGGCGTCTCGTCTTTGACGCATTCCACGTTCCCCTCATCATCCATATGATAGATCAGAGCATAATCCGCCGTCAGAACCTCCGCATCCAACTCGGCGATCTCTTCCGCAGAAGGCAGCGTTTCGCCTGGAAGAGTTTCCCCAGAAGACAAGATCTCATCGGACATCTCTTCCGTGGAAGACATTGTCCCACCAGACAGTTCTTCCATGGCAGAGAACAGCTCACTGGACGGCTCTTCCGTGGAAGGTGGCAGTTCACCTGAAGGTTCCTCTTTGGCTTGAAAAAGTTCGCTTCTGCTAACTTCTGTAGCCAATGACAAGCCACTGATGGTCACTTCCACATCCGCCTCCGGCTGTACTTCATTCCCATTCGCATCATAAAAACTAATTTCTATCGCTGCTACATCAAGAATGTGATACGTCGTCCCGGGATAATTTTCCTCCAGGTCTGTCTGAACAGCAGATACAAATGCCTCGAGATCCGCCTCTTCTACTTCCATGGTGACGCCTTCCGCGAACGCACCTGCCGGGGCGGTTACCAAAACGTCGATATCCCCCACGTTCCCGGAAAACTCAACTACAGTCATCTCTGTATCTGATTCGGATTCCGTCTCTGATTTCGATTCGGTCTCTGTTTCAGATTCGATCTCTGTTTCCTTTTCCGATTCAGATTCCGTCTCCATCTCCGCTTCCGCCCCGGTATCCCGGGTCTGCTCCTCCGTTTCCGGCTCTGATGCGGCTTTCGTCTGGGGCTCCCCGGCTGTTTCCTCCGTTTCAGCGAGGGACACATCTGTCTGTGTCTCCGTTTCAGACGCAAGGTCGAATTCCGATTCTGATTCCGACTCCGTTACCGGCTCCTCGGCAAATACGCTCAGTGATGATACCGCGCCACCTATGAGTGCCAGACAGAGCAGAATGCTCAGAATGCTTTTTATTTGATTGTTATGCTTTCTTATAAGCCTGAGGATCATAGAACATCCCTCCTGATCTACACAACAACCGATTGACGAATTGTTTTTCCCGTAAATTCTTTCTGCGGGTCATACACATGATAAAACTTTGTTTTAATCTACGTCCGCTCATTTAGCAGAATCTAGCTGCATACTTTGATAATTATGGTTTTTCCTTTAAACAGTCACATCATATATAATTTTTATTATAGCATAAAAAATACAGTCCTGTGAAACCATTCGTTAAGTCAACTTCAGCCATTCGTGCGATAATTACAGGTCATCCCTTGACCTAATTTACCTTATTTTTACATCTACAGATGTGACTAGTAACGTACGATAGCTCATTTTCAACCGCCCTGTCAAAACAAAGGAACGATTTGGTGCGCATCGGGCATCTGCTCTTCTCATTTATAGTGAAAGCAGGCTAAGCCAAAATAATAGTTCTGATTTTTATTATATATATTTTAAGGCTTTAATAATTATTTTATTTATTATATTATATTTTATGCTTGACATCTCATCTGTTTTGTTGTATTGTATTTTCACTATCTTTACCGAGCCATCCTACGCTCGCACAGCGATTATGACAATGAGATACACCTCGATCCGGGTCTTTTCATTTTTCACATTACATGGTAAAATCAGGAGGAAAACATATGGCAGAAAAAGATATTACGGAAAAGCTACTGGAAGATTACCCGGACGTCTTTGCCGACATCGTGAATGTTCTTATTTATAATGGCAAAGACACCGTAAAAGCCAACGATCTCGAACGGTCTGGTACACTTAGCCAGTACAAAGCGGCAAATACCATTCACGGGCAGGAGTGGGATGTCGCGAAATACTGGACAAAAGGACAGGTGCGCATCAGCCTGCTCGGTTTAGAGAACCAGTCGTCGCGGGATCCGGACATTGCTCTGCGCGTGATTGGCTATGACGGTGCCGCTTATCGTGACGAATTAACGCAAGGAGACGCCAGATATCCCGTCGTGACGCTTGTCCTATACTTCGGAACAGACCATCGCTGGGGACAGAAGTCCCGCAGTCTATATAACGTAGTTGGTGCACCGGATTCAGAGCTTGGACAATATGTTCATGACTATAAAGCCAATATCTTCGAAATCGCATGGCTTGACGATGAGACTGTCGCAAAATTTAAGAGCGACTTCCGAATCGTTGCCGATTACTTTGTGCAGATGAGGAAAAACCGCGAATACATTCCTTCTGCGCAAGAGATAAAACACGTTGATGATGTATTAAATCTACTGGCCGCAGTGTCCGGCGATCAAAGATTTCAGATTACGCAAAATGAACCCGAAGAAAGGAGGATCACGAAAATGGAAGACTGGTTAACGAAAGCCCTGGATAAGGCAACGGAAAAAGGTATGAAAGATGGTTTGGAAAAAGGCATGAAGGATGGTTTAGAGAAAGGCATGAAAGCGGGTCTCGAAAAATTTGTAAAATGTGTTGATTCCCTTATGAAAAATGAGGGTTACACAAAAGAACACGCTTGCAGCGTTCTGGATTCTACTGTAGACGAATATGAAAAAGCAAAACAGCTGCTGGCGGAGGCCGCTGTCATGGTCTGATTGAAAAAATGCAGGAAAGAGGCAGGATCATTCCTGCCTCTTTCCTGCACTATTCTTTTTTGATTTCTCTTTTGAGGTATTCTCTGAGCATAGGATATTGATCCAGAATGGCCTTTATTTCACGGTTCACGGTTTCAATCTTTTTTTCCGCCTGCCGCTGGGTCTGCTCCCGGATCCCTGCGCATTCCTGCTGCGTCTGCATGCGAAGTTCCTCGCACTCCTGCTGCGTTTTCATGAGAAGCACATCGCACTCCTGCTGCGTCTGTGTGCGATGTCCGTCACACTCCTGCTGCGTCTGTAAGCGAAGTCCATCCAGTTCCACCTGCGTCTGTGCACGAAGCTCCTCACACTCCTGCTGTGTCTCCTGTCGAAGCCTTTCGCATTCCTTCTGTACATCCTTTCGAAAGTCGTCGCATTCCTGCTGCGCTGCTTTCCGGAGGGCATCGCACTCCTGCTGCGCGTCTTTCCGAAGAGCATCGTTTTCCTGCTGCATGTCTTTCCGGAGAGCATCGTTTTCCTGCTGTGCGTCTTTCCGGAGGGCATCGTTTTCCTGCTGTACATCGTTCCAGTGATCTTCCCCGTTTTCGCGGGTCTGGGCGGCTCCCGCTTCCTGCGTCTGGCTGTCTTTCGCCCGAGCCTGCGGCTCGTGCGCTGCTTTCAGTGAGTCCAGATATTGTCTGGCCGCCGCCTCTGCGTCCTCAAAGATATGATTGAGACTTAATGCCGCCTCGGCGATGGAACCGGCATTTTCCATCCGGATTGTCCGGTCGTCCAGCTGTCTGCGCAGCTCTTCCGTTTCTTCCTGGAGTATCTTGTCATTCTGCTGCAATGCATAAATAATTTCAATCAACTCTGTGCGGTTCATTTTCCGCAATTCTTTTTCTGCCATATTTCTTCATCCTTCTGTCTGTTCATCGGTGCGGCTGCATCTTACCGCAACCCGGGCCTGTCCGCCGAGGGTACAGGTAAACAGAGTCAGATCCCATGCCTCCCCGGCTCCGTTCAGCATTTCCGCTACATCGGTCGGCTGGAGGGTCGTGACCTCCCGCACCTCGTAAGAAAATACGTCTCCGTTCACATCGGTAAATGTGAGAACATCCCCGGCTTCCAGATTTTTCAAATTTCCAAAATGGCGCTCGTAATTATGCCCGCAGATCACCAGGTCGTCGCTCCAGACGGAACCTTCATAACGTCCAGGCGCGATTTTCAGGCCCGCGTAGCTCCACTGTGCCATCACCGGCAGCTCCAGGCCGAAACGGGAAATGGACAGCGTCCCGATATAGTCATAACCGTCGATCTCCACTACAGCCATTTCCGTATCCGCGGACTCATTCTCGTCTGTCTCATCACCCGCACCGGAATTTTCCTCTGCTGTACTGCTGACGCCAGCAGCTGTGTCCGTGTCATCCAGCTTTGCCTGGATTTCCATCACCGCTTTTCCTGCCCGCCAGGCATCCCAGCTATTATAGACGAAAAGGGCCAATGCCGCAAGTACCAGCACTGTCCCTATTGTCATCATAATCGAACCGCATCTATGTCTCATCGTTTTCTATCTCTCTGCCTGTCTTTTGCATCGGTCATCGTCAGATATCTGCCAACCACAATTAACAGCACGCCGCCGACCGCCAGCAAAGGAATGGGCCAGAAAAGCTGCCCGGTCTGTGGAAGTGTCTCCGTCTCAGTTTCCGTCTCCGTCGCTGACGTCTGCGGCTCAGTTTCCGCCTTGTCTCCGCTTTGCGGCTCCGTTTCGCTTTCCGTCTCCGATTCCGTCTCGCTCTCTGTCTCCGTCTCGCCTTCACTCTCCGCTTCAGTCCCGCGTTCGCTCTGCGCTTCTGACTCGCTTTCGATCTCCGACTCCGTTTCGCGTTCACTCTGCATTTCCGACTCGCTCTCTGCCTCGGTCTCGTTTTCACTCTGCGGTTCCGACTCGCTCTCACCAGGCGGTTCGGTCTCACTTCCGCTCTCCGGCTCCGTCTGGCCTTCGCTGGACGGTTCCGTCTCACTTCCGCTCTCCGGCTCCGTCTCCTCCTCAACCGGCGGCTCGGTCTCTGTTTTGCTCGGCGGATCCATTTTGGGAGTGGCGTCTACATCGTAAACCCACTCGGACGCTTTCTCATACGGCACGCTTACCAGAAATGGCAGAAACGCGTCATATCCTTCCGCCGCCTCCGTCTGCACAATCAGATACAGCCCCAGAGCGACATCCTCATAACAGGCCGTTCCCTCCGCGTCAATCGTGATCTCTACCGCCTCCAGCGCATGCTCTTCCACATAATCTACCAGGTCGGCGATCAGCTCGAGGGATTCCAGATCGTCCAGGGATTCTGTGCATCCCGAAAAATCTTCCGTATACTGCCACGTATAACCGCTCTCACCGGACACCAGAACCGCCACCTGATAAATCGTGATCGTCCCACCGGGAATCACTTCCCCGGTCTCTTCATCCTTCAATGTGATCGTTATGGAACCCGTCCGGCTCAGATCCGGCAGTTCGGAAGCTGCAAAAGCAGTCGCGCCTGCCGCGAAAACCAAAACCAGCCATAGCAACAGCCGGAACGGCAAAAATCGAAACTTTCTTCTCCACATTTTCTTCTCCCAAAGCATCGGCTACCGTCGCCTCCGTTTCCCTGTTTCCTTTTCTGCGTCTGTCCTGCGCCGCAGCCTGTCCCGGTTCTTTGTTTCGCTGCCTGTGGCGACCTCCGGCAGGATCGCGTCAGTTGGGTTCTTTCCTTTTTTCCTTACATCGGATACAACCTCATATACCATCAGCATCACCAGGAAAAGAGGAATCACCAGGAAGGCCGCAACCAGCATCGGCGCAATCGTATCCGCCTCAGCCGAAACCTGAATGTGCGTTCCGGTATTTTCAATCCGTTTTCCCCGCACCAGCAGCCGCTGCGTATTGATCCCGTACGGCGTACAGGTCACCAGCGTACAGTAATCCTCGCCATCTACAATATAAAGACTTTCCGTCTCATTCGGCTCCACAATCAGGATCTGGTCGATTTCATATGTTATTTCCTCATCCAGTACCGTGAGCGTAAAGGTATCCCCGATCTCCAGCTTATCCAGATTCGTAAAAAGCAACGCACTCGGCATCCCGCGATGACCGCTCAGCACACAATGGGTGCTCTCCCCGCCGACCGGCAGGGACGTACCGCTTAAATGCCCGACACCCGACTGGAGAACCGCACTGTCCGTTCCATGGTAAATCGGGAGCATAACATTGATCTTTTCAATCGTGATATACCCCATCAGACCATCACCGGATATGTCCAACAGACTTTCATAGGTCTCCATCTCCTCCTCATCAAGATAGATCCCGTCCTGGCTTTCCGCCAGCGCTTCGTTGTAGCTTCGCGCCTGCTCCAGCAGTTCCTCGTAGACATCGTCATCCAGGTCTGCCACCGCCTCCGAATAATTTGACACCACCTGCGTCGAATGGAGCGAATTCCAGTAATTGCTGACCGTCGGATACAGCAGAAGACATACGCCTGCGAGGAGCATGCAAATTATGAGGATTGTGGATAAATGCTTTTTCATGCTTTCCGGTCCATATCAGTGCCTTTTTACAACAACGTCCCTTCGCCCGGTTTCATCGCTGCGCGAAGGGCTTATAACAATACTTATTGCTGTTCTCTTCTGCCTACCATCCATCTGGTGATCAGCAGAACGATCGCCAGCAGAACCAGCACAGCGCCGACCACGTAGAAGATCGTCGTACCAATGCCGCCGGTGCTGGGCATTTCTGAACCAGTATTATTTACTACATCAATTTCTGTCTGATCTGTCTCAGATTCCGTTTCGTATTCATATGACATCGTCGTACCATTTATTTTACCATTACTATCATATGTAGCAGAAATGACAATAGTAACACTGGAAGTAAGCTTGTTATATCCATCCGGTGCAGTTGTCTCTGTTAAGGTATAGGTACCAACGTCTAAGCCAAAGATTGTTACATTACCGGCTTCAATCTCAGCAGTTGCACCACTGGCTGTACTGCTTGCAAGTGTGTAAACGTCACCAGATTTTGTAAAGTAGAGCAAATTATTATCTGAGTCATACAGATAAAACACCGCTCCTGAAATAGTCGTCTGGCTGCTGTTTACTTTGTTCAGGGTAAACTTGGAAACATACGTAGTCGTCGTAGATTTCGTGGACGATGACGAACCGCCATACGTAACATATGTCTCGTTATTATATTCTACTGTTGTTCCACTTCCATCCACAGTAGCCGAATAAGTTATTACGATATAGCTGTCAGCCGTTGCTGAAGACAGCGTTGTCGACATAAGAGATTCAAAATCAACGGTAAATGTATACGATGTGTTATTGGTATCAATATAACCATTCAGAGAACTGGTAATATCCGTTCCCGTATCGGTATCATCCACATAATATATAATTGTAATAGAGCTTGCATCTAATGTCAGTCCTTCATCCATTTTATCAACAAGAAGCTCCAGATTACTTGTTCCGGCAAAATTACGGATCGTCGACCGGAAGTACACCGTATCACCAATGCTGGCGGTGTTGGTTGAATCATATCCGCTTCCTTCTGTATTTGATACTTCCTTGTCGATCGTTGGAACACCATTCTTATCCTCAACAGTTGCCGTGGTTGTGATTGTATCAAGAGTCACCAGAGACCCCAACGTGGTCGTGATATAGTAATAACCGGCACCAGAGCTTGTGACATCAAGAGTTAAAGTATCACCTGAAGCAGATATCGATCCTGAAGCTGCAGAAGTGGTTATCCCGGCATTACTCAAGTCGGTTGCTGTCAGGCTGTTAAACCAGCTTAATACGTCCGCATCAGATCCTGTCTGTGTGACTACATATGTAGTAACGCCTGACACCCCCTGGTAAGCCGCAGCTTCCAGGGTAAAAAGACTTGTCTGGGCACTCATCAAACTATACCATTCACTGTCTGAATCAATGGTGTATGACACATATGTAGTCTCTGCCTCTGTCCCGCCACCTACTTCCGTTTCCGTGACTGTAACATAAGTAGCATCAAACACTTTATAAGCTGTATAAGTCTCTCCCACAGCAGCATTCGAAATTGTGATAGAATATGTCGCCGACGTCGCAGACACAACCATCGCCAGTGCCAACGCCATCACCAGCGTCAACACCAATAAAAAACTGTTCCTTAATTTTCCTTTCATTCCTTTCTAACCTCCTGTTTCCTTTGCCCTTCCGTTACCAGTTACCGAAAACTCTGTGACTCTTCTTACATCACTCTATCTATAAAATCGTGTCCCGATTTTTATTTTCTCCGTCCGCTTCACCCATTCGGACTGCGTCCCGCGTATCGGCGTCTTCGGCCGAACAATGCTGCGGAACCGCCTAGCAGCAGCACCCCCGCAAGATAATACGGTGCGGCTCCGAAGCCTCCGGTGGAAGGCAGGATTTCCTCTGTCTTGTTCTGCACCTGAACGATCAGATTATTGCCGCTTGTGTTTGCCTCTATGGTTACCGTCGACAGAGTATTCCCATTTTCATCCGTAACCGCTGTGACAACGCCATTCGTTACGGTGAATTTGATCACGCTGGTCAGCGGATTGTAGCCGTCCGGGGCAGCCGTCTCCAGCAGGTAATAGTCGCCGTCCTCCAGATAATAGAAGCCGATCCAGCCGTCTCCATCGGTCGTCTGCGCGGCCTGCTCCGCACTCAGACTGCTGTCCCAGGTCGTCACATCCGCAGACGAATCGTAGAAATAGTAAAGCGTTGTGTTATAGCCGTCATCCGATATTTTGTACAGAGCAAACGACGCGCCAGAAAGGGTCGTGCTGATATCGGATGCCGACACCTTTTTCAGGTAAACTGCGGGAAGCTCTTCATTTGTGACGGTGTAAGCTGCGCCCTTCGTCGTTGCTTCCGGCGTTTCGTAGTAAACCTTAATGTTGGCTGAATCGGATGCCGCTCTGGAAGTAGTGACTACCGCCGAAACCGTACCATTTGACTTCTGCAAAATAACCCGGATGCCCAGATCATTGTTGACTCGCAGCTCTCCCAGGGAATTGTAATAAAAATCAGTGGCTTCTGATACGTCTGTCGTTACGGTAAGACTGTATCCATTCGTGCTGTCGCCCGTCACCCGTAAATAATAGTCTCCATTTTTCAAATAAAAGGTATATCGTTGGGGATTCGTGGTTACACTGTCGTCCTCTCGGGTTCCGGTGATAATCATCTCCCACTTTGCCGTGTCCGGGATCGCGCCGACATCGATATCATCGCTCATCGCTCCATAGATATATGTGTCGCTTCCGTTATCTGTCGGAGGCTGCGACAGCAGAACCTGCTCGATCGATACCGTCCCATCTCCGGCTGCTATGACATACCCCCACAGGGCACGGCCGAACTGATCCGTACTCTCATAATTGATCGCGCCATCACTCAGCACAATCGTGCCGGCACTGTCTCCCTTACTATAACCGACAGCCGCGAGCATTTCCTGCAGGTCATCCGTACCAATGACAGACCAGTAATCATAGATTTGCAGAGTCTCAGACTCATAGGATGTCGTATAGTGCGACAAAGTGGTCAGCTCCAGCACCTCATAGGTCTTGCTGCTGTCCAGCAGTCCCCAGATATAAGTCCATCCATTGGCATCGTTCAGCACCTGGGTGTCAACCAGCACGTACAGATATCCCCCGCTGTAATAGGCCTGGACGACTCCATTTGCATCATACGAATAGCCGTCACTCTGCACCGTATAAGTGGTCGTGCTCAGATAAGACGCTGCACTTACGGTATAGGTAGTCGTGCCGTCCGTATTGCTGGTGGTGCCGGTAATCTCCATCCGCTCGAACAGCCCCATGGTGACTTCCGTCGTGGCCGTACTCGTTCCCCACTCCTTGGTCACACTGATCGTTCCAGCCGTCGCGGTCTCATATTCCCATTTGGGAATTGTATTAAAACTAAGCTTCAGGTTCGATGCCCAGCCGCCGCGCTCCATATAATAAATGCTCAGTCTGTGTGTGCCGGAAGAGATGTTATTAAGCAAATCCGTATAGGTCGTTCCGTTTACCGTAACCTCACCGGTCGCAAAATTAATCGTCCCGGTCAATGCGCCATGGATACCGCCCAGATCCAGCACCAGTTCATCGTCCACAAACACCCAGACGTCGTCATCCCCGGAAAACTCAAAGACCATATCCGTGCCATTCACCTGATTAACATCCGTGCCGCTGCCCGGCGCATTGGGAAGGTAAAAGTCCAGCTCCACGTTCATGCCAAACCACTCATTGATCGTACCATTCTTTGCGCCGAAAGAATCACTATATGAATTATAAGGATAAAACCCGGAACCACCGTAACCCTTCGGACTGCTGTATACATAAAACCGGCTCTCCGTCTGGTTATAGGCCGCCGCGTTCTGAGAGGAATCATACGAGTAATAACCATAAGTAGACGAGGTTGGGTCGTCGTCATAAGAAAAGAGATAATTTGCTTCTCCCACATAATATACACCCAGATCATCTCCTGTATTTCCGGCAGAAGTGTCAAACAGCTTCTGAAGTATAGCCGAATTCTTACTCGTAATTTCGAAATTATCATATGTGGTTACTGATGAAGTATGATTATTATTCCAATCCTTTCGGGGATCTATATTGGCCAGCACTCCCGTACCTCCAGTGCCATTGTTTGCAAAAAGGAAGCTCGGGGCAAGCCGCGTAAGGCTGTCGGCATCATTTCCCAAAAGCGGCGTCTCATACAGATTCCCACTGTCCGCCCAGGTTTCAGCAGTCACCCCAGTCTGCGTCAGGGAAGCGCTGTACAGATTAAACAGTTCGTTGTAATCAAACATGTAAATCTTTACGAAAGAACTGGTATCCGCCGTTGAAATAAGATCAGAATCCGAGGAGGAGCCCACATCATAACTCTCCGCTATCCAGTCCGCGTAAAAGACATTCGCATTGCTTAAATCCACCTCCGCAGTCGTCGAACCGTCCTCGACACAGTAATATTCTCCCGTCGCAATGTTGATCCAGCCAACCAGTTTGTAGTCGTAGGCCGCCTCCTGTCCTAAAGTGACAGACACAACCGACAGACCGGCGCTTGTATCTTCATCCACCACCACAAAGGAAGCGCCCAGATCACTGTCACTTGGCAGATGGATCGTCACCGTTCCATTCGCGTCCGCATAATCAGAAAGGGAAGCCGTCGTGTAACGCAGATTGATGCTGTTAGCTCCGCTGTAATCATTAAACACCGCACTGCCATTGCCGTTCCCCAGATTCAGAACCACTGTGTCCGTTGATAAGTAATAGAGGTTACTCCGCGGAGGATCACCATAAGTCCCCGTATCCTGTATCTCTAAATACCAGGAACCATTCATATAAACATAATTCGCCTGCGTCAGATTCGCAGATCCATAGTTCGCGTCCGGCGCATAATAGAATGGACAATGATCCAGGTCATTTTCATCAAAACTGAACTCCGTGAACCATGTTTTCACATCACTCACAGGAATATAATAATACGTCGTATTCACTTTATGCAGAGCGGTCGATATTTCATATGTTCCCATCGCTGTAGTACCAACAGCCGTACGGGGCCATACCCGAAAAGTGCTTACGGTCTCCATCATATAGTAAACATTGCTGCGGTTCGGATTCGATCCCGTCGTATCCTGTACCCGCACATACCAGCTGCCATTTACTTCCACATACGAAGCTTCCCCCGTCGCGCTGCTCACGCCGCTGCTATATGCACTTGGAATATACATAAACGGACAAAAATCTGTATTGGTGCCGTCAAATGTATATCCATAGCTGCTAAGAGCCGTTGTAAAATAACTGATCGGGATCAGGTAATACGTTTCGCCACTTTCCGTATAAGATAGAACACCGGAAGCGGTCAGCTGACCTGTGCCAGTTTCCCACTCGGAATAAGCATCTACCGTGTTATTATTATAATCCTTAATCCAGAGATAAAAGGTAGTTACCTCAGAATAAGTAATTTCCGTCTCAGTCTCTGTTTCGGTTTCGGTCTCTGCCACCGTCGAGATCCCATACTCCGAGAACCCATCGGTATCAAACGTGATGGTCTGCACATTCTCCTCATATCCGGATTCGGCCGCGACATCCTTCGTCCCATTCTCACTGAAATGAGTGACATTGTAGGTTGCCTCTCCGTCTTTATCCAGATAAAGAATGGTCACCGTCACATCGGCTGCCGGTTCCACTTCCTCCCCGTCCACATAAAAACCGATCTTAAACAAACGGAATTCCTTCCGATAATCTACCACTTCTGTATCGGCAGCGGCCTCTGTTTCCGAAGCGGATGTCTCATCCGTCTCGGACGTCTCACTGATCTCAGCTGCTTCACCCGTCTCGGACGTCTCGCCGCTTATAGTCGTTTCACTGGTTTCCGCCGTCTCTTCCGCTGCGCTCACCTCCGCGTCAGCATTGCCTGCGCTCTCATCCGTCTCAGACACTGCGTCTCCATCTGTATCTGCGCCTGTGCCGTCCTCCCATCCATAAAGCGCAGCCGCTTCCTCGTAGCGTACCTGCCACTCTTCCGAATCCTGGTCATACTCGCTGACCATCAGCACCGCTTCCTCCGGAAGCTCTGCTTCCGGGCCGTAGCTGACCGTGATGATATAATCCTCCCCCTGCACACTCTGGGTGGTCAGCTCTGCGGTTTCTTCGGTCCCTTCCTCTTCTGTATCCGTCTGAAGCAGAAGACCGATCCCTGCTTCTGAAAAGCGGCTCAATGAGAAGCAATACATCTGTGTCTGTGTATCTTCATCATAGCTGTACTCTGCGGTCAGCCCGGAGACTTCCCCCTCGCAGAAGGAGAGTATCTCACAGGAAAGTACATCGTCCGCACCGGAAACCTCGATCGTCACCTGCACCTGCGTCCCATCTGCGGGCTGCAGCTTCTGACCATCCTCGTAGAGGAAGGCAGAGAACAGACGGAACTGCACACCCTGCATATCCTCAATATCCTCAGAAGCCTCTGCACTTTCCGTTTCTCCTTCTTTTTCCGTATCCTTCCCGCTCTCTGAAAGCTCAGTCTCCGTTTCTTCCGCTTCCCAGCCATAGAAGGCCGCGGCCTCCGCATAGCGGGACTGCCAGAGCTCTGAATCCTGCGTATATTCGCTGACCATCAGCGCTGCGCCGTCCGAAATCTCCGCTTCCGCCCCATAGCAGACCGTCACAGTCACGTCGTCTCTGCTGTAAACCCGCACCGACTGCCCGGTGCCCTCCAGCTCTGATTCTGTCTCAGACTCCGCTGACGCTTCCGTCTCCAGAGCCGTCTCGTTTGTCTCATTTTCCGTCAGGTCCTCGCCCGCCGGCTTCGTTCCTGTCCCGATAGCGGCCGAATCCTCTGCATCCGCTGCCGCACCTGCATCCGGGTCCGTCGCGGTTTCTGCTCCCGTTCCGTCTGACTCTGTCGCAGTTTCCGCCCCCGTTCCGTCTGCTTCCGTACCTTCCGCCCCGGTGTCACTTTCCGTATCCAGGGCCATTTCTGTATCATTTTCTATAGCTATTTCTGTATCCGTCTCAGTTTCCGTTTCCGCTTCCTCTGCCCTCGGGTCGGACGGCAGTGTGCCGTATCCGAGAATCCTGCTCTTCACATCATCCGGGTTATATTCGTTCCGGGTCACGGCGTCTGCCGCGTCCGAACTGTCCGCACTGTAATCTCCCTCGATCACATACAGCTTTGTCACGGTCACTTCCCCTGTGGCCGCATCGGTCTGTGTATCTGCTTTTTCCAGGATGCCGACATGATCCGCCTTTCCATCGTCATCCCGGTCAAAAAAGACGAGATCGCCCGCAGACGGCACATACGCGTCCGCGCTCTGATAGAGGGACTTCTCCTGCAGCGCTGCTGCCCACGCATAGGCTCCGGAAGCCTCCGGGAAGACATCCTCCGGGACGTCCGCGTAATATAAACAGAAAGAGACAAACATGGCATCCCAGTTCCCATACATGTTCCCATACCACGCACCGTAACGGGTGTAGCCTCTGAGTGTCTCTCCATCTTCATCCAGCACAAAATTCGCGGTACTCTCCACATAGCCAATCTGGCTCTGTGCCACAGCCACCACGTCCTCTGTCCAGTTTTCAGTCAGTTCTGGTATCGTCGATTCCCAGTCCGAAGCAGTCTCCACATCCGCGGTCTCATCCGTCATGCACTCCGCCGTATGGGTATGCTCCTCCAGTTCACAGATGAGTACTGTTTCATAGCACTCGTCCGTGTGGGTATGTCCCACAGACTCCTCCTGTCCGCAGACCAGCGTCTTTCTCGTCTCATAGCAGTCGTCGTTGTGCGTATGCCCCGCAGCTTCCTCCAGGCCGCAGACCAGATTCCCCTCTTCATCATAACAGCTCTCGGTGTGTGTATGTCCCGCGGATTCCTCCAGGCCGCAGATCAGGACAGGCTCCTCCTCATAGCAGGCATCTGTATGAGAGTGCCCCTCCGCCTCCTCCAGACCGCAAACCAGTACCTTCTCATAGCACTCGTCCGTATGCGTATGCTCCGTCAGTCCGCAGTACGTCTCATTTGTCAGCGCAATTCCGGTATAACGAAGCCTCCAGCTGATGCCGACCGTCACCAGCAGGGCGAGAAACAGCGCCAGCGCGCCAAAACGCAGCCGCCTGCGATGATCTCTTTTGAATTCTCTTAAATAGACATCTACGATCGTTTTCATCACCGTACACCGCCTTTTCAGGGTGAAGCATAAAATAAATCAGTAACTGCCAATAACAGCAGGCCGCTGATCGCCTGCGCTGTTCTGAACGGTTACAAAATCAGAAAGTCCCCCATCGGCCTGTTGGCCAGACACACAGAACCGCCTTCCCGACAATCTGGTCTTTTTCTATACAGCCAATCACACTGCTCCTGGAGTCAATCGAAGTCGAGCGGTTGTCTCCCATCACAAAGTAACGATTTTCCGGCACCTGATAGGGAAAGGTGAGATCGCATTCTCCCAGCGACAGATTGGTGACATACGGCTCCTCCAGCACCTCCCCATTCACGCTTACATTGCCGTCCGTATCAATGTCAATCACATCGCCCGGCACACCGATCACACGCTTTAAAAGCAGCTTATTCTGATAATAAAACGCACACAGGTCGCCCGTCCTGTAATTTCCGCTTTTCAAAAGGACAATCACATCACCGTCCTCAAGGGTCGGCTCCATGCTGGTGCCGGAGACCTGTAAAACCGGCAAAAGCGTCGTCGCAGCCAGAATGGAAACCGCAGCTGCCACGATCAGAATATAGACAATCGTCATCATCGTATGCCGGAATCGTTTTTGGTAACGCAGGCGCTCCCGCTCCGCCGCTACCGCCTCTGCACTGGGTATGGAAGCCATCTTCGGAATTCTCTGTTTCATGATCTTCCCCCATTCATCCGGACGTTTTCCTTATCCTCGCACTTCAGTACCATCGGAAAGATTGGCAAAGAGGTAATCGTGATACGCATCCCGGATCTCTGCCCGCTTCCGACGTGAAAAGTCCAGCCTCGTCCCGTCGCTCAGCACACAATACTCCGCGCTCATCTGCCGGATCTGTCCCATATTCACAATCGTCCCCCGGTTCAGCTTCAGAAAGCTCTTATCCAGCTTTTTCTCCAGCTCCTGGATATCGATCCAGGCCCGCAGTGTCTGCCCATTCTCCAGATGGATCTCCTTCACATGCTTGGCACTGAGGATACAGGTAATTTCATCCAGATACACGATATGACTGACTCTGCCAACCGACAGCGTAAACATCGGCCGCGGCTTCGAGCGAAGGGTTTTCAGACGCTCAAATGACTCCTTTACCCCTTCGGCCGTCACCGGCTTCACCAGATAGTGAATCGCATTCAGAGAATACGCATCCACTGCGTGATCCGGGCTGTTGGTAATAAATACAATTCCTGTGGAGGGAGAGAGCTTCCGAATCTCAGCAGCAATATCAACGCCATTTTCACCCGGGAGATAGATATCCAGAAATACCATGTCAAAAACAGGCGACTGCCTCATCGCCTCCAGCAAATCAGCCCCGCTGAAAAAGCATTCTGCCCGTTCCGTCGGATTCCACTCCAACAGAGCACTGATAAATAAAGACTGTGACAGCTTACTGTCGTCGCAGATAGCAATGCGCATTTTCGTCCCCCTCTTATATGCACTCTATCTATTTTAACACGAAAATTGCACAACGAACGAACCATTCGTGCACTGAAAGCTGTCCATTTGTGCTGTCACATTACTATCATGTCTCAGAGATGTCCATACGAATTTGTGAAATGAATACCTTCTTTTCAGAATCAAACCGAAAGCGCGCCGTCCCCCCCCCCATGTTATTGGGGGGGTCGCGCCATGCATAGAAGACCACGCACGCCGTCCTTCCTGGCGCTTAGAAAGGCCTCCACCGCACGCAAGCAATCCGCATCTCCCTGCAGCGTCTTTTTTTCCGCAGCATATCTTTCAGAGAAATGAACGGCCGCACACGGATTTATGACTTCTATCACCAGGGAATTGCCGATGGTGTCAATCCGAACCGTGATCAGAGACACCTGGCCTTCCCCTGCCTGCATACAGCTGCGGATGGCATTTTCCATGATATTTCCAAATACTACCGTCAGATCCGTAGCCGGAATCGCGAGCTTCTCACATCTCGCCTGCACTTCGACCCGGATATTCTCGTTTAACGCGTACCCGACGTAGTACTGCAAAAGACTGTTGATCGTCTCATTTTTGCAGTAAAAAGTCTGATCGCGCACAACCGTATAGCCGATCAGTTCATCCAGATACTCTTTCATTTCCTCCGTTTTTCCCTGGGCAAGCAGCTCCGAAAGTCCGCTCAGATGATGGCGCATGTCATGACGGATGCGCCGGAAACTTTCCATCTCATTTACGATCTTGGAATACTGCAGGCTGTGAATCTCCTCATTTTTCTTCTGTTCCATATCCCTTTTCCGCCACACCGCTTCCTGGAAAAGTCCAGCTAAGAAATGTCAAGGGGTGATTTAAAAAAATTTTGAGGCCAGTT
>JAJQCQ010000105.1 GCA_021202635.1 Lachnospiraceae bacterium | reverse complement strand
TCACCAACACGCATGAACCGGAGACTACCGAGGTGAATGTGAAGAAAATCTGGGACGACGATGACAACCGTGATGGTGTCCGCGCGGATTTCCTGCATATTACCTTAAATGGCTCGGACGGGAAAAGCTATGAAGCCGACCTGACTGAGGAAACTGGCTGGGCGGCGGAGATCACTAACCTGCCTGTGTATTTCAACCACGGGGAAAAGATTATATATACGATTGCCGAGGACGATACGGCGAATTATGAGGCGGAGCTTGTGACGACAGAGGATGGCTATGGGTTTACCTTTACCAACACCCATGAAATCGCAAAAACGGATATCACAGTTACAAAGACCTGGGAGGACGCGGAAAACCAGGACGGTGTTCGCCCGGATGAGGTGGAAGTGGTTCTGACCGGTTCAGACGGCAGCCGTTACAGTGCGATGCTTACAGAAGAAACCGACTGGACGTATACCTTCACAGATCTGCCGGTTTACTGGAACAAGGGTGAGCAGATTGATTATTCCCTGCAGGAAACCGCGGTGGACGGTTATTCCGATGAAGTGGTAAAGGGCGAAGATGGTTACAGCTTTACCGTAACTAATAACCATATTCCTGCGGTGGTTGACCTGGTTATCTGCAAGGAATGGGCAGATTACGATGACCGTGATGGCATCAGGCCGGACAGCATTTTTGTAACTCTGACTGGGACAGACGGCAGTGTATACGAGCTGGAACTGACCGAGGAGGGCGGTTTTGTTGAGATTCTTACCGGACTTCCGGTTTATATGAACGAGGGCGAGGAGATCCTTTACACGGTCACCGAAGAAGAAGTGGAAGGATATGAGTCAGCCATTGACACAAGCGCAGACGACTATACGTTTACCATTATCAACAGCCATATGCCGAAGAACATTGTCATTATCAGTAAGAAAGATATTACAAATGAGGAAGAACTTGCAGGTGCTTCCCTGGTGGTAAAAGATGAGGATGGCAATGTTGTGGATGAGTGGACGTCGACGGATGAGGGGCATACCATCGCTGGGATGCAGTCAGGAACATACACGCTAACGGAAGTGACAGCCCCGGATGGATATGAGCTGGCGGAAACTATCACCTTTGAGGTGGTTGATTCGGCGGAAGACCAGTATGTCACGATGTACGATTCACCAAAAGAGGCAACGGTTGACCTGACCGGAAAGAGCAGTACCAGCAGTTCATCGGGCTCGCTTACATCGTCATCCGTGAATACCGGCGATGGATTCCGGTATCTTCCGGCGCTTCTGGCAATGATGGCGGGAGCGGCGCTGCTCGTGGCAGTTGCCCTGAAAAAAAGAAAAACGGCCTGATAAAGCGATGAAGAAATAATTGTAGTGAGTGGTTGATTTTATTTGGCTTGGCGAGTTATAAGTAGTTTATCGCGTCTCTTGCAAACCTGCATGGGACGTGATAAACTATGCCGGTATAATTGAAAAGAAAGCAGGATGCATTTTCTGATTAGATGCCCTCTGAATTTTAAGGAGGGTGATGCCCTATGAACACAATGGAAGTTTTGACTTTGTTGTTAGTAGTTTTCGCGGCTCTGTCTTACATAGACAATCATAACAAAAAGAAATAGCATCCCAACGCCCAAGTAGAGGATGCTATTTCTTTATAGAAATATCTAATACAGAGGGCAGTCGGAACCTGTGTCCGATCAACCTTTCTGAGTAGATTATACACGGGAGCGCCTGATTTATCAAGCGCTCCTTTGTATTTTTCAAAAAAAATGAAAACAGCTTATTGGGAAAGAAAGTCTGGGTTTCTGCTCAGACTTTTTTGACGCATAGATCCCATGCAGGGAGCTTGTGCTGTCTAAGAGTGAAAGAGGGGATTTTAGATTATGATGAACAAAAAAGTATTTCAGAAAATTGGACAGGGGTTAAAAAGAATAGCGTCAAAAGCTTTGGCAGTAGCTCCGCTGGCCGCGATGACGGTTCAGAGGACGGCGCACGCAACGAGTGTGGTGAGCCAGATCAACAGCCTTAATTCATTTGTGCTTTCGATTATCCAGGCGGCAGGGGTGATCGTCACGGCGTGGGGCATTTTTGAGTTTGCGAATGGTTACCAGTCCCACGATGGGACGCAGCAGACTTCTGCGCTGAAAAGGATTATCGCGGGGCTAATTATGGTTGGCGCCGGAACGCTGATGAGTATGCTTGGAGTTTCGGTTTCCTGATGAAGATGCAGCAAAAAGGCTGGTGTTGCGGACAGGAGCGAATATACCCTTATCCGGTTAGCAAATTTTTTGAGAGGGGAGGCCACTTGGCATGGGACTGATAAGCAATGCGATCAACTCCGCTTTTGAGAGTTTTGGCAGTTCTATGATGAATGTCGGGGAGTGGATGATGAGCGCGGGATACAATGTCTGGAAGGGCAGCGGAAGCATTGCCCTCCAGTATGCGCAGAAAGACCCGATGAGTGTTTCCAATGCCTGGGGAACAGTGACCGGGAGTATTTACAGCACCATGCTTTCGGTTGCGGCGGCCCTGGCGGTGCTGTTTTTTGTACTCGGATGGCTGAATGAAAGCATTGATATCCGGACGAATTTTACGCTGGAAAGTATGTTCCGCTTTTTTGTCCGGTATGTAATTACAGCGTCACTGATCGTAAATTCCCTGACGCTGGCGACGGGAATTACACGGTGCACGACTGCCCTTGTTTCGACTTTATCAGCGGAAGTGGAGGCCGAGGATGCGGGCGGGCTTTTTGATGAAATGAAAGAGGAACTGGAGAGTTCTGATGCGGACGGTGGCACCTGGTTGGCCTATGGGATTGTGGCAATGATCGGGGGCGTGATCGGTGGGTTTGTCATTATCGTATGCGCGGTTCAGCTGATTTTATCGGTTCTGTCGCGGCTCTTTAAGATGCTGCTGTGTATTCCCTTTGCCCCGGTGGCGTTTGCCGGGTTTGCCGGCGGGCGGGAGTTTTCACAGTCCGGGATTGCGTGGCTGAAAACGTACGTTGGTTACTGCCTGGAAGCGGTGGTGATTATCCTGGCAATCGATATCAGCTACGGATTGTTCCAGGACACGTCCGCATTCGGGAGCGTCAGCGGGGTGGTCGGCGTAGTGCTTGGAATCTGTGAATACTGCCTGCCGATGATAACGGCGTGTGCCTGTGTGAAGGGGGCAGATACAGTGGTAAGACGCTGCCTTGGACTGGGGTGATTGCGTTCACGTAAAAAACAGGGCTGGATAATTAATCCAACCCCCGGATTGTTCTTCGCTCGGTCAATTTTTATTTTACCGATGTGTCAGAACCGTCACACATCATCTTCGTTCGGTCAGTTTTTATTTTACCGACGAGTCAGAACCGTCACTCGTCATCATTTAACGAAGACAAGAAGATGTGTCTTCTTGTACTTTTACTATATGCGAATTGAGTGAATTAAGCAAGGACAATTTTTGCAGAATTTGCAAGAAAATGGCAGCTTTCAATATTATAGAAGATGTTGGAAACGGAGGAAAAATGTGCAGATACCTGTAAATAAGGATATTGACGATTACAAGGATGATTTTTTTAAAGGAATGACATTGCGGCAGACTACGATGTGCGCGCTCACACTGGCGGTAGGTGTGGGCTGCTATTTCTTGTGCAATGGTGTGCTTGGACTCCCGCAGACGGTTTCGCTTTATCTGGTATTCCCGGCAGCGCTGCCGTTCGCGGCTGCGGGATTTGTGAAAATAGACGGGATCCCCCCGTTTGAATATCTCAAAAGGCGGCGGGCAGTGACCAGGAGGCCATTGTATCGGTATCAGCCGCTGGTATTTAGAGAAGTGGATGCCGGTTGGAACCTGCAGCAGGAGATGCAGCCGCCGGACGGTCAGGAGAAATGTGTAAAACCGGGCCGCATCAAAAAGAAGGAACGGAAGAATCTGTTGGGGCCATATGAAGGAAATGGGGAGATGGCGGAATGAAGATGCAGGATTACAGGAGAAAAACAGAAAAGCCTTATAAGATACCGGAAACTGTGCAGGAACTCATCCCAGTCTGCCGTATCAGTGAAGACGGTATTTTTGAACTGGAAGAAAAGCCGGACGGGGCGAAGAAACTCTATGACCGGGCCTACCTGTTCGAGGACGCCAATTTTGCGACTATGGACGATTATGAAAGGGAAGATTTTCTGAAGCTTTACTGCGGGATGCTGAACAGCCTGAATGTTTCATTTAAGATCTGTATTATGAATAATAACCGCGATATGGACCAGGTGCGGAAGGAAGTATTCCTCCGCTGCCGGGACGGACAGCTGAAAGAGCTGGTGGATTCGCTGAACAGCCATATCGAGGAATCCCTTGTGCAGGGACGCGCTGGGATTGAGCAGGCCAGGCTGTTTGTGATCAGCTGCCAGAGGGAAAATGAGGGGCAGGCAAGGGATTATTTTCATTCTCTGGAAGCAAACCTGGCGCTCTGCTTTGGCCGTATGAAGTCGGCGCTGGTTCCGCTGAATGCCGCTGAACGCCTGCGATACCTTTTTGCGTTTTATAACATGGGCGATGAGGCGGAATACCAGTTTGATTTTAAGGAGGCCGGGTGGAAGAAACTGGACTGGAAAAGCTATATTGCCCCGATGACGGTCTGCCAGTGCCAGGATGAATACGGAAGGTTTGACGGGATGACCATCCAGATTGACGGGCGCTATGTCCGGGTATTATATCTGCCGAAATTTCCGAATACCATTGATACTTCCGTCATCCAGAAGCTGATGGGTGGCTCGCAGCACGTGATCCTGACCATTGAAGCTGCGGCAATCCCGCAGGAGGTCACCCGTAAGGAAATGGACCATCTTTACCTGCAGAACAGCAGGGCGATTGAGAAGCAGCAGGAGGCGAGGAACAATGCGCGTGCCTGGTCGTCGGATATCACTTATGAACGGCGCAGGGAGAAGGAGGAGCTGGAGTCCTACATGGATATTTTGAATGAGAATGATGAGAAAATGTTTTATGTAGGGGTTTACGCGATTCTCACGGCTGGAAGCCTGACGGGTCTGGAGAATGACGTGGTAGCGTTTTGCCAGACAGCGGAGAGCGAGGGTTTTGTGTTCCGCCCGGCGAGGTGGATGCAGATAGATGCGGTGAACACGGCACTGCCGATCGGGACGCGGTTCTGTACAGACGGCATGAGGCCGCTGTTTACCCAGCCTCTCTGCGCGATGACGCCGTTTGTCGTGCATGAGCTGTACCATCCGGGCGGGCAGTTTTACGGCATAAACCAGGTGTCAAAAAACGTGCTGGTCGGGGACCGGAAACGTCTGAAAAATGGGAACGGCTTTGTGTTGGGGACTACCGGTTCCGGAAAAAGTCTGTATTCGAAACTGGAGATTACCGAGGTATTCCTCCAGCTTGAGGATGAGATTATTATTATTGATCCACAGAACGAATACAAAGGAGTCACGGAATATCTCGGCGGCCAGTATGTGGAGTTTGGCTCCGGCGCCGGGAACTATATCAATCCCCTGGACACAGATACCCTGGAGTTTATGGAGGCGGACAAATTTCTGGTCGATAAAACACAGCTGATGTGTATGTAGTCTGTTCAC
Organism: Lachnospiraceae bacterium; assembly: GCA_021202635.1. Taxonomy (GTDB): domain Bacteria; phylum Bacillota; class Clostridia; order Lachnospirales; family Lachnospiraceae; genus Choladousia. Next base: position 17,455 of record JAJQCQ010000105.1, on the reverse strand, counting down.
GCAGATCAAGGGCGAAATTACCGGGCAGGAACGTTCCCTGATCGGTCGGTGTGTGAAAAGGGTTTATGGGGAAGTGCTGAAAAGACGTGGCAGACGGTCTCCTGCGCCGACCCTGCTGGACTTTTACGAAGAACTTGGGGAACAGGATGAGTTGGTGGCGCAGGAACTACGACTTGACCTGGAGGTGTTTGTAAACGGTGCGCTGGATATGTTTTCGAAGCCGACAAACGTGAACGTCAAGAACCGCCTGACGGTGTACGGGATTGCAGACCTGGGGGAGGAACAGAGCGGGATCGGAATGCTGATTATGCTGGAAGGAATCCGCGCCAGGATTGCCCGGAATGCGGTAAAAGGCAGGGCAACCTGGCTTTATGTGGACGAGTTCCACAATATGGCCGCACACCAGTACACGGCTAATTTTTTCGAGAAAATTAGGAAAGAAGTGCGAAAATTGGGCGGTATTTGTACGGCAATCACGCAGAATATCGCGGACTGTCTGGCATTGAAAACCATCGAGACGATGCTTTGCAATTCCGAGTACATCGCCTTTTTTAACCAGTCGGAAATCGAGATGGAAATCCTGAGGAGTACGCTCCGGATATCGGACAACCTTCTGGAATATGTACAGAATACCTCGCCCGGCTGTGGTCTTCTGAAATTTGGTGGCGGGACATTCATTCCTGTAGACGCGCGGATACCGAAACATTCTGAGATGTATCGGCTTGCGAATACCAACTTCCATGAAATTCAGAGGACAAGGCGGAAAGACCGGGAGAAGATGAAAAATGTTGTGCAGGAATTACCGGAAGATGTGCTGGAAAGTATCCGGGATGATCCGACTGAGTTGGAAAAGGTTTATTTTGCGGATGATTGATTGAAGTGGAGTATCTCACATCTGCTGCGAGGTACGTTTGAAAACAATTATGAATGCTCCTTTTACGCAGAAAGAAGGTGACGCAGATGCAGATCAGGCAGAAAGAAGAGACGAGGGATATTGATACCAGGGATGTTAATCTGCGTGCCGTTGGGAAAACGGTCATTTGGGTGCAGCGGGGAGCTTCGTCTTCTGCGAAATACGGAAGCACTGTGGTGAGGGGAGGCAGAAGAGGCGCAGGAACTCCGGCAAGTGCTGTAAAATATGCATCTTTTTTACTGGAAAGCAGGGCGGCGCTGTCTTCACTTTCGCGGGAACAGAAGAAGCAGTGGGACAGCTACAGTCAACGTGAACAGATGCGGATTCTGGCTGTAGTGGAGAAAAAAGTAGAGCGCCGGACAAGGTATCAGAGCAGTGGGGTGGCGGAGACTCAAAAGCCGGTTTATCAGAATCGAGAAGTACAGCAAAACTCGATTTATCAGAAACAGGATGAAGTAAGTCTTGCGTACCGAATATCAGATACCGGACAGAGGCGGATACAGAACCGGACTGGATGGCGGGGGCAAAGTATCCGGCTGACGGGAATGGCTGTGGAAGGAAGTATCGAATATGGTGCAACGGCGCAAAAACGCAGATCAGATAGATCGGTTCTGGAAAGTCAAGATAATCCGAATGTAGAAAAGAAGCTGGTAAAACAAAGCGGCGGGGAAGAAATATTCAGAATGCCAGTAAAGATTCGCCGTGTGGATGATGATGCATTCAGTGTTCATCATAGTCATACCGATCAAATCGGTGGAAGCCTCCAGAGAAGTCAGTCATTTAGAACTGACCAGACTGAACAGGGAAGTCCGCCAGATAAGGGAGAGCTGGTGGTGGGGTGGGACACCAATAAGGGGATGATCGCCCGGAAAGCGGGTGCTATCCTGACTGAGCGGAAATTATTGCAGGATAAAGCTGATATAGATGAAGAAATCTTTTTTGAAACGGGCGAATCTTTTTCGCAGCAATCGGAATCACCGTTTTTTTCAGGACAATGGTCAGGGCAGGATCAGGCTATTCCTCCTGCGGCTGTGAATGTGGGAGAAATACGTACATCATCAGAGCATAGAAGAATCCGCAAGGCAAAGGGTGATGAAGTATTTGTTTATATAAACCCTCACGTTTCTGGGGAGACACTTGAATTTGTTCGGCGTAGTCAGGCAATGAAAAACATTCAGCAGGAGAAAACGCCGCCGCCGCGAATTACGGGGGCATTTCAGAGAGTCTCGATGAGTCAGGACAATGCAGGAATACAGGGAATCCGCCTGCAGAAGATGGTCCTGGTTCAACGGGAAGAACGCCGGATTACAAGTATGGGTGAGGTTTTGCAGAAAGAATTGGACAGGCTGTCTGGCAGATCACAGGCGCACCGCAGAGAGGGTATCGGAAGCATACGAAAAAATAGCAGAGAAAGAGATGCGAGGAACCCCGACGCTGGCGATGCCGTTTACATGCCGTATGTGCGTAAAACGACGCAAAAGGAAGCTATTTTTGAACGCAGGAAAGAAAAAGAACTGACGAAAGAAGTTGCAGCGGAGAAAATGCTTTTTGTACGTGAACTTGGCAGTTTGCTTAACCAGGATGCAAGGAAGCGGGAAGCGGTCAAAAAGATGCAGCTAGAGGAGATGATCGGACAGGCGGAATTGGAACGGGAGACTGCTGCAGATGTAATCCGGACGGCTGGTCTTCCAGCCAGAATCCGGATTGCGCAGATTAAGGCACAGCTGCAACAAAAACTGGTTGGGGCAGCAGCCGGGCTCGGGAAGTATCTTGCCATATTTGGGGGAGTGGTTTTTATGCTCCTCTTTCTTATTGCCTTTTTTGCGATCCTGTTCGGGAGCCTTGCCGGGGAGGAGGAAGAAAACAGTACGCAGTATTCCGTGTCCGGAAGTGAGATCGTCGAATACGCGCAGTCCTGGATTGGGATTACCCAGTATTCTTATGGCGCCGGGCGGGGCTCGGCAATAGACTGGCAGGATTATTCGGATTGCAGTTCATTTGTACATGGGGTGTTTAACCATTTCGGAATTGAGACGGGCTGGACAACAACGGCTATGGAGGATGATGGAACACTGGTGGAAGGAGGAATAAGCGACGCATTACCAGGAGATATTATCCTGTTTTATACCGGCTCGGTTCACTCCGGGGGCAGTTCCCATGTCGGCATCTATGCCGGGAATGGGATGATGGTACATAATTCTGTAAGCAGGGGCGTCTGTATGTCGAGTGTGGCATCCGATGGCAGACCTTATGTCGTGCGGCGGATTGTCACAGGGACGACTTCCGGAAACAGTACCGACAACACGGCTTATACGCAGGCGCAGATGGAGACGATTTGGGCAATTGTCTGCCAGGAGGATGGCGGCAGTTATGCCGGGGCGCTCGCGGTGATCAGCACGGCAATGAACCGTGTGGACAGTGCGCAGTGGTCCTATCTTGGCAGCAATGCCTATGCGCAACTGACCGCGCCAGGACAATTTTGCTACAGCATTGATACTTACTGGCAGCGGTATCTGAACGGGAATGTGCCGGATTATGTCAAACAGGCAGTCAGTGATTGTCTGGAAAACGGAATCCGGAACCACACCTATACAAGCTTTCGAAGCTATTATACGGAGGGCTCCGTACAGATCGGCGGCGGAAACTACTACTTTGGTTAACAGTCCAAAACAGCAGCTTCTGCGTTTTGAAACATTGAAGGGAATCGGGATTATGGATAAAAAGAAACTAAAGTTATATGTTATTTTGCTTGTACTTCTAATCGCTGTTTCTCTCTTACTGCCTTGTGTAATAAATGCGGTTTCGGATGTAATTGTAGGAAAAATTACCGATCGTTCCGCAATAGAGACAGAGGCAGAGACGGAATTGGAAACAGAACAGGTGACGGGGGTGGAACTCGAATCGATTTTTGAAAGTGAGGCAGAATCTGAAATGGCTTTGCAGTCGGAGTTGCCGGAAGAATCGGAATCAGAAACTGATTTAGAAACAGGTTTAGAAACGGAGATAAAAGATGTTGACGGTTCGGAAAATGATGCGGTAGCAGTTACAGGAACAGATACAAAAATTGAAGACTCAGATGCAGCGAAGTCGTTTTTGGCATCATCTGGATTGACTGGGACTGTGAACCAGGAGGAGACGCAAAGTTCGAGTGAAGGAAAATCAGAATCTGCTGATCTGGTGCAATCGGAAAGACTGAATGAGATGGATGCATTTGTAGGTTCTTTCCAACCGGATATCTCAATATCTGATGCGGCTGCAGACAGTTACACGGATTTTTTGAACGGCAGGGAAACGCAGTTTCTTTCGGCAATCGGGGAGTATCTCTATTCTATTTATGATGACCTGGTACAGGTTACGAGAATTGAGGTTATTGAGATGGTGCGGAACAATGAGGAGGAGTGTTCCTGCCAGATTGAATTGTTTACGGAAGACGGAAACTCGGAACTGTTTATTTGCAGCTATAACAAAAAATGGGATTACTATGGGGTGTACTCCCTTTACAACGTAGATTGAAGCGTCTGCCAGGCAGACGCGAAAGTTTGGAGGAAAAATTATGTATAAGAAGAAAAGCAAGAAACCAATCTATATTGCAGCCGCAGCGGTCATTCTTCTGGTCGTGCTTCTTGTAATTGTGCAGTCTGGCCTGTCAAGACAGATCGGGCAAAAAAAGACCACGGAGACGGAAACAGAGAGTGAGAAAACTGTGGAGACAGAGACGGATGTACCGTCCCATAATATTCTGCTGTATAAGAGCAGTTCCGGGACAATTGAGTTTGACGCAGGCTGGCTGGTATCGGATAACAATTCAGATTCCGTGCTGCAGGTGGAAGAAAATATCCTTGTGACCATGCTGATTACGCCGTCAGAGGGCAAAGCGTTGGAGAGTGTGGATGTCCTGGATTATGATATGCAGACGGTCAGCAGTGTGGTACGGTCTGTGTCCGGGACAGAGGATGTGAGCGGGCAGATGCGGCTGAGTTTTGTCATGCCAGACCGGGACATCTTTATCAATTTTAACTTCATAGATGTCGCGTCGGAGACAATAACCCAGACCGAAGCAGCTGAGACAGAGGAAACATCCCCATACGGTCTTACCCTGCATGGAGTTACGAATGAGGTAATGAGCAGTTATAACGGGGCGTTAGACGAGCAGAAATTCCTCCAGGCAATTGGTGATGCGCTCCAGATTGATTCGGAAGAAAGCGAGTACCGGATGGTGACGGACGTGTATTTTGGCGATTCCGTAGACGCTGGAGATTCCGACACGCCGAAAGTCTGCTACTACATTTACTTTAACGGTTATGAAACCTGGAGGGTTCTCTCGACATATTATGTGGCGGAGGATTCCTGGGTATTCACGAATGTCACGGGTGAAACAGAGGCAGAGACAGAAGCAGCGGACGCAAATATTATTACAAACGGTACATCAGAGACAGATGCGGTAATCAGTGTAGATTCCGGCACAGGTACAAGTACGGGGATTGGAAGCTCAGATGCAGGAATTTCTGCTTCCAGTACGTACGGTTCAGAAGGTACAACTACGACAACGACGAGTTTTGATATCCTTTCGGTTTCAACAGTCTTTTTAAGCTATGTTGGGGATGAAAATGCGTTTTACCAGGCTGTTTTTGAATATATTCTTGGCAAGGGATATACCGGCAGTATTACCGGAACTATGTCATCTTATGAGATTTCCCCTGAGAACCAGACAGCTACGATTCGGATCATGCTCAGTACAGGCGGGACAATCACAGGGACATATAATAAGTCCGCGAACACGTACAGCTTTTCCGGGCTGTGATGGGAGGTCAATATGGGTAAGAGAAAAAAGGCAGGTGGCAGAAAACAGTTGACCGAAGAACATCTGGAAGTTCAGGTGGAAGCGATAAATGATGAACAGACAGAAACCGACAATGAGATTCTGACGGAGACCTTTCCGGAAAAAGAAGTAACGAATGACTCAGATGAAATCGCGCCGGAAAAAGATGTCGTAGAGGAAGAAGGACAGGCCAATCCGGAGGTAAAATTAGCTGCATTTGAGGAATCAGTGATCGAAAAAAATGAACCAATAATCAGAAAAAATGGTGCCGGTCAGAAGAGCGGAAATCATTTATGTCAGTGGCAACAGTGGTTGGCCGGGCTGCTCCTGATGATTCTTGCAGTAGTGTATCTTCTCAATACCAACTCAAAGAACGCAGGAACGAGCTTGCCACAGGAGACAGAAACCGTAACAACCGAATCAGAGTTCGAAACTGCCGTGACAGCTCAAATCGTTCAGGTGACTGGCACGAGCGAAACAGACGGAATAGATATTTCTACATCAGAGGCAGATGACACAATTACTGAGAAAAATCAAGGAGAAACAGACAACCAGGATAGCATAGCATCTGAGACGGAAAACGCCAGGGAAACTATGGGGTGGCAGAAGACAATCTTTGGAGAGGCGGAAAGTAGCGTTCTGTCATCTATAAAGATTTCCGGTCTGACAGAAGAACAAAAAGAAAAATCCGGCTACCGCGAATCGGATTTCCTCACGGCTCTGTCAGCATTTTTGACAGACAATGGACTGACCGGGGTGACAGAGGTGATATTTGAAAATGAGCTTTCCTGCTCTTCGGATGGAGCGGTTGCGTACAGCGCGAGGTTGGATCATTCAGAAAGCAGGATCATCATTATCATGTATCCCGATTATCCAGGACAGTACATTTTACTAATTGAGGAGGCATCGGATGCTGCGGAAGAATCTGAAATTGTGGGAGAACTGGAGACGCAGACTGAGAAAGGATCAAATGAGCGGATGCAGGAAGCGATTGAGATTCAGAGTGGGCAGAACTCCAGTGAAATGGGACAAAAGTATGATGCCACGACACTTTCCGTGACGGGGATTCCTACAACACTGCTGAATTATCTTTCAAACCGCTATGAGCTACAGTACACGCTCTACGATTATCTGTATCGGAATGGATACAGTGATGTGACTGCCGTGGCAGTCAGTTCGTATGAGATCGACGTAGACACTCGGACAGCGACGATTACATTCACGTTGTCGGATGGCAGTAGTCTGACTGGAATTTACAATCGGGACGACAATTCCTATTCGTATCAGTAGAAAAAACTAGCGGTCTCAATGATGAAGCATTTTGATATGTTCCGTAATGTTCAAGGAGAAACGTAGAATAGTGTCGAAATTAGATACCATTCTGCTGAATGAGACAAGAATTTGAAGGGAGAGGGTTGACAAAATCGAAACCTCGATATATAGTGAGGATAACAATAAATGCCTTTGGATTAGGGGGAGTTGAAATGGTTGATATGAACACTGTAATCGCCAGCAATATATCAGAACAGTTAAAGAAACAAAATAAGAAGCAGACGGAACTGGCAGAGGGTATTGGCGTAACAAAGCAGGTTGTTAATAAGATACTGAATGGTTCAAGAATGGTGAATGCAGTGGAACTTCATCGCATAGCAGATTATTTTCATGTTAGTATGGAGGAACTGGTAGCTGTACATGATAAGGAACAGGATGGAAATGTTATCAGAGCATTCATGGGTCAGGTGGAAACGGATGCAGCCAGAGAAGCTTTAGCTGTTGCAGATGAATTAGCGGATATGGTTTTGTTCCATGCAAGAGTAAGAGAAAATTCAGAAGCTATGATGCAGACATGGGAGATTTGAGTATGTACAGCGCATTAGATAACAGTCTTTTTGTGAGGGATAAAAATAAATTTGATCAGTTGCGGGAACGAGCGGATGGTTTTAACCTGAATTATAATGGGGCAAATATCATTCAAGATGATATTTTTCATGTTATAGAGAATTATACGAAAAAAAAAGGAATGCCATTTGAGTTTTTCCGTTATCCAATTAATGATGATAATCTGTGCGCTTGTACATTTGTCCGTGGCGGCAGGATTTTTTTACTCATGAACTGTAAAATGCCGCTTGCAAAACAAATTTTTGCGGCAGGGCATGAATTGTATCATATCTGGTGCTATCTTGAAGATGAGGATCAGGAACTGCTACAAAAAGGCTCTATTCTGGCTTCAACAACGATTGATGATTCCGCAGATGAAGAGGAAGAGATAGAGGCGAATGCGTTTTCGGGTCTTTTATTAGTTCCTGCGGATTCTCTCTTCCAGCAAATCAGAATTTATGGGATTTATGCTTCAAAAATAAGTGTTGCTGATATTGTGATGTTGATGGAAATTTTTGCGGTACCATATAAGGCTATGGTATTGCGCTTGTATGAAGAATCTATTATTACGGAAGATCAGGCCAGAAAGCTGTTTCTTGTGGATAGTGAAGAGATAAACCGGCAGATAGAACTTACTGGACGGGCGAAACGCTGGCTTGACATACCAAAGGGTGTCGAGAAATTTGGAAGTTTATTGGAGAATATGACAATAAATAACGAGAACGGATTTCTACAGGAGAGCAGATTTGCAAGCGACCAGAGACGGATTCGGGAAATACAGAAGTTGTATCATCTGGAATAGGGAATACGGAAATGAACGAGAAAAAATATGCAATTCTTGATACGGACTTTGTGTCTAAATCAAATATAATAATGATTGATGAGGGGCATGTGCTTGCGGATCGAGTCCTTGAGTTTCCGGAATATAGTTTTTCCTGTCACGAAATGCTGGTTGAGGAATTAAACCGTCATGGTACGCGCAAGTCCCAGTCATGGCTTGAGGATAAGATTATTAATGGCGTAATCGAAAAATATACAGATGAGGATATATTGAATTTGCTATTTGTTGAGGTTGGTGAAGAATGTTATTCAATATATTTACGTTTTTTGAAAACCAGTTGTGATATTTATGAGAAAAACTATTTTGAAGAAAAATATGCATCGCTGGTAGCTTTGCTGAATAATTCCATCGCGAAGCAGGATTTCCTGGATGAACTAAAAAAATGTGATGATAAAATCGGTGTACATCAGAGCTTAGGGGAAAAGAAAGCTTATGTTTTATTGCAGACGTTAAGATTTACAAAAGGAAATAATGTTTTCTTTTTTTGCTCAGACGATTTCGGCGCGAGATGTGCAATGGCATATGTGGCTTGTATTCCTTGTATCAGTGTGGTGGCGATTTTTATGAAATTGAAGAATATGGGTGTTACAAAAAGTGAAGCTGCGCCTTATTTTCAATCATACATAGAATGGTGTAATCGACACAAGCAAACACAACTATATGTATGGAAAATAAACGGAGCTAAGCGTAGGGTAAAATGGGATTTGCAAGATGTCTTTGATGGATTATATAAAGATGAATTTTCATTGATGATTAATGGAGATCTTCTGATTAAATAGGAGTGATAGATTGATGCATAAGTGGACAGCTCTTGGGTATAAAACGAATGATATTGATGAACTGCTTGGCCGTTCGGAAGAAGAAGTACGTGTAGTGCAGGCTGAAAAATAGCCTGACAGTTATTTAATGAAATCAATAGTTTTATGAGAATCGTCTTGTTGTTTTGGCAGGACGGTTTTTGTTGCCTGTTTTTGGAAAAAGGATTTGCAAGTTTAACTGGGAAGGTATATCAATGGAAAAGATAATCACAGCTTCCGGAAAAGGGATTCAGGTAGGAAACGGAGATTTTTCTGAAAATGTGCATTGTCTGCAGGTCGTTGTGTTTTTGGAAAAAATGCTCGGTGAGAAAATTCCGGGGAACCGATTTGAAGCTGGCAGAATATCCTGCGGAAGAAAAAAGCAGAAACAGATCGAGAAACAGGTAAATGAGATTCGAAGCTGGGTGAGATTTTTGCGGCTCAGTGAAGAAGAGGCGATTATCCTCATGCCATCACTGAAAATATTGGATGAGAAAGTTCAAGCGCTCACGTTGAATGACCTTAATGCTTTGCTCTTCGCGGATTTGAAAAAAGCTGGGTTCACCGACCAGACGGGAGATGAATGAAAAACCAGCTGTTGTTTCTGTTCTTTGTGGTGAACGGATGAGCCAGGAGTTTTGTGTATGACGTAAGACTTATCTTGATCTTTATATTTGCCGTCCTCAGGACGGCGTTACCAGGGGTTTCAGGGGAAAATGAAGCGAAGCGGAAGAGTTTCCCTTGACAAGATGCCGTTGTGAAACGAAAGTGAAACAGAAGTGAAACAACAGGCGTATCTTGCCATTTCCTTTGGAAATGTAGACTCCTGCAGCCCTTCAATTGAGGGTGGCAGCCTGGGAAATGTTACAGAATTGTTACATCCAAAAACGAGCAGAAAAGTTGTTACAAAAGTGTTACAAGCCATTTTGTTAACAGTTCAGAACAGCATCGAAAAGAAAAAACAGGTGCTGAGCGCCAGTGACGCTCGTTTAGCACCGACCGGAGCGAAGCGTAGACATGTGGCCTGCTGTTCTGAATAGTTAAATTTTTGAAGACCCCGCGAAGCGGGCGGAAATGGAAAAAGAAAAAAAGCACAGAAGGGGGCAGGAGCTTATGGCGAACAAAACAGTCTGGAAAGCGTTTCGCTGCACAGACGAGGAAGCTGCGGAGCTTTCCAGGCAGGCCGAAAAAAATCGGATGACTGAGTCGGAGTACATCAGACGCAAGGTTTTTATGCTGCCGCAGGAGATGAATCTGCTGCTGCAGGAGCTGAAGCATTACGATTTAAAAATCGGAAATAACATCAACCAGGTGGTGCGGAGCTGCAATTCGAAGAAATTCATCAGCAGCTATGATTACCAGAAACTGGTGGAGTATCTCGAAAAACTGGATGAGAAATATTACGAGCTGATCCGGCAGTTAAAGAAGCAGAACGAAAACAGATTTTACCTGGCAGGACTCACTTATCAGCCGGGGAATGGATATGAAGGAGAAGAGCAGAATTCCGATAATGATTCAGATTCGGAAGAATGGGTTATGGATGAGGATTCTGAAAATAGTGCAGCCTCTGCAGACGGAAAGGGTGGATAGAGATGGCGGTGACACGGCTCCTTCGCATCAAGGAGACAAAGGGGAGTAACAGGGCCTCGCACCTGAAAAAGAATATTTTTTACATTTGCCGGGATGACAAAACGGGGAACGGTCTCTGGATTGGGGGAAACGCGGGCAGGACGCCGGATGTGATTTACCGGACGATGGTGGAAAATAAAAAATTCTGGTGTAAGGAAGACGGGAGCCAGGCATTCCACTATATGCTTTCTTTTCCGCCGGACTGCGGCATTGATGAAGCGACGGCGTTTCAGGTCGCGGAAGAATTTTGTAATGAACTGCTTGGGGAGAACTATTACTATGTTTTTGCAGTCCACAATGACCGGGCGCATATTCACGTACATATCACGTTTGATTCCGTATCAAAAACCGATGGCCTGAAATTTCATTCCCCCAAGGGGGATTGGGAGAAACGCATCCAGCCGATCACAGATAGAATCTGTGAAAAATATCATCTGCCGGCACTGGATTATGATGAGGAGCGGCGCGGAAGAAATTACGGCGAATGGAAAAAATCAAAACGGATGGAAAAAGGCGAGTATTATAGCTGGACGGATATCATCCGGGATGACATTGATGAGGCAATCGAACATTCGGAGAACTACGAGAAATTTCTTACCTATCTGCGGGAGGATGGATATACGGTGACCCGTGATGGAAAGTTTTTGTCTTTGCTTCCGGCCGGAGCGGGGCGGGCTTTTCGCACGGGGAGACTGGGGAACGGATACGCAAAAGAAGAAATCATACAGAGGATTGCGGATAAAGTTCAAAAGCCAAAAATTGAATACCGTTACAAAACGTATGGAGACAGGCAGGAGATGCGGGAAGTGATTTACGCAAAGATTATTCACAGTCCGGGATGGAAGATGACTCCGTTTCAGAAAAAATTCTGGAAGAGATGGAATAACACCTACTTTATCCGGAAACCGGAGCGTGTGACAAAAGAACAGCGGCAACGGAATAAACAGGATATCCTGGAAATCCGAAAATTGTCAGATACCATCCGCTATATGATTGACTATGATATCGGCGATGAAGCGGATTTGGAAAAACGGAAAGAGGAATTGAAAAAGGAGCGGGACGCACTTTCCCGTAAGCTTTCAGTCAATCAGACGAAATATTATAAGAAACAGCCCTTTTATTCTTTATCCCAGTGTGAGAAGCTGAAGAGAAAAAATTCTGAGGAACGATCACCTGATGAGGAACAGAAGATAAAAGAACTGACGGAAATGGTTGAATCTGTTTGTCCGTATGAAGAAGCAGTTTCGATGTGGCGTGAGACGAAGGGAGAAATGGATAAATGCCGCCTTGCGATCCGGGATATCAAAAAAGAAGAAAAAATCGTCGATGATATTTTTCGACTGTACTATCAGATGGAACCTCCCATCCGGGAGACAGAAATTAAGAGAGAAGCAGCGGAACAGAAAAAAACTGCGAGATCTGTTGGGACGCAAAATCATGAAAAACCAGGGCGTGAGGGCAAACGGGAGCAATCCCGTGCTTCACGCTTTTTTTCTGAATCAGAGAATATGGATAAGGATGCGGATGTTGCGGGTTGCACGATTGTTACGATTAACAAGAAGCTATTCGTAAACATGGACGCGGGAGAAGGGTATCTCACCCGGATACCTTATCAGCAGGTGTTTGTCCGTATCCCGAAATCAGACGGGTATCTCTCAGAAAATGAGGAGATGTTGACTGTGCGGCTTCGTGATGAGCTGGCATATGAAATAACAGATGCGAAGGGAATTCTGTCCGGGACAATGGAAGGAAGAGATTTGAAGGTTCATTACGAAGACAAAACAAAACGGAAAAGAAAGGAATCACGAAATGGAAGAAAATATAGCGGGAAAGAGTGGACAGTCGGCGGCAGCATCCGGAACGGTTAAGCCGAAGCCGGCTCCATCATCAGAAGAACAGAGGGTTATATTTGGCTGTGATCTGGAGGGGCGGGAGGTATCTGTTCAGGCAGCAGAGGAGAGAAAGCAGGAGTTTTTACCTTATGCGGCATATCTTTCTTCTGATGCGTATTATTCCCATCACGTAGAGCAGCTGTATCTGATGTGCAGGGAGGGATTCAGCAAAGATTTTATCGAAGCAATCTTCTGCCGCGGTGTGGATATGAGCCTTGTCAGTGTTGATGTGATGCGCTGCCTGGCACTTGTGGCAGGAGAGGATTTTGCGATGGAATATTATCGGAAGAAATTCACGCTGAAAGAAGCGACGGAGGCGCTTTATGATCAGGCAGCGCGCGAGAAATTTCAGATATTCGACAGCATCGACAAGCTTGCCGGGGAAGTGAAAACTTCACGGGAACGACATGATACGCAGATGGCATTTTTGAAAACGGCGTATGAGAACAGCAAAGCATATGCGGATGAGAGGATTCAGAGGGAACGCGAAACCTTCGAACAGCTCCGGGAAGCAGACCGGAAGCTTTACGAAGAAAAGCTGCAGTCGCAGAAGACCACATTCCATACGGAAAAAGAACTTCTGCAGTCGAATGCAGATAAGGAGAAGGACCGCCTGGAGAATGCCGCTGGCCAGTATTCAGAAAAATATGAGTCTGCACAAAAAGAAATGGAGAAGCTGCGCGACCAACTGGAAGCGGAACAGAAGAAAAACAGTAAGTGGCTGGAAGAAAAGGAAAGACTGATTCGTGAGAATGAAAAAATAACGGTTCAGATAGAGAAAATGACAGAGATCGCGGAAAAAGCGGGGGAATCACAGAATCAGAGTGATGCGATAACGGCTGCCGGTAGAACGGATTTGGCAAAAGCGCAGAGTCAGGACTTCCGCAGGAAAAAGTTTCTATCTCTTTCGCAGAAGGACAAAAGAAATAAAAAACGGAATGATTTTATTATCGCCCTGATTACAAATACGGCTTACTCGGATGAACAATTTGAGATTATCTATCAGGCGGTAAAAGCGGGGCTTCCGCTGAAAGAACTGGAGCAGATCTGCAATCCGAAGCTGCCGCCGCGGAATATGCAGATGCTGGCGAATTATTTTTTGAGACCGGAAGATGGAATTATCCTGGGGAAGGGGGCAGACGGACATGGAAGTACCAGTGAAAATACTTCGGCAGGAAGATCTGGCGAAGGAGCTTGAAAGTCTGAAGGAAGCGATACAGAATCTTCTGCGGAGCTATGAATCCATGAACCTGGCATTTCACCAATATCTCGCGGAAAATCCAGAACTGGAGGAACACTATAGTGAGTTCCTGACAGAGAATGGAAGAACGGATATAGATGTTGTCCAGAAGCGGGAGGATGAAACGCCGGAGCAGACCGTTGAAGAACCGGAGCAGATCAAACAGGAAGATACGCGGCTAAAAATGGAGGAACAGGAAGAAGAAACCAGGCAGAGAAAAGCTGGCAGGGCATTGTAAGGGGGAGGATTGCGTGGCAAAAATAAATGAGATTATAAAGCTGGCGGAAGATCATGCCGCGGAGATAACAGCGTCCCCGGCACCGTGGATGGATTATCTGGATACCGCGTCCCGTCTTTACCGCTATTCATTCGAGGATAGCCTGCTGATCCATGCGCAGCGCCCGGACGCGACGGCCTGCGCGGACTTTGACGTCTGGAATAAGAAAATGAACTGCTGGATCAGGCGGGGGTCAAAGGGAATTGCGCTGATAGACAAGCAGACCGGATCGCGGCCAAGGCTGCGTTATGTATTTGACGTGTCCGATACCATCCCATCGAAGGATGGCAGGCATCCGGTTCTCTGGCAGCTGTATCCGGAACATCGGGATGCACTCAGGGATCATCTGCTGCAGGCGTATGGGCTCGAGGAGAATTACTCTGAAAACCTGCAGACGGCTCTTTTGGGAGTGGCAAAGGTTCAGACAGAAAGCTACCTGGACGATGCGATCGACGGTTTGCTCGTGGAATCGGGAACCGCCGCCCTGGGCGATGATTCATCTGCTGTCAGAAAAGAATTTCGATATCTGATGGCCATGAGCATTTTGTATACGGTTTCCAAACGGTGCGGCCTTGATCCGGCAAATTTTCTGGATGCGGATGATTTCAAAGAGATTGTAAAATACCGGGATATCGGCCTTCTGGCTCATCTGGGGAATGCGGTATGGCAGGCGAGCGAACCAGTATTGATTGATATTGGACGCACCGTGCGAAAAATTATTTTAGATGAGAACCGCGACAAACTTGCAAATCAGAGCCGGGGAAGCTACAATATTTCCAACAAGGGAAACCAGGAACCAGGAAAACCAGAAAGGAATCATCTGGCAGCGCAGGAACCTGAGAAACCGGAGACAGAGCATACAACAACGCAGAAAGCGGAAAGGCCGAATGCGAATGACACACCAGAGCGAACAGGAGGAAATGACCATGGAAATGAACTATTACCGCAGCGGGGATTATCTGTTCCCGAATCTGACAATCAGCGACGGGACACCGGAAGAGAGCATCGGGAAGTACGGGATGCTCCGGGAGACCTACCTGAAAGAGAACAAACGGGGGATGTACTCGTCACTCCTGCTGACAGGGAAACTGAACCGTTATCTGGCGGACGTCGAGAAAGCGGCACAGGAGAGACTGGAAGTCCTGATGGACGGGCTGCAGAAAGCGTATCCGGGACCGGAGAAGAGCGACCAGATGGCGTGGGTAGCACATCAGAACAGCTTGAAGGAGATGGCGGAAGAGACCATTTATCAGGAACTGATTTACATCTGATCGAAGATCCGGAACAAGGCGATGGAGTCAATGAAGCATCAATCAGTGAAGCAGAGGCAGAAACAGTCTCTGCTTTTTCTTTCCCCATAATTCCATCCATGGATGATCAGATCCGCGCTATTGAGGAGCGTCAGGCTGCGCTTTATGCCTGGGTGATTTCAATCCCTTCAGAAGCAGTGGATGAGATTTTACGGACTGGCGGCAATAAAACGCATAGCCAGCTTCGCCTGATCCATAATTTTATGTCTGAACAGACGGATGAGGAATATACCGAGTTTGTCCGCACGGAATATGGTATAGGCGGGAAAGGCTTTGAGATTGATGGAACAGAGTATTCTGTGTGGTTTGACCCGTCCGGGATGCAGATTGTGGCCGGGCATTCAGTGCATGACGAGGTTTTGGACAAGACATTTTTATCCTGGAAGGACGTAAGCAGCCGTATCCACCAGCTTTTGAAACAGGGGGAATATGCCCCGCAGGCAGTATTGGATTCCGCCCGCGGCACGGTCATCCGGGAACACGCGCAATCGCTGGCTTACTTTAAAATGGAAATGGCAAGTGGCGTGGCGGAACACGTTTTTGCGGATATGGAATCATTTACAGGCGGTTTCCCGGAAGTGCAGGAAAAACTGGAAGCTCTTCTGGGACAGCGGGGGTTCCTGACGGATCTGAATGCGCGGCTGGAAGGGTTTGTGAATGTCTACGAGAACAACCATGACCTTATGCGGACGCATTTCTATAATCCTGAAAAAGTGCTGAAGCAGTTTAATCGTCTGGCAGCAAGAGCGGTGCCTTACCAGGCACGGCCGGAATTTTCCTGGCAGGTGCATAGGGAGTTTATTACGCAGGATGAGATTGATGCATATCTGGCGAGGGGAGGCGCATATTCGGAAGGAAGGCTTTCAACCTATTCCTTTTATCTGCGGAATGATTCCACAGAAGACCGGACGAATTTCATCAAAGAAAAATATGGGAGCGGCGGCCAGAGCAACGCACTCTCCGGGGCAGATGATTCCTGGGCGGATTTTGACGGGAAAGGGTTAAGACTCAGCAAAAATGGAATCCGCAATCCGGAGACAGAAATTTTATTGCCATGGAAAAAGGTAACACAGAGAATCGGCTATTTAATCGATAACGGTCGATTCCTGTCTCCGGCAGATTACGACCATATGGCAGAATACGAGCGCAGCACCCTGGCAGGGCAAATCCTCAGTTTTTATGGTGGAATGCCGCAGGAGATAGAAAGGCCGTTCGCGTATCAGGCAGACGCCATACTGGCCTATGCGGAAAGCAGGGAGGATATCATAGCCGCACTGGAAGACCATGAAAGATCAGAAACCATGCTGGAAGCGATGGAGGCAGCGTTGGCTGCGCTTCCTCTTGATACATTCGGGTATGAGGAAAAATCCAGGATACTTGTGGATATGCGCGGGTATGTGGACGGCAGTTATACCTTGTTTCCAAGCAGGAAAGAGCAGAGTGAGCCGCTGACCGAAAACAGGCAGATGTCATTGTTCGATTATCTGGATGCGGATGCTTTCCTGCCAACGGAGGATACTCAGGATGCGGCAGAGGAAGCAAAGCGGGATGGAATTATTGGAAATGCGTCTACACCACAGGAGCGCTACAGCGTGATTGATGTAGACTGGTATCCATCGAAAAAAGCATATTCGATCTGGGACAACCAGACGAATGATTACTATGTGGACAGGGATGGACTCACGATTGATTTTGACAGTCGCTGGCGGGCAGAAGAATATCGGGATGATCTGGAAGAAAACCTGTTGGAGGAGCAAGAAGCGGAAGGCGCCCCGTCATTCGGGCAAGATGATTTAGAAAAACCTAGTCACAATCATATAGGTTTCTGTACATATGAAAACGCTGCCTACCAGCGTAAT
>JAJQCQ010000037.1 GCA_021202635.1 Lachnospiraceae bacterium | reverse complement strand
TCTTCGTAATCTTCAGGCTGCCGACCTTCTCCATGTCATTCGTAAAGGATGCGGTCGATGTCGCTTCCGTTCCATTTTCTGTTACCGCAACAGAGATATTATTCCCTCCCGTAAGAGACATCCCGGTCGGATTCAGCGAAACATCCTCCTCTACCGTATAAGTACCGACTGGAAGATTCTCGACCTTCACCGTCTCCGATACACCGTCTGTAATCTTAATCTCTACGGTTTCTACGGTATTGCCGCTTGTGTCCTTCACATAGAAGGTATAGGTGTCATCCGCATCGGTGGATGTCGTCGCCGCGCCGTTCACCGTCACATTCTTCGTGATCCAGAGGCTTCCCTTCTTAGTCGCATTCCCGAAAGTAAAGATTTCTGAAGTCTCTGCGTCCGCCGATGAAAGCGTCATCTCAGTCAGCTTGCTCGTATCTACCGAATACGTCGTGGTTCCGTTCGAGGTTGTTGACTGAATCAGAGCCGATGCTGTCACTCCATCCTGTGCCTTGTAATAGGTAGCAGTAGCATCATAGGTAGTGGTTGAACCGCTCACCGATGATGTGACAACCACCTTCGCCAGATACAGCGTACTGTCAAAAGAATACTTTGTGGTATCCCCCGTAACTTCTGATATCAGATACCAGTGTGTTCCTTCTGTGCTATATGAAATATCGCTAAATGTTACCAGGCCGGTTCCATACGCACTTGCTTTCGTCTGTTTTACTGTCCATGAACCACTGTCACTTAACTCAGACAGGGTAAACGAAAACTCATCATCCGCATCCGTCGGTGCATTCCCATCCAAAGTCTTAGTAGCAGTAAAGCCGTGAGAATCCGGTGTAATCAGGCTTCCATTATAGCTCCACATATGGTTCTCCATACTCGGCACATTAAAGGATGCACAGATAAAGCTGCCGTTCGTATTACCGCTGGCACTGGAAACAACCGCAGCATTCGGCGCTACTACATGGCCAAGAAACGTACCATTAGATTTTGTACCAATATCCACAGTCGTCGCATTCGGCAGCATGAATACCAGGCCGCAGCCGATATCACTTTCCGATCCAGTCGGGTCAGACCCATTCACATGCACTTTCGGAAGAACCACGGTTCCGCTTTCTTCGCTGATGATATTCACATTCTGGCTGTTAGAACTGCCATTCGTTATGATATTAATCGAACTGACAGAATCGAGATCTGAAAACTTAAAGCTATAGCCAGACTGCAGTGTTACAGCGCCGTCACTTGTAACGGTGTAATGATCATCCTCCAGCGTTGCACTTGTATTCGACATATCAACTGTAATCGCGTCGCTGATATAGCTGCTCATTTCCGATTCAATCGCACTCATCGCCGCCGCAAAGTCAATGAAATACCCCTTGTCATGCGTAACACTCGAATCAATCGTCCCGGTTCCGCCGTCGTTGAAGCGCAGATCATAGGACTGATACGCCCATGAGTATACATTGCTGTCATAGCCGGTAAAATAGAGCGCATTTCCGCCAATGTAGCTGTTGAATCCGCCTTCTACAAATCCGCCCTGGAAATAGCTCGGCACCGGATGGGTTCCATAGTTGCTCGCTCCGATACCATAGGTAAAGGAAGACGTCCCGCCGACCGCTACCGCGCCGACCGTGTGCTGTGCCACGGCGTTGCCGCTCGTAAAGATATTATAATTATTCAGGATATAATAGAGCGTATAGCTGCCGCCCCAGTCGTCGATCAGCGTATCATCCGTGATCGGGAGCTGCTGATACTCCGTAAGTGGATAATAGCCAATGGTAGAAAAGCTTTCCACCGTCATCTCTACTGTCGTGACCGCGCCGTCCGCGTTCGTTCCGACCGTATCCGTGACGTCAACTACCGTCTCTTCCTCCGCTGTCTCCTCCACATGGATCGCCACTACGCTGCTTTCCGCATTCTCGTTCTGAACGAACACGTAACCATCCTGCTCGACCACTTCTTCCGATGACACATCCAGCGCTTCTTTATTCTCAATCGTCACCGTCATCGCATTCGCATCCGGCTCGATCTCACTCTCTTCGTATGTAAAATGCATATCGTAGAGAACCAGATTCGCCAGAATAATCTCTGCAAGCGCGGTGCGCGCCTCAACCGTTTCCCCGTAGGTCTCATCATTCGCAAACTGCTGCTCAATGATCAGCGCTTTGTACGCCGCATATTCCTCTTCTGTGAGGTCTTCCACGACAAGCTCCGCTCCCAGAGGAAGCGCTTCCGGATCGCTTAAAACCACTGTCACGGTCTTTTCATCGTCCTCCCAGACGAAGGTGTCCGGCTTTGTCTCAGATTCCGTCTCGGTTTCCGTCTCGGTTTCAGTTTCCGTCTCGGTTTCCGATTCTGTCTCTTCTTCCGTCCCGTCCCCGGTCACGTCCTCTGTGTCCGCCTCAGATTCCGTATCCGGCTCGTCTGCCTCATCCGTATCCGGCTCCGCGTCAGGCTCACCCTCAGCAGAAGACTCGGATTCGGAAGCATTTATGGTGTCTTCCTCTGTTTCGCTGGCCGCATCTGTTTCTCCATCCGTGATTGTCTCACCAGGAACAGCTGCCTCCGATTCCGTGCCAGTGGTCTCTTCCACTGTCTCGGAGTCATTGTCGGCCACGGTATCCTCTTCCGTCACTGCCGTTGTCTCTGCAGACGCAGTGGTCTCCTCACTGTTCGCAGAGGTGCTCGCCTCTGGTGCAGTGGTTTCCTGTGTCTCAACCTCATCCGACAACGTCACTTCCGCCGCCGTCTCAGACTGTGGGGTCATCTCTGTCTCATCCGCGATCGTGGTAATGCCCACCTGCTGGAAGACCAGAGAAGCTGTCAGGATTGCCGCAAGTATGCGGCTGCTTCTTTTCTTCTTCATAATACTTTCTCTCCTTTCTTTTTTCTTTCCTCCGATAAGAAATATATTTTGCAGAAGCTTCCTCTGCTTCGGACGCAGACCGGACTGTCACCGCGCCCTTCTGTCTTTTTCTGAATGTACTTCATTCCGGATCATAGCACTTGTTTTTTTGAAAAACAATAGTTTTCAGTTAAACGGTCGTTTTTTCAGTTAAACGGCATTCTTCGCAACTGACTTCATTGCATTCTCCTTTCCCTTTTCTGCCTCCTGGAATTTTCTTCGCAATCCAGCAGACAGGCCTGCCGGATTTTCATTCGATACCGTGATTATAACAGCAATTTTTTCTCCTGACATCACCCATTTCAGCAAAAAAACGGGTGAGGAACATATGTTCTTCACCCGTTTCATTATCAAAAACTATTCTTCTTTTCAGATAGGAAGTGAACACCTGCTTCTCATACGGTTCTTCTTCCTTTACTTCACAATCTTCAGTACATCATTAAACATGACCACAACCATCAATACCATCAGCGCCATCAGACCAACAAAATGGACACGCGCCTCGAGCTCCGGGGAAACCCGCTTTCGACGGATGGCTTCTATATAAAGGAATACCAGACGCCCTCCATCCAGCGCCGGAAGAGGCAGCAGGTTCATGACACCCAGGTTCGCGCTCAGCAGAATTGCGATGTTCAGCATATTCAGCCACACATAAAAGGCGCCGTCCGACTTGCTTTCCTCATAGGTCTCTGATATCGTGCTGACGACACCGACCGGACCGGACATGTCGTTCAGTGTGACACCGCCGTGGATCAGAAGATTCAGGCTTTGCAGGGTCGTGTCAATCCAGTAGTAAACCTCATAAGCACTGTAATAAAGGGTTTGCAGCGGTCCGGTTTTGTAGCGGTAGTTTGTACTGCCGGAGATGCCGAATTTATATCCACTGTCCGTCAGCGTCGGAGAAATCGTTACAGTAGCCGTCTCGCCATCCCGTTCGTACTCGAAAGTAATCGTCTCGCCCGAATGAAAGTAAATATAATTGTAAAACTGTCGGTAAAGACGAATCCGCTTTCCGTTCATCCGTGTGATGACATCACCCTCCTGCAGGCCAGCCTCCCAAGCCGGGTAGCCCTCCGTGACGCCAAGGACAACGGCCGGGTCATACCCAATCGAACCAACAATAAAAATGGAAAGAACAAAAGCAAGGATAAAATTAAAGATTGGCCCGGCAGCGACAACAGAAATCCGCGCGCCGACTGACTTACTCTGAAAAGACCCTTCCTCTTTCGCACTGGCATCTTCCCCGTCTTCGCCAAGCATCGCACAGGAGCCGCCAAATGGAAGAAGCTTCAGAGAATAGCGTGTGCCTCCCTCCTTCTGATGGCTCAGAATCCGCGGCCCCATGCCGAGAGAAAACTCCAGCACTGTGATTCCGTTCGCTTTCGCGAGCAGAAAATGCCCCAGCTCATGTATGATAATAATCAGGCTGAAAACAATCAGCGCAATCAGAATACTCAATATGGCACCTGCCTTCCTTTTCTCTAAGAACGTGACTGAATCCGCTCGTACACGCTCTGTTCTGTATCAAGAATCTGTGTGACATCCGGGTCCGGAATAACGGTGTGGTGATCCATACAGTCTCTTATCATCTCATAAATATCCGTAAACCCGATCTTCCGATGCAAAAACAGGCTGACCGCACGCTCATTCGCCGCATTAAATACTGTCGGCATGGAGCCGCCCGTGCGCGCCGCCTCATATGCGTATTGCAGTCCGAGAAAGGTATCCGGATTCGGATTTTCAAATGTAATACTGCTGATTTTTGCAAAATCAAGACGCTCTCCTGCAAGAAAACGGCGCTCCGGATAGTAAAGAGCATACTGAATCGGAAGCTTCATATCCGGCGTGCCAAGCTGGGCCATAACCGCGCCGTCCATAAACTGCACCATCGAATGGATGATGCTCTGTGGCTGCAAAACAACCTGTATCTGGTCAAGAGAAACGCCAAAAAGCCAGCGAGCCTCCATCACTTCAAGCCCCTTATTCACCATAGATGCAGAGTCAATCGTAATCTTCTGTCCCATAGCCCAGTTCGGATGCTTCAATGCGTCCTCTACGCGGACCGTTTTCAATTCCTCATAGCTTTTCCCCCGAAAAGGTCCGCCGGACGCAGTCAGAAGAATTTTGTCAATCGGATTCTGCCTCTCCCCGTTCAGACACTGGAAAATTGCGCTATGTTCACTGTCAACCGGCAGAATTTTCACCCCGCAGCGCGCAGCAAGCGGCATAATCAGATGCCCGGCGGTCACCAGAGTCTCTTTATTGGCCAGCGCGATATCCTTTCCCGCCTTAATCGCAGCGATTGTCGGTACGATCCCAATCATCCCGACAATCGCGGTCACCAGAACAGACGCCTCCTCGCAGACAGCCACCGCATGGAGACCGTCCATGCCGCAGAAAACCTCCACAGGAAGATCCGCTACCTTTGTCCGCAGTGTTTTCGCATCCTCTTCCGACCATATACTGGCGATGCGAGGATGAAATTCCCGAATCTGCTGCTCCAGAAGAGTGATATTCTTTCCAGCGCTAAGTGCCGCTACACGAATATCTCCATTCGCGCGCACGACATCAAGTGTCTGCGTACCGATGGAGCCAGTTGACCCCAGTATCGCTATTGTTTTCATGTCCAGACTGTCCTTTCTATATAAATGCCTGTGCCAGATAATAAATCACCGGAGCTACAAAAATCACACTGTCAAACCGATCCAGTATCCCGCCATGTCCGGGGATCAGCCTGCCATAATCCTTGATGTCATGGTTGCGTTTAATTGCAGAGGCCGCCAGATCTCCTACCATTGAAATCAGTGCACCGGCTGCGCAGATGACAGCGAAAGATAAAACCAGCTGCATCGGCTCCGCACCCAGACGCCCGGCAATCACCCTCGCATAAATCCCGCCAAGAAGCGCCGCGCCGACCACGCCGCCAATGCCGCCTTCCACTGACTTTTTCGGACTAAGCTTCGGCGTCATCTTGTGCCTGCCGATCAGCATTCCCACACAGTAGGCACAGGTATCACTGCCCCAGGAAGCAAGGAAAATCAGCCAGACCAGCCAGACTCCGTGTTCCAGCGCGCGCAGCTCATAAATACAGGAGAGCATTACCGCGACATAGAGAAATCCAAAAAACGCGCCTGTCACCTGATCCGTACGATAACGCGGATACGTAAAAACGTAAACCGTCATCACAAGAATCAATATCGCCAGCGTCACTGTCATAGTATATGCACTGAGGTGCAAAAATACCAACAGGTAATAAATGACACAACCGAGGTAGCTGACCAGAGCGAGCGGAGAAATCTTCTGATCCTCCACGTTCAGTGCCCGATAAAGCTCATTCATCCCAATAAGAGAAATCGCCAGCAAAGTCGCCGCCAGAACCGCTCCTCCTGATAGAATCACTGCCAGGGCAATCGCCACCAGGACAATTCCGCTGATTAACCTTGTTCGAAACATACCTGTGCTTCCTTTCCTTCCGGGAGCGCGAGGCCTCTCCCGGACATTTCCATTGTTTCTGCCTCAAAAGATGCGGGAATATGTAAGCATTCCCATCATGCTCCGCCATATCTGCGGTCACGGCGATTGTACTTTTCAATCGCCTTTAACAGCTCCTCTTTTGTAAAATCCGGCCAGGGCACATCCGTGAAATAAAACTCCGTGTAGGCGAGCTGCCACATCAGATAATTCGACAGGCGAAGCTCTCCGCTGGTGCGAATCAGCAGATCCGGATCCGGCACCCCAGCCGTGTCCAGATATCCGGAAAACCGCTCTTCCGTAATATCAGCGACAGCCAGCTTCCCGTCCACACAGTCTGTGGCAAGCCTGCGAACCGCGCGTACAATCTCGTCACGGCTCCCATAATTGATCGCGATCTGAAAGTTCAGACCATTATTATTCTTAGACGACTCGACCAGCTCCACAAGACTCTTCTGCAGATCCGGTTCCAGTTCCCTCGGATCTCCCAGAACACGTACTTTCATGTCATTGTCGCGCGCGGTTTTGATGCAGGTCTTTGTATACCGGCGAAACAGCTTCATCAGGGAATCCACTTCCTCTTTCGACCGCTTCCAGTTCTCCGTGGAAAAAAGATAAACCGTGAGGTATTTGATGCCAATCTTCCATGCGTCCTCACAAATCACCTCAAGGTTCTGCGCCCCCTTCGCATGACCATAGCTGCGTGGCATGCCTTTACTCTTCGCCCAGCGTCCGTTTCCGTCTAAAATAATCGCTACATGCTGTGGAATAACCATAACTTCTCCCTCAAAGTTTAAAATCTGCAGCAGGAAAACACAGAAAGCTTTCCCGCCGGATAAGAAAGAGGCGGCGAGTGCTTTCCTACTCCCCACCTCTTCCATTCTTTCCGTGTAAGCTTATACCGTAAGGATCTCTTTTGACTTTTCGTCAATCGCTTTGTCGATGTCCTTAATGTATTTATCCGTCAGCTTCTGAATCTCATCGTTCAGGTCCTTCACTTCATCCTCAGAAATCTCGGTTTTGCCGAGTTTTTTGAAGGTATCATTCGCGTCCCGGCGAATGTTGCGAACCGCAACCTTAGCGCCCTCACCCTTCTTTTTAATATCCTTTACAAGATCCTTTCTGCGTTCCTCTGTCAGCTCCGGAAAGATCAGGCGGATCACACGCCCATCATTTGAAGGGTGAATTCCCAGATCCGATGTCATGATTGCCTTTTCAATTTTTTTCACCATAGAAGCCTCCCATGGCTGAATCTGAAGCACCCTCGGCTCCGGAACTGTGATATTGCCAATCTGCTGCAGTGGCGTCGGCGTACCATAATAATCCACACGAATCTTGCTTAGGACATTCGGATTCGCACGTCCGGCACGGATTGTGCCAAACTCCTCAAGCAGATTGTTATAAGTCTTTGTCATCTTCTCGTCATATGGTGCAATTCTCTCATTCATGATATTGTCCCTTTCTATCATTATGTAACAGCGTCTGCTGTCGAATTGTTATAATCCTGCGATTTTGTAAAACAGAAATTTTTCCGGCATGATTCTGTGCTGAATCCATCTTTGCGCGCTCACACCGTCACGCGCGTGCCATCCAGTGTACCGTTTACCGTATTTACAATGCTGTTCTCCTCATTCAGACCAAAGACAAGCATCGGCATCCGGTTCTCCTTGCAGAGAATGGAGGCAGTCATGTCTACCACTCCAAGCTGCCGGTCGATCACTTCCTGTATCGAAATCTCATGGTACTTCTTCGCGTCCGGATGATCCTTCGGATCACTGTCATACACCCCATCCACCGACTTCGCCAGCAGGATCGTCTCTGCCTCAATCTCAATCGCCCGCAGTACGGTCGCTGTGTCCGTAGAAAAATAAGGATGCCCGGTTCCTCCGGCAAAGAATACAACCGTTCCTTCCGCGAAGTACTCATTTACCTTGTCTTTACTGAATAATTCGGTAAACGTACCACAGGCAAACGGTGTCATCACCGCAGTCTTTAATCCGACCGAACGGAAAATTTCTGATACATAAATGCAATTCATCACCGTCGCCAGCATACCAATCTGATCCGCTTTCGTACGATCCATGTGTTCACTGGAACGTCCGCGCCAGAAATTACCGCCGCCGATCACTATGCCAATCTCCATCCCCTGCCCGGAAAGCGTCTTCACCTGCAAAGCAACCTTCGTGACCGTCGGCTCATCAAACCCGGTCTTCTTATCGCCCGCAAGCGCTTCACCGCTTAATTTCAAAAGTACTCTTTTCATCGTGCTTCTTCCTTTCATTCCGTCCGTTTTTTATCGAGCATATTATACCATAAAAGGCCACAAAATCCACTACATTTTTACGCTGATTTCTTTTTTGTCCTGCGGCTGGCGTAAAAACCCGACAGCTTCTTAATCCAGAGGCGCAGATAGCGGAAGGTCGGTTCTGTAATGATCGCGAAAATCACAAGCAGCATCATACAGCTTCTGGAAATGCTGGTAATTGCGAAAATATTGCGCATAAAGATCATGCAGTAAATCAGGCCGGCCGCCATCGCAAACCAGAGCATCCAGTGGAATCTTGTCATGGGCGACGCAATCTGATAGAGAACCATCAGTCCCACAATTGCCAGTACAATCGTACAGGCTGTGGCCAGATCGTTTTCATTTACACCAAACTGTACGCAAAACAGATACAGGCCGCTGATGACAAAGAAGTCCGTCAGACCGCCAGGCAGCGCCTTGAACAGGACGTTGCTCAGAAAATGTCCCTGGATGCGCTCTGTATTCCTCTCCAGCGACATCACAAACGCCGGAATCCCGATCGTAAACATACTGATCAGTGAAATCTGTGACGGTTCCAGCGGATAATTCACCGTAAAGATAATCGACAGGATGGACATACAGATTGAAAAAATATTTTTTACCAGAAACAGGCTGGCAGTCCGCTCAATGTTATTTACCACACGGCGTCCCTCTGCCACAACGGATGGCATTCTGGAAAAATCCGATTCCAAAAGCACCAGCTGCGATACCTGCGTGGCAGCATCACTTCCGGAAGCCATGGCAATGCTGCAGTCCGCTTCCTTAAGTGCCAGGATGTCATTCACACCATCTCCTGTCATCGCTACGGTATGACCGGCATCCTTTAACGCACGCACCAGAATCTGCTTCTGTTCCGGTGAGACACGTCCAAACACAGTATAGCGCAGAGCGGCAGCTCGCACTTCTTCTTCTTCGTAAAGCGTAGACGCATCCACATACTGCTCCGCATTTGCGATACCGGCTTCCCTGGCCACCTCGGAAACAGTCACCGGATTATCGCCGGAAATCACTTTGATCTCCACACCCTGTTCTTCAAAATAAGAAAATGTCTCTGTCGCATTTTGCCGGATTGGATTTGCCAGCAGAATCATGGCAATCGGATCTGCCGGCAGGTTCAGCGCACCGCCGTTTAACGTTCCCTGGTACCGTGCAAACACCAGCACACGGAATCCCTGCCGGCTGTACCGCTCAATCGATGGTGCAAAGCTCGCATAGCTTTCCCGCAGCACAACCTCCGGAGCTCCCAGCACATAGCTCACACCCTCAAAAACAGCTCCGCTGTATTTATACTGAGAGGAAAATGAAAATATCTGCTCCGGGCGCTGCCCCGTACGTTTGCGGAAGAAATCCTTGAGCGCTTTCATCGTGATATTATCTACAGCCATCGCAGCGGCAAAATCGCCAATTGCCAGCTCCGCTTCCGAAAGCTCTTCCGCTGTGAACGCAGCCTCCTGTGCAGTGTCTTCCCCCGGACGAAGCGGAAGCATCTTTTTTACAGACATCGTATTATCCGTAATGGTACCGGTCTTGTCCACGCAAAGAACATCCACACGGGTCAGGGTCTCAATGCACTTCATATCATGTACAAGAACCTTCTTCATCGCCAGACGCGCCACACTCGCCGCCAGAGCAACATTTGTCAGAAGATAGAGTCCTTCCGGAATCATCCCGATAATCGCTGCCACTGTCCCGGTCACACTGTCCTTCGCCCCGGACTCATTGATAAAATACTGCTGACTGAACAGAATAATCCCGATTGGAATAATCAGAATGCCGACGATCTTTACAAGCTTATTCAGAGATCGGATCATTTCAGACGATTCCGCTTCATTCATCACCTTCGCCTGCCGGGAAAGCTGTGAAACATAGGAATCCGCACCAATTTTATCCAGTCTCGCACGGCACTCTCCTGACACGATAAAGCTGCCGGATAAAAGAGGGTCGCCCTTTTTCTTCGACACCTGATCGGACTCACCGGTAATCAGTGACTCATTGACCAGTACCTCCCCTTCCTCTATGACCGCGTCAGCCGGAATCTGATTCCCGGCAGAGAATAGAACCATATCATCCAGAACCAGGTCTTCTGCCGGAAGCTCCTCTGTCTTCCCATCACGCACCACTTTACACTTTGGCGCGTTCAGAATCGTCAATTCGTCGAGGACCTTCTTCGCATGAAGCTCCTGAAAAATCCCAATACACGTATTCGCCACGATAATCGGCAGGAATGTCATGTCCCGGAATGCACCGACAAAAATCAGCAGAATCGCAATCAGGAAAAAAATCAGATTGAAATACGTAAACAGATTGCTGTAAATAATCTCCTTTTTGGATTTGGACGGAGACTCGGGGGCAGTATTTTTCAGTCCACGGAAAATACGGTCATCCACCTGTTCCTGCGTAAGCCCCCGCTCAGCCGTCGGTGAAAAGCGTTCCATCGGAATGAGATTATCCGGGATTCTCCTTTCTTCCGGAATCACCTGTGTATTCGCCAGCTTGCTGCGAAATGACTTTATATTACTCCAAAGGCTCACACCGGATCGGTCTTCTTTTTCGTCAAATACCATTCCCGTCTCCGTGTTTTCCCTTCTGGCAGGTACTTCTTCGGCGTTTTCTTCCAAAGCTGCCTTTTCCTCAGTGCTGCGGTCCTCAGAGACACTTTTTTCAACCGTTTTTTCTTCAACGTCCTCCACTCCCGCTGTATCCTCCAGCACAGGAATGTCCTTCATCTCTAATTTGTCCACGATATTTTCCTCGAGCCAATTCTGTTTTCAGTATCAGACACATTCTACCATACCTCTTTCTAATTGATAACCCTGCAAATACTGAAAAAATTATAAATTTGCGGCCGGGTGCGGCATAAGCCGCAAAACACCTTACCCAGCTCTGCGCATGAAAAAAAGAGATGCAAATTTCTCGCATCTCTACTGGTAAGAATCACTTGCAATTCACATATCCGGCAGTGCGAAATGCAGAAGTTATTTCACAAAAGTTTCCTGCTTCCATACGCACCTGCTCGGCCAAGACAATCAGGCGTAAATCTCATTGCCCCCCTGAACGATCAGCGGACGAATGAATTTTTCTTCAAAGACGGCCTGCGCACAGGGACGGCCGAAGAAAAACCCCTGGCTGTAATCCGGAGGAAGCAGTGCAATCTTATCCCGCTCTTCTTCTGTCTCGACACCCTCTACGCATACTTTCAGCTCAAGATTCTTAACCATACCATTAAGCAGGGAAAGCAGATTGAACTCGTACTCATTCGACATTGCACGCACCGTAAAGGAACGGTCTATTTTAATAATATCAGGACGAAGCTCGTTCAGATAATGGAAATTCGAATATCCGGTGCCGAAATCGTCAAGGGCAAGCCGCACACCGTTCTCCTTCAGCTGTTTCCAGAGGCGGGTGAAGTAGGTATCAGACTCAACCAGACCGCTCTCGGTCAGCTCCACGATCAGGTCAGAAGGCTTCACATCATAGAGCTCCAGTACTTCCATAATATCAGTCACAACATCGCTTTTCATCACCTGTACGTAGGAAACATTGACATTAACCCGAAAATCCGGTACAACCTCCTGGGACTTCTTTGCGAAACGCAGCGCCTCTTGAAGCACCCAGCGTCCTACCGGAATAATCAGACCGGTCTCCTCCAGTATCTCAATAAACTCAGCCGGCATCACCAGAACATCATCGGAATGGAATCGCAGCAAGGCCTCGGCGCCGCTTAATGAACTGTCCTTCGAGTGAAAAATCGGCTGATAATATACCTCAAACCCCTTAAAGTTATCACTGACCGCCTGACGCAGCGCCTGTGTAAGGTATTTCCGTTTCAGGAATGCATCGTAATCCTCCTGTTTAAAGACATACCCCCGATTTTTTCCCAGCACCTTTGCTTCGGTCAATGCAAATTCTGACAGCTTCATAATCTGTGACCAGGAAAAATTCTGCACATCCTGACACATCAAGATACCGCCAGAAACAGTGACAAACGCTTCGTAATGATTTTCTTCCACATACTGATCCAGTATTCTGCGGATTTCTGTGTACAGATCCATCGCGTCCTTCGCCGTACCTCCACGGAAGTCCACAACCATAAACTCGTCCGCCATAATGCGATAGAAATGCTGATCCGCATGGACACAGTTTACGATGAAGTCTCCCATCCGACGCAAAACCATATCTCCATATTCAATACCAAGCTTCGCATTAATGGATTTGAAATTATCCAGTCCAAGACGGAGAAAGTATCCGTCCGGCTTTGTATCTGTATATCCCTGAAGATACTGCTGCAGGCTTGTCTCGCCCAGAAGACCGGATACATTGTCCGCTTTCTGTTTTTTCCCAATCTCATTGATACAGCCCACCATATATACCGGTGTGCCCTCCTGGCGAACGACATGTCCTCTGCAATTGATCCAGACCGGACGCCCATCTGTACCCATCCATCGATAAATCAGATTGTGCGCGGTTCGATCCGAAGACATAATATCGGTCAGATCGTCCGTCAGCGCCTGCCGATCCTCCGGACAGGTTACCTTTAGCAGATTATTCTGCACATCATGGAAAAAACATCCCGGCAGCTGAAATCGTTCCCTTGCATGTGGAGATATATAGTAAGAGTCTGTCTGAAAATCCAACACAAAAAGATAGTCATCCGTACATGGATTATAGAGGTCAATCATCTGGCGGAGCTCTTCCACACCCAGCAATTTCTGCGTCTGGCCGTCTTTCACGTTTTCTCCTCCCTCCCAAAAGCTTTTCATTTCGTAACTGTTCCGTATCTTCCCAGTTACATCTTTCACTCATAACTCATACATTAACTGGTATTATAGCACAATATTTATTGAAAAACCACTCCCTTTTTACGAAATTTCAACGAAAACAATGCGGTAATCGTTTCGTAGTTTCTTAATTATTGGTGAAAAAAGAGGCTGCCCTCAAGGACAACCTCTTCTTTGTTTTTATCCTGTCATGCGAATCTACATGTATTCCCGCAGCCGGATTACTCTGCACCGTAAAGCGTAATCAGCTTCTGCAGATATTCGTATCTTTCCTTTGCATAGCTTTCCGACTTGTCGAACAGCTTTTCCGCTCTCTCCGGATTTGCTCTCATCAGAGAATTGTAACGAACCTCACCGTTGAGGAAGGTCTTGTAATCCTCTGTCGGAGCCTTGGAATCAAGCGTAAATGCAGCCTTGCCCTCTTCTTTCAGAGCCGGATTGTAGCGGAAGCAATGCCAGTAGCCGGATTTCACAGCCAGCTCTTCCTCGGTCTGTGCCTTGCTCATGCCCTTCTTGATGCCGTGGTTGATACACGGAGCGTAAGCGATGATCAGGGACGGTCCCGGATATGCCTCTGCCTCAGCGATTGCCTTCACGGTCTGGTTGAAGTCAGCACCCATAGCGATCTGCGCTACATATACATAGCCATAGCTCATCGCGATGGAAGCCATATCCTTCTTCTTTACTTCCTTACCAGCCGCAGCAAACTGTGCTACCGCACCGGTCGGAGTAGACTTTGATGACTGTCCGCCTGTATTGGAATAAACCTCGGTATCAAATACCATAATGTTGATATCCTGGCCGCTCGCGAGTACATGATCTACACCGCCAAAGCCGATATCATATGCCCATCCGTCGCCGCCGAAGATCCACTGTGACTTCTTCGCCAGATAATCCTTGCCCTTGAGCACTTCCTGGCAGTCATCGCAGCCGCAGGCCTCACATGCCGCGATCAGCTTATCGGTAGCAATACCATTGGTCGCGCCTACACTGAAGGTATCCAGCCATTCCTGTGCCGCACTCTTTACATCCTCGCCGCAGCAGTCGCACTCAAGCAGAGCCTTTACCTTGGTCTTCAGACCGTCACGGATCGCTCTCTGTGCCAGCAGCATACCATAACCGAACTCAGCGTTGTCCTCAAACAGGGAGTTGTCCCATGCCGGGCCCTTGCCCTGCGCGTTTACGGTGTACGGAGTAGACGGTGAAGAGTTCCCCCAGATACTGGAGCAGCCTGTCGCGTTCGCAATGTACATCCGATCACCGAAGAGCTGTGTGATCAGCTTCGCATACGGAGTCTCACCGCAGCCACCGCACGCGCCTGAGAACTCAAGCAGCGGCTGTTTGAACTGAGAGCCTTTCACGGTATTCTCTTTGAATTTGTCGATCACATCCGTCTTTGCCGGAAGCTCTACTGCGTAATCGAAGTACTTCTGGGATTCCGCGTTTGCTTCCATATTCTGCATCGTGATCGCCTTCTCACCCTTCTTGCCCGGGCATACATTCACGCAGGAACCGCAGCCAGTGCAGTCAAGAGCAGATACAACGATCGCAAATTTATAGCCAGCCATACCGGTCATCGGCAGGGTCTTCATATCAGCCGGAGCTGCAGCCACTTCTTCATCCGTCATCGCTACCGGACGGATTACTGCATGCGGGCATACATAAGAGCAGCGGTTACACTGGATACAATTGTCCGGATTCCATACCGGAATATCTACTGCAATGCCACGCTTCTCATAGGCAGCTGCGCCGGACGGCGTTGTACCGTCTACATAATCCTTAAACGCAGATACCGGAAGATTGTTGCCTTCCTGTGCATTTACTGCGTGCTGGATGGTATTTACAAATTTCACGACATCTTCTCTGCTGCCGGTCACATCTTTTGCGATGATGTCTTCCTCTTCCGCCGTCTTCCAGCTCTCCGGAACCTGGATCTCTACCACCTGCTTTGCGCCGGCGTCAATCGCTGCCCAGTTCTTCTGTACCACATCGTCGCCCTTGCGGCCATAGGTAGCCTTTGCAGCAGCCTTCATGAGGTCAATCGCCTGCTCTTCCGGAATGATACCGGTCAGCTTGAAGAACGCAGACTGAAGGATCGTATTGATACGTGTCGGGCCCATGCCAGTCTCGATACCGATCTGCACACCGTCGATGGTGTAGAACTTAATCCCGTGGTTCGCGATGAATGCCTTCACCTGTCCCGGAAGGTGCTTCTCAAGGCCTTCCATATCCCAGGAGCAGTTCAGAAGGAAGGTACCGCCGTCTACCAGCTCCTGTACCATGTTGTACTTGCGTACATAGGAAGGATTGTGGCAGGCAACGAAATCTGCCTTGTGAATCAGATAAGTGGATTTGATCGGCTTCTTACCGAAACGAAGGTGGGACATCGTCACACCGCCGGACTTCTTGGAGTCATAATCAAAATACGTCTGCGCGTACATATCCGTGTTATCGCCGATGATCTTGATGGAGTTCTTGTTCGCGCCAACCGTACCGTCTGCGCCAAGTCCCCAGAACTTGCAGTTCGTCGTCCCTTCCGGAGTCGTTACCAGCGGAGCGCCGGTCTCCAGAGAAAGATTCGTCACGTCATCCACGATACCAATCGTAAATCTCTTCTTCTCAGTATTGTTGTAAACAGCAACGATCTGTGCCGGAGTCGTGTCCTTAGAACCAAGGCCATAACGTCCTGTGTAGATCGGCGTGTCATTAAACTTGCTGCCCTTCAGAGCGGCTACAACATCAAGATACAGCGGCTCGCCAAGGCTGCCCGGCTCTTTTGTACGGTCAAGTACGGAAATCTGCTTTACCGTATCCGGAATCGCCTCAATCAGAGCATCCGCACAGAACGGACGATACAGGCGAACCTTCACCACGCCGACCTTCTCGCCAGCTGCGCGCAGATAGTCGATCGTCTCCTCGATCGTATCGCATACGGAACCCATCGCGATGATGATCTTCTCAGCATCCGGAGCGCCATAGTAGTTAAACAGCTTATAATCGGTACCAATCTTCTCATTGACCTTGTTCATGTACTCCTGAACGATCGCCGGAAGCGCGTCATAGTACGGGTTGCAGGCTTCACGTGCCTGGAAGAAGATATCCGGGTTCTGAGCAGAACCTCTCTGGCACGGATGATTCGGATTCAGGCACTGGTCTCTCCACGCCTGGATCGCGTCGAAATCGGTCATATCTTTCAGATCTTCATAATCCCAGGTCTCGATCTTCTGGATTTCATGAGAGGTACGGAAACCATCAAAGAAATTAATAAACGGAATGCGTCCCTTGATCGCTGCAAGATGTGCTACCGGTGTCAGGTCCATAACCTCCTGTACACTGGACTCACAGAGCATCGCACAGCCGGTCTGCCGACAGGCATACACATCCGAATGATCGCCAAAGATAGAGAGTGCATGGCTCGCCAGAGCACGGGCAGATACATTAAATACACCCGGAAGTCTCTCACCGGCAATCTTATACAGGTTCGGAATCATCAGAAGCAGACCCTGAGAAGCAGTGTATGTAGTAGTCAGCGCGCCTGCCGCCAGAGAACCGTGTACGGTACCTGCAGCACCCGCCTCAGACTGCATCTCTGTCACCTGAACGGTCTGTCCAAAGATGTTCAGGCGTCCCTGTGTCGCCCACTCGTCAGTCGCCTCTGCCATAACAGAGGACGGGGTAATCGGATAAATCGCAGCAACATCTGTAAATGCATAAGATGCATGAGCCGCGGCATGATTACCATCCATGGTCTTCATTTTTCTTGCCATTGGAATATTACCTCCTTAATTTATATAGTAAACGGCATTCACCGTTTTACTTTGCGCCGGACGGTCCAAATTCGCCCGTGTGCATGATAAGAAAAGCGCCGAACAGCTCATGGTGTGTGATAACAGCCGTGTTCTGTCCGGGAATTCTTTCATTTGGATTTTATTTTATCACAGATTATTCTCTTTGTCTATTTCCGGTTTTTGTTTTTTCGGCCAATTTCCGCAAAATTTTGTACTTTTTGCTGTACAGAAGATTCCATATCATCCCGTGTTCGTCAAATCTGCCCGCATCTCATCAATCTCTCCGACCGGAAGATATGGAATCCGCTCTCCGGGCGCAAACAGATATGCTTCCGCCAAAGCCGGGCCATCCCTTCGCAACGCCTGCCGCAATACGATGCGCAGCTGCAGATCCTTTCTGTTCGCAAGCGCAAAGACACGGCCAAGAAGCCTCCCCGGTTCATTGCAAACAAGTCTGATGAAGCTTTCGGCACGCACCAGGCTGCCATCCTTTTTACAGTAAAACCAGTCATCCACAATCCGGATTCGCACAAACCAGCCGGACGCTGAGCCTCCTCTGCCGAAAGATACGCCCTCCGGCAGATGGCTTTCCCCATCGTTTTTGATTCTGACACTGTGTTCCGGCATGCCTTCGCAAAAGAAAGGATACACAATTTCCTTTTTCCAGGTATCATAATCCCGCACCGGACGTTTCCGGCTCTCCACAGCGGCCAGCGCGTGCAGAATCCAGGCAGACGACTCCTGCCGTTTTTCCTTTAATATTCGGAAAACCTTCTCATAGTCAATTGCTCCCGGTTCTTTTTCCTTCCGGATTCTCCTCTTTGAAAGTCCAAACAGCTTCAACAGATGGGACAGCTTGTCTCCCAGACGGAACCCTGTCTGAAATTCCTTCCGAAACAGAATACTGAAGCAGGTCGCATGAAACGAGTTCGTAAAAATATAATCTGCATAGCGAAGATACCCGAGCCACTCTTCTACTCCAATCTCATACCGGTACACCCGGTCTAAGTCCGGATATTGTCCCAGACGCCCGTCCGCCAGCGGCAAATCTGTGATCTCAACAATTTTCATGCCATGATCTCTGGCGTATGCGGCAGCCGCCTCAATCGTACCGGTTGCTTTTTCCATCACATAGTAAAGCAGTACATAATGCTCCTCGGGCGGTCTGACCAGGATTTTCTCATAAAAAGAGGCGTCGTGCAGGAGCACGGGATCCAGAACCGTCTGCACCTCGAGATTCGAGTTATCCTCTATATAAGTCTTCAGGCTCTCTTCCCGCACAGAGAGGAAATCAAAATCTTCCAGATAATGAAAAAATACCTTTTTCTGCTCTTCCGTATATTCCCCTGGTACCCCGCGGCTGGCGGCATATGCAATTTTGCCTTTATTTTCCATCGCCCGGCTGGCCAGGAAAAAACCAGGATCATACCCTTCCGCCGGATTGTATTTCCAGATCACATCCGTCGCGCAGATGTAACAGTCAAAACCGGGGTCTTCCACCTCCAGAAGGGCTGTCGTATAACATTTTTCCGTCTTTTCATAATAGGTATCGATAAAATTCTGAAACTTATCATAGCGGATTTCCCTGCGCTTTCCAAGCGCCCGGTAACCATCCCGAAACATCTCATCCCGCTCCAGCCGTTTTCTGGCTGCTTTTTCCTCCTCTTCTCCATGCGCTGAGGCCAGCTCCTTCTGTCGCTTCATACAGCTCTTCTGATAGGTCCGGTAGGGATTTCTCGCCTGAAATCCATGGTCATAATTCGGCCTGTAATCCAGGATCTCACTCTCATAGCCATTTTGACGCAAAAATTGCTGAAAAGCCCAGCTGTGGAGCGGGCACGCAAAATTCAGATTCTTCGTATGCGCATTGATAGATATAATACCGATCTTCATCTGTTGCCCTTCCTTCTGTTTTTTCCTTCCATATCATAACCCGCACTCAAAAAAAAATCAACCGCCTCCTCCATCGTTCTTTTCTCATTGCAATTATGAAATACAAATGTTATACTTTGCCTGTCATCAGCAGGCTGCCTCTGTACAGGCACAGATGTGGTCTGTAACAACACTGGGTAATTGCAAAGGTACCAAACCGTTACACGATGAGAAATACCGGCACAGACAAAGGAGACATTTTATGAAAATCGGTATTATTTCTATTAATATGTATTCCAAAGGGCTGAATTTCGCCTGCCCACTCCACACATGGGCATTTCAGCAGTTTTTGATCAAAAACGGCATTGACTGTACCGTACTCAGCTATAAACCGAATTATTATGAGGGATTTAACCTGCGCCACCCTTATGAATATTATAAAAAGAAATATGAAGCCAAGCTGGCAAAGGGCGGCACGATTACTGACCCGCAGGAGCAAGAGCAGTATCAGGATAATCTGGACTATATAAAAGAAAAAATGGAGCTGTGGCAGCCTCTTCAGAAGGAACGAGAGATCCGCTGTGATAAATTCCAGGATTTTATTGACCGGAACTACATCCGCACCAAAAAATGCTATGACTCCGATCTTCTCGAAGTAGAGGATCCGGGGTTTGACTGCTATATCTGCGCAACCGATGTGATCTGGAAAAACACGCCGGACTTCGGATATGACCGCGGTTTTTTCCTTGGCAGCACTTGTATGGAGAACAAAAAAAAGATCGCCTATGCCGCCAGCCGCGGCACCCATTTTGCCACAACCAGGGAGGAGACAGAGCAGTTCTTTCATTATTTAAATGACTTTGACCGCATTTCTGTGCGGGAAAAGACGCTGCAGCAATACATTGAGCAGAACTCCGACCTTCCGGCACCCGTGGTGCTCGACCCGGTGCTGCTGCACGAGCGGGATTTTTACGAAAAGATCAGTGTAAAGCCCCCGGAAGAGCATTATGTACTGCTCTATTATGTCATGGAGCAGGCCAAAGAAACGATCCGGCAGGCAGCGCTTTATGCCCGGGCACACAACCAGAAGATCATCGAGATCACCGATCTTCCCGTGGGCGGCGGACGGCTTGCCGCTTACCCCGATGTTGATTACACGCTGCGCTATGCGATCGGCATTGAAGAATGGCTCGGCTACCTGCTTCACGCAGACTGTATTTTTACGAATTCCTTCCACGCCTGCTGTTTCAGTATTTTATTCGAAAAACCTTTTTTTGCCGGACATCGCAACAGTGAGAAGGTCGCTCTTATTCTGGATGCTTTTGGTCTTTCCCATCGAAAGCTCAAATCCAAAGGCAACCCGGTGGAAAACCCGCCCGCCCCCATTGATTATGAGCATGTGCGTACGCTTCTTGCGCAAAAGCGAACGGAGTCTTCCGATTTTATTCTTGGAGCGATCCGGCAGGCAGAAAGGACAGAACGCAGGCCGCAGAATTACTCTGCGTTCAAGCGTAAGCTGGTTTATCGGGTACAGTACAATTCCGGGAAAGTCTCAGATGCATTCTCCTCTGGCTGGGATGAAACAGAAGGGATACTGAAAAAGCTTCCGTCCGGTTCACTGGAGTATATACCATACGCCGCAGACAAACAAAATGACGGAACCAGCCATCTGGCTCCAAATCAGTACCGTTTGCCAAATCATCGTTTTGTCGGCTGGCGTATCCGCATCCAGATTGATCACCGCTGGTTCTGGATCGGGACGAATGACAGGCTTTTGTTGCGAAAAGACGCCAAGGGAGCGCCACCCGAAAAGCTTCACATTTTTCAGGATGAGGAGGTTCTGCCTTATCTTCCGGTCAACCGCATCCGTTACATGGTCGCGGAAGCCATCTGGGAGCCGATTCTTCCGCTGAAGCTTCTGCGGAAGCTGAAACATCTGCCAGAGCAATTTCGCTGACCACTGCGCATGCTTCTCGCATGTTTACCGGACAGCAAAATCGCACTTCGATTTTGAATGAGAGACCTGCGCTAATTTCCCCTTGAAAGGAGGGGAAATTTGTGTATAATGAAAAAGTATGCCGCCGACACGAATTTCCCTGCTGCGGCAGTCTGTCACCCTTTCACCGCGGATGGCGTAAATCGTTTTTGTTATTGCGTAACTGTTCTGTACCTTCACAGTTACACGGCCTCCAGCTATTTTTTAAGAGGATTTTATTATGATTAGTGCAAACAATGTAACCCTTCGAATCGGCAAAAAAGCGCTTTTTGAAGATGTCAATATCAAGTTTACCGAAGGCAACTGCTATGGCCTGATCGGAGCCAATGGAGCCGGAAAGTCCACCTTTCTGAAGATTCTCTCCGGAAAGCTGGAGACGACGAAAGGCGACGTGACGATGACTCCGGGACAAAGGCTGTCTGTATTGGAGCAGGATCATTTCAAATACGATGAATTCCCGGTCCTGGACACAGTCATCATGGGAAACCAGCGTCTCTATGACATCATGAAGGAAAAGGATGCGATCTACGCAAAAGAAGACTTTTCTGATGAGGACGGCATCCGCGCCAGCGAGCTGGAGGGGGAATTTGCAGAGTTAAACGGGTGGGAAGCAGAATCCGATGCTGCCACTCTCTTAAACGGACTCGGCATCGATACCGAACTCCATTACAGTCTGATGAAAGATCTGAACGGTAATGAAAAAGTGAAAGTACTGCTGGCACGTGCACTGTTTGGCAACCCGGATATTCTGCTTCTCGACGAGCCGACAAACCACCTCGACCTGGATGCCATCAGCTGGCTCGAGGAATTTCTGATTAATTTTAACAATACGGTTATCGTAGTTTCCCATGACCGCTATTTTCTGAATAAGGTATGCACGCAGATCGCAGACATCGATTATGGCAAGATTCAGCTGTATGCCGGAAACTACGATTTCTGGTATGAATCCAGTCAGCTGCTGATCCGTCAGATGAAAGAAGCAAACCGCAAAAAGGAAGAGAAAATCAAGGAGCTGCAGGAATTTATCTCCCGTTTCTCGGCGAACGCCTCTAAATCCAAGCAGGCGACCTCCCGAAAACGTGCCCTCGAAAAAATCCAGCTCGATGACATCAAGCCTTCGAGCCGAAAATACCCCTACATTGATTTCCGTCCCAACCGTGAGATCGGAAATGAGGTTCTGATCGTTGAAAACCTTTCCAAGACCATTGACGGGGTAAAGGTTCTGGATCATCTGACCTTCACCCTCGGCCACGACGACAAGGTTGCCTTTGTCGGCAGCAATGAGCTGGCTAAGACTACCTTCTTCCAGATCCTGATGGGCGAAATGGAACCGGATGAAGGCCATTACAAATGGGGCGTCACCACCACGCAGGCTTACTTCCCGAAGGACAGCTCCAAAGAATTCGACAATGACCTGACCATCGTCGACTGGCTGACCGGCTATTCTGAGATCAAGGACGCCACCTATGTGCGCGGATTTCTCGGCAGAATGCTCTTTGCCGGAGACGACGGCGTCAAGAAAATGCGTGTTCTCTCCGGCGGTGAACGCGTGCGCTGCATGCTTTCCAAGATGATGATCTCCGGCGCGAATATTCTGATCTTCGATGAGCCGACGAACCATCTGGATATGGAATCCATCACCGCCCTGAATAACGGCATGATGAAATTCCCGGGCGTCATCCTCTTCTCCTCGCGCGACCACCAGATCGTACAGACGACTGCAAACCGCATCATGGAAATTCTGCCAAACGGCACCCTGATCGACAAGATCACGACCTACGACGAATACCTCGAAAGTGACGAGATGGCCCGCAAGCGCCAGGTCTACACTACCGAAGGCAAACCAGAGGACAACTGACACGAAAGCTACGAGCCGTGCAAAATCAGAAAACCTGGGCAGCGTCGTGCTTGCACGTAAGCGGACCAGGCTTTCTGATTTTATAGGGCGACAGCCCGTGCACCGCCGAAAGACGCGCAGCGGCTTTTGGCGGGGACGGCTCGTACAACCATCAGAAAGATACACAGCAAACTTTGGCGGTTACAGGTCACACCCTAGCCAGAGTAGATGAATCTAAAAGCCACGCCAAGTAG
>JAJQCQ010000013.1 GCA_021202635.1 Lachnospiraceae bacterium | reverse complement strand
TGGATACACTCCCGCTGAAAAAGTCGAGTTAAATACAGAACGTTATACTAGAAACTATGGGTGAGCAGATTAAGCTTGCGAGACTTCGGCGGAAGCTTTCTGGAGAACTGGTTTCGGAGAGGGCGGGAATCAGCAGGGCGACATTATGGTCGATTGAGAAGGGGAGTCCCTCTGTGTCAATGGGGGCTTATGCTGCGGTTCTGCATGCTTTAAATAATATGGATAAGGATCTTCTGCTGATTGCCAAAGATGATGAGCTTGGCCGAAAGCCGCAGGATCTGGAGCTTAAAACCGCAAAAAGGGCACCCAGGAGGAAGAAAGATGCCGGGGATGAAGAGTGAGAAAATAATATTTGTATACGCGGATTGGATGAGTACGGAACCACAGCTTATGGGACGGTTGTATGTT
The DNA here is from genome assembly GCA_021202635.1 of Lachnospiraceae bacterium. GTDB lineage: Bacteria > Bacillota > Clostridia > Lachnospirales > Lachnospiraceae > Choladousia. Next base: position 88,787 of record JAJQCQ010000013.1, on the reverse strand, counting down.
TCGGAAAGCAGAGGAAAAGAAATCTTTTCATTTGAGTATGATGAAAGCTGGTTGAATAAGGATCGGGGGATGTTTTTTGACCCTGATTTATATTTATATGCGGGGCGTCAATATGCGCCGATGGATAAGAATCAGTTTGGAATTTTTTCGGATTCAAGCCCGGATCGGTGGGGACGGACATTAATGAATCGGCGGGAAGCAATTCGTGCAAGGAAAGAAGAACGTAAACCAAAGAAGCTGACAGAAAGTGATTATCTGTTGGGTGTATACGATGCAACGAGAATGGGTGCGTTGAGATTCTCTTTGGAAGAACATGGTGATTTTCTGTCCAATGATACTGAGTTGGCTGCACCGCCATGGACCACGCTTCGCACTCTTGAAGCGGCATCGTTATCTTTTGAGGAAGGCGGGGCAGATAGCGATGAGGAGAAATGGCTGAAAATCAATGGCTTCCTGGAATTTTTGCGGGAGCAGATGGTGAAAACATGGGAGAGAAAACTCAGCTTACTCTCCCATGCTCTACGGAATACGTTTTATCAGCGATCCGCATGGTGGATTGCCGATGGGAGACCAGTACGATGGTCTTGCCTTCCTGTTCTTCTTCCAGTGACCGCAGAATGACAGCCTCATTCAGACTGTCGAGGTTGCTGGTTGGTTCGTCCAGCAATAAGAACGGCGCATCATGAAGAAACGCCCGCGCGAGCCCCAGCCGCTGCCGTTCCCCTCCGGAGAGCGTGCTCCCCAGCTCGCCTACGGGGGTATCATATCCCTGCGGAAGTGTCATAATGAAATCATGGACGGATGCTTTTTTGCAGGCAGTCTCAATCTCCTCGTCGGTAGCGCCCAGTCTGGCAATCCGCAGATTGTTGCGGATGCTGTCGTGGAAAAGATGTGTCTCCTGTGTGACGAAGCTTTCCATGTCGCGAAGGTTTGCCGTGTTAATCTGATCTACGGAGGTTCCGGAAATCGTGATCGTTCCCTGATTTATCGTCCAGAAGCGCATCAGCAGCTTCAGCAGGGTAGATTTTCCGCTGCCGCTTTTGCCGGTAATACCGATGATCTGATGCTCCGGGAAATCAACAGAGACATCCTGTAAAATGATTTCAGATGAAGATTCCATAGATTCGCCCTTTGCGAAGCAAATCTGCATGGGCGAATCGGTCTGCTGCTGACCGCAGGGAAGGGGCACTTCCATAGCCTGTGCCGGTCTTTTCATGGAGGTCTTATCTGTTACGGAGTGAGAAGGTTTTTGTGTGTCCCCATAGGAAAAGGTTACGTGTTCTGCGGATGCTCCGTGAAAACGGACTTCCGGCTGTCCGGAGATTTCCTCTGTGACCGGTGATTCCTCCAGAATATCCAGAACCCGGTTGCCTGCCGCAAACGTGTTTTGCAGGGTACTGCCAAGAGCGGCCAGTGCGACTGCCGGACCGAAGGAGGAAAAGAGTGCTATGGTGGGGATCAGCACCCCTGCAAAGGTTACCTTCCCCTGGCAGAAGAGCGAAGACGAGATAAAAAGCATCATGCAGTCAAAAAACAGAATGACGGTATTCGTCACGGCACTGTTCAGTCCCTGATTTTGTTTCATCCGTTCCTCGTCTTTGGAGAGGGCGTCTGTCTGTGCGTTCATTTCTGCCAGACGTTTGTTGCCCTGATGATACTGGATGGTTTCGGTAAGCCCGCGCATACTTTCCAGTACAAAGCTGGAGAGCTCACCGGATTTTGTGCGGAACTGCATACCCGTATCTCCACTTAAGCGGGAGGCTGCCAGCGGAATGACAATGCCAATCACCAGATATGCGGCCAGCGCCAGCAGTCCAAGTACCCAGTGGAAAGAGCCGATAAACAGACACAAAAGCACCGTGTACAAAAAAGCGATGGCTGCCGGGGAGATGGTATGAGCGTAGAAGACTTCCAGAAGCTCGATATCGGAGGTGATGACAGAGATCAGATCGCCCCTGTCACGCCCTTCCAGTTTAGCAGGGCAGAGCTTCCGCAGCGCGCGAAATACTTTGTCACGGATCAGCGCCAGCAGCTTGAATGCAATAAAATGGTTGCAGGCCTGTTCCCCGTAACGCAGCCCCGCCCGCAGGACGGCAAACAGAATTACACAGGCGAAAACCGCGCCGAGCGGGAACGGCGTATCCATTCCCAGCAAGTCAAGCACGGCATAGCCGCCGAATACAGTAATGAAGGTGGCGCATAAGTGACCTGCCAGTCCCATGCAGATGGCCAGAATCATATATCCCGTCAGCGGCTTTACCAGGCCGATCAGCCGCAGCATCACGGTAAAACCGCTTCTTTTTTTCAAAATTTTGTTATCTGGAGTACCGTTATTTAAGGTTTTGCTGTTCATGCTCACTCACCATCCTTTTCACAGGTTCGTCCTTTGCGAAGCGAATTTTCATGGGCGGTCCCATATTTTTCCAGACTTTGCTGCGCCCTCCAGAGTGCGGCGTAGCAGCCATTCTTTGCAAGAAGCGCTTTATGCTTCCCTTCCTCAACGACAACTCCGGCATCCATCACATAAATGCGGTCAGAATTTGTCACGTTCGCCAGGCGGTGAGAGATTAAAATCACCGTTTTTCGCTTTGCCAGGGCATGAATCTGTGCCATAATATCGTTTTCACTTTCTACGTCGATATTGGAAGTGGCTTCGTCGAAAATATAAATCGGACTGTCATGGAGCAGCGCCCGTGCCAGCGCAAGCCGCTGCCGCTGTCCGCCGGAGAGGTTGCCGCCCTGTTCGGTCAGGCGGGTATCCAGACCGTCTGCCGTGTTCTCCTCCTTTGTGTGGGCTTTGTCAGCAAAACCCGCCTGCGCAGAGGAGGCATTTCCTCTCAGAAAGTCTGCCAGCTTTACCTGCTCAAGGACTTTCCACAGTTTTTCATCGCTGGCATTTGGGTTGCCCATCAGAAGATTGTCGCGGATGGTGCCTTTGAAGAGATAGCTCTGGTGACTGACGTAGGTAATGCTTTCCATCAGACTTGCTTCCCTGATTTCCCGCAATTCTATACCGCCAATGGTAACGCTGCCATGATAATTGCGATTTCGTCCCATCAGGATGGAGGCAATCGTAGATTTGCCGCAGCCGGATTCTCCTACGATGGAGATAAAGCTTCCTCCGGGGAATTCCATGTGAATCCCATGCAGGACTTCCCGATCCGGTGCATGATCTTGTGCGTTTATAGTAATAGCAGCATCCGCCGATCTGTCAGCCGGATGCTGCGCGGCGTGAGAAGATGCTTTGTTACTTTCATTTTTTGCAGCGCCAGAGGATACTATATTGCCTTTATCCTTTGCAGAGTGAGGGGATGGCCTGGCACCTTCATCTTTTGCAGCAGGAGCGGCTGATTCTGCGTTATAAGAAAATCGAAGCTCTCGCAGGATAATATTTCCATCCGCCGGAAGTTCGCTCTTCGCAAAGCGAGCGGTCGTTTCCATCCGTTCGGCAGTTTTTTGCTCTGCTTCCGGCAAATCCAGCAGGCGGAAGATCTTGTCACTGGCTGCCATGCCGTTCATGGCGATGTGAAAGTAGGAACCAAGCTGGCGCATGGGCAGAAAGAAATCCGCGCCAAGCAGGATGATGAGCAGGCAGCCCGCAAGGCTGACATGTCCTGCCCGATATTGCGTAGCGGCCATGATGATACCCAGTGCCGCGCCGCCATAGGCGATAAAATCCATGATGGTGATAGAATTCAGCTGCATGGTCAGTACTTTCATGGTGATGCGGCGAAACTTTTCCGCCTCCTCATTCATTTCCTGCTGTTTAAATTCATCTGCCTGATAGATTTTCAGTGTGGTCAGACCCTGCAGATTTTCCAGAAAGGTATCGCCCAGAGCGGTATACTGTCCCCAGTATTTACTGAGCAGCTTTTTCGCCCAGGTCTGCACCGCTGCAATCGCCACTGGGATCAGAGGCACACATACCAGCAGGACGATGGCCGAGGGCACATTAAAGGTACACAGATAGACGAAGAGTGTCAGCGGAGCCAGCATGGCATAAAAAAACTGGGGCAGATATGCGCCGAAATAGGTTTCCAGCTGATCCACACCCTCCACAGCTACCTGTACAACCTCGGAAGTCTGCACCTGTTCATGATAAGAAGCACCCAGGCGCAGCAGCTTTTCATAAATCTGCGCCCGCAGCGTTCGTTTGACAGCCTTCGATGAGAGGAAACTCATCCGCGAAGCGCCCAGCGTACAGACGAAACGCACTGCGATCGCTGCCAGAATGACCGCAATCGTGACCTGACCGGCTGACCAGAGCGCTTCATTTGTTCTATCAGCAAATATACCCGCGAGATATCTTGTGATGCCTGTCATCATGACGATATTTGCCAATAACGAACACCACTGAAAGATCACATTCCCGATGATGTATTTCATGCTTCCGCTGACCGTGCCGATCAGCCGTTTATCAATCATCATTATTTTGTACCTCTTTCCTTCATTTCTTTCTTTGTTTCTACTACATGTCGTTCTACATTGACGCAAAAAATAATTGACTGATTTTTATATTCATGTTAGAATCGCCTTGTTTTGGTTAGATAAATATAACAAAAGATAGCCTTATCTGTCAACGAAAATTTGGGCTGTCCGGATGGAGCGCTTTATTGCAATGCCTTGGATGATGTGTCCAGACGGACGGCTCAATGGAACTGGAAGCGCAGAATCACAGGAGGATTTCATGAGAGTAAAGAAGATAGTATACACAGTATTGGGATTTTTGTTTTTAGGATTAGGAGCAGTTGGCACGGTTCTGCCGATTCTTCCGACCGTTCCCTTTTTGATGCTTGCGGCATTTTGTTTTGGAAAAAGCTCGGAAAAGCTGAACAGCTGGTTCAAGGGAACGAAGCTGTACAAAAATAATCTGGAGACTTTTGTCAAAGGCGAGGGGATGACCATGAAGACAAAGCTGCGGATTGTCTGCACAGTGACGGTCATTATGGCGCTCGGATTCGCCATGATGTCAAGAGTTCCTGTGGGACGCGCGATTCTGGCTGTTGTATGGGTGTGTCATCTGCTGTATTTTTTCCTGGGTGTGAAAACGATAGAGCCGCAGAAAGCAGAATTATAACGGGAATATACAATTAACCTGATATTGTATTTTCAGCAGAAAGCCTGTAGTTATGTCTTGACACGAATCTTCAAAAATGCTATAGTCCAAACAAATTCACGAAAGGTTAATAGCCTTTTTACAGCTGTTTATGGCAGCTTTTTAAGTGCAGGGCGGATTCATGGCCTGTGTTATTTGTTCTGCTCGATTCATAAAGGGATATATTTGCGTGAGAGTCTGATTTGGGAAAATCAGGCTCTTTTTATGCAAACGGCCGCGCGAGGTATTTTCCGGCTGCCGCCGGACGCGCGAGGAAGGTGATTGTATGTTGCGATTTAAAAATGAAGGGAGAAGCTTATGGATTGGAAAACAGTGAAAAAAAAGATGGAATCAAAAATAAATCCCTGCGCTTTGTGAGAGTGTGGTATACTGGCAGAAGGATACATGGCGACAGGAGGACGTGGGATGAGTTTTGAACAGATCGTTTCCCGATGGAAACAGGAGCAGAGAAATACAGCAGCGGATTACCGCGTACTGTTAGACAACTTCCGCATTATTTTTGCTTATCATTCCGGAAAAATTGAGAATGAAGAGATTACCCTGCATGATACCAGAGAAATTTTTGAAAATGGCAGAGTGATCAATTATACAGGTGACCTTCGGAATCTGTTTGAGATAAAAAATCAAAAGGATTGTTTTGATTTCCTGCTGGAGTGTGTGGCTAAGAAGGAAGAACTCACCGTGGAACTGATATGTGAACTGCATCGCCGTCTGATGACAGGATGCTATGATCAGACCCGTTATCAGAAAGGGGAGCGTCCTGGGAAATTTAAAATTCATGATTATGTGACAGGGGACGGCGTCGGTGCAGCACCGGAGGATGTGGAGATGGAGCTGCAGGAACTTCTGGAGGAAGTAAAAGAAGAGGAAGGCAAAGATGTCATGACCATAGCCGCGTATTTTCACCTGCGTTTTGAAGAAATCCATCCGTTTGCTGACGGGAATGGACGCCTGGGGCGGACTTTACTGAATTATTACCTCATGACACATGACTATCCTCCTCTGGTGCTGTTCGAGGAGGATAAAAAGACATATTACATGGCACTGACCGTATTCGATAAGACCGGAAAGATTGATGGGTTTCTGGCGTTTTTGCGGGAGCAGATGGTGAAGACATGGGAGAGAAAAAAGAAACCGGCGGTGAAATTAAATATGTTGCTGTAAGCCCAAAATCTCATTGAACAACCTGCCCATTTATGATATTCTTTGCTTGCAGCAAATGGTATTGAAATGCATAGGGGAGGATATGGAATTTTGAAACTGATATTGATACGACACGGCGATCCGGACTATACGATTGATTCTCTGACAGAAAAAGGCTGGAAAGAGGCGGAATATCTCTCCGAGCGGATTGCGAAGCTGGATGTCCGCGATTTTTATGTATCTCCGCTTGGCCGGGCAAGGGATACCGCGTCGCTGACATTGAAACGAATGAACCGAACGGCGACGGAATGCGCCTGGCTGCGCGAGTTTGCGCCGCGGATTAATCGTCCGGACCGTGAGGATTCCCCGGTCTGCTGGGACTGGCTGCCGCAGGACTGGGTACAGGACGAGCGCTTTTACCGCTATGACGAGTGGTATGAGCCGTCGATTATGAGTGAAGGAAAGGTCGGAGAAGAGTATCGCTGGGTGACAGAGAACTTCGATGCGCTTCTGGCAAAATATGGCTACGTGCGGGATGGTCACATCTATCGAGCGGAGCAGGGGAACAATGACACGCTTGTGTTTTTCTGTCATTTCGGAGTGACCTGTGTCCTGATCGGGCATCTGATCGGCGTTTCGCCGATGGCGCTCTGGCATGGGCTTTGTTCAGCGCCGACGTCCGTCAGTACGATTGTGACGGAAGAGCGGCGGAAGGGCATTGTCAGCTTTCGGATGAGCTCGTTTGGAGATACGTCGCATCTCTATGTAAAAGACGAACCGCCCGCATTTTCTGCGCGGTTCTGTGAGTGCTGGGAGAACGACGAGCGGCATGATTGAGAGGCGAGTTTGCCTGAAAAAAGGGTTTTGTGCGGGGAACGCTGCTTAGAAAGGGAAGCGAATAAGATGGAAACAGAAAGGCTGTATTATCAGGACGCATATATAAAAGAATTCACTGCGATGGTACTTGACTGCCGCGAGGGGAAAAAAGGCTATGAAATTGTGCTCACCGCGACGGCGTTCTATCCGGAGGGCGGCGGACAGCCATATGATATGGGAATTTTGCAGCCGGTGGAGGAAACGATCCCTCGTTGCGCTTTGGCGGGTGTGGTTCATGTTCTGGAGGTCCATGAAAAAGAAGGCGAACTGATCCATTACACTGACGCGCCGCTGGAGATTGGCTCGCAGGTGCATGGAATGATTGACTGGGCGCGCCGTTTTGACCTGATGCAGCAGCACTCCGGTGAGCACATTGTGAGCGGCCTGGTACACGCCGCATATGGCTACGATAATGTAGGCTTTCATATGGGAAGCGATGTGATCACGATTGATTTCAATGGGGAACTTGATGAGGAAGCACTGCGTCAGATCGAGGCCGGAACGAATGAGGTCATCTGGCAGAACCAGGAGACGCGCATCTTTTATCCATCTGCTGAGGAATTAAAGTCACTGCCATACCGGAGTAAAAAAGAACTGACCGGCGCGGTGCGGATCGTGGAGTTTCCGGTCAGACAGGAAAACCTTTCCGATGCGGCGAGGGCAGATCGCGCCTGTGATATAAGAAACACTGCGTGTTTGGCAGGCGCTAATGACAGCGGTATTGCGAGCCTTCCTTACGCAGACCTGTGCGCCTGCTGCGGTACGCATGTGGCGCGCGCCGGGGAAATCGGCATGGTGAAGCTTCTGTCGGTGGTAAAGTTCCGGGAGGGCGTCCGTGTGGAAATGATCTGCGGAAAGCGTGTGTTGGATTACCTGAACATGGTGAACGCGCAGAATCATCAGATCTCGGTTCTGCTCTCCGCAAAGCCGGATAAGACTGCGGAGGCGGTAAAACGAAGCATGGATGAAAACTACCGGCTGAAGGGGCGTATGCTTGCGTTGGAGGAAAAGCTGTTCGCGCAGGAGGCAGAGCGCCTGGCGGGCAGAGGGGATGTGCTTTTGTTTGAAAAAGAGATGGATTCTGACAGTGTACGCAAGCTGGCGGTCGCGGTTATGGAGACCTGCGGCGGACGCTGTGCGGTCTTTTCCGACAATGGAGACGGCACCTTCAAGTACGCGGTCGGCGAAAAGGATGGCGACCTGCGCGCGCTGGTGAAGGAGATGAACCAGGCGCTTGGCGGACGCGGCGGCGGCAAACCGTTCTTTGCGCAGGGATCTGTGAAGGCAGGGGAAAGTGAAATTCGGGAATTTTTCGATGCTTGAAAAATTAAAAGAAAATTAAAGATAAAAAAAGGAATTCACTGTAGAATAAGGACGATACGAACTGGAACGGAAGCAGACCCCAGAATACTACGGTGGTAAAAGGGAGAAAATGTATGAGAAGGCGTATGAAAAGGTTTATGACAGGTCTGGCGACAGGTGTTTGTATGGTATGCGCAATGAACTCTGTTGTGCAGGCAGATGAATTGGAAAAGTCAAATGACATTCGGATGGAAGAGGTGTCCTCTATCTCGGACGAATCCGTTTTGCCCGCACTTGGGATTGTGAGTGACGAGGACGGTTATTTATTCGGGGATGATTCGTATCTGTATTGCTATGCGGTCGAGGGCTGTCTGTCTGGGGCGGACGAGTCAGTTGCTTTGTGGCTGTTGGCTAATACAGAAGACATTTCGTTCGAGGATGCGGCAAAGCAGTATATGGGGCAGGAAGAGTACTCCTCTTTTCGGGTATTTTATGTAGAGACAGAGTCTGAAAAAGAACGCGCCATGAAAAAATGGACGCTGCCGGTCGGCTCTCTTCGGTGGGGAATGACGCAGGAAGAGGCAGAATTATCCGTGAAGCTTCTTGCTTCACAGGATGAAGACGGGGAAGAACGGATTCTGGAGTCACCCTGTGAAGTATATCAGCAGGAGATGACGGTGACGCTGCGGTTTTTTGACTATGATATTGTCGACTATGGCCTGGCGGAGATATATGGTGCGTATACGGTGCAGGAATACGGCAATCTGGCGGAAACGATCACGGCTCTTTTTGGCGAGCCGTATTCAGAAGGTGAAAATGAATACTATAAACAGTGGATCTGGCAGAGTGAACTGGTGTCTGCGTTTTATTCCGAAGATTATGTGCGGGAATGCTATGAACCGATCGTGAGCTTATTAGAGGAGGATACCTTTGAAAGTATGATCAAGACAAGAATGGTAGTTCCTCTGGCGACAATTACCGTACGCGAGGATAGCGAAGGGGCAGGGAGTTTCGAGATGGAATACTTGATGTGGCAGCTTTTGGAGGACGAGTGAATAAAAATATGTGCCTGTCTGTTGTATAAGCAGGAGATTTTTTCATGAAAAAGCCATAGAGAAAGTGAAATTCAGGATTTTTTTCTTCATAATTTACGAGATTATAGTATAATAACAGTAAATGATTGTAACTTGCCATGGGCGAAAACGTAATGGCAAGTATAAATGTAAGAATGAATGATGACGTTTTTTTCAAAGGAGTTGATTCTATGACTACGACGCGTGTTGAAATTGATATACCAGAAAAAATAACACAATATGTAGTGTTGAATGACGAAAAGGCGGTAAAAATCAGGAATGCTATGGTTCTATATCCATATATTAAAAAAGGCCAGATTTCACATGGAAAAGCAGCGGAGCTTCTTGGAATGTATAAGCTTGATCTGATTCGTTTATACAGTGAGATTGGATTAGATTATATAGATATGACGAAAGCAGAGTTTCAGGAAGAACTGATGACTGTAAAGAAATTGACAGGAGAATCCTCATGATTGTTGTTTCAGACACAACGCCAATTATATCTTTGATGAAAGCGGATCGGCTGGATTTACTGTATAAGCTTTACCATCAGGTTATTGTTCCCAAAGCGGTGTATGAAGAATTAATTAATAATGAACATTTTTTCTGATGAAGCAAAGAAAGTACAGCAGTGTCCTTTTATTGTTGTACAAAAAGTCAGAAATTTACAGGCAATCAGCATATTAAGAAATGTGACCGGACTGGATGCGGGTGAGAGTGAAGCTTTGATTTTATACGGCGAACAGTGCGCTGACTTATTGCTTATGGATGAGAACAAAGGGCGAAAAGTAGCAAAGCAGATGGATATAAAACATATAGGCACAGTTGGGGTTTTACTGGAAGCGTACACCAGGAAAATTTTAAAATCATATGAAGTTGAAACGTGTTTAGAAGCAATGTTAAAAAGTGAAATTCGTTTGAGTAAGGAACTTTGTAATATGGTTTTGGAATACGTAGGTCTTCCCAAAAGATATTAAGGCCGCTTTTCAGTGAAATGTGATTTTGGTAAGCTTTTTAAAATTCCCCCTTGCCACGCTATAAAAAATGTGCTAGGATAACCCTAGAAAAAGGCAGTGAAGGAGACTCTGCTTCTGGAACTTGACAGGAATTCGGCGTCACCGACTGAGAGCGCTGATGAAGGGAAAGAAACAAAAGGGAACACTCCGGAGCCGACTGTTCGAACCGTTTTAAAAGACATAGTAGGGCAGTACGTAGCACGCGTTAAGTGTATATGAGAGGCAGATAATATTTTCTGGTTCGCTTAGCGAATGAAGTTATATTAGGCTGCAATGCGGGTGGTACCGCGGGTAATGATTATCCGTCCCGGAATATCGATTCAGATGTTCCGGGATTTTTTGTTCCATAAGACAAATTCTCCCGGAACGCAATTTGGTGAGCCATGCCATGCAAAACTGCCTGATGGCAATGGCGCGCTTCGTTCTGCATCAAAGAGCGATGCAGGTCATATTAAGGAGGAGACTATTATGGAATTTTTATCAGGACTGACACAGAAGGAGACGCTGGAGCTGAGTGAGCTTCTCGCCCCGGAGCGCATCGGCACGGAGGTCAAGGTGAACGGCTTTGTGCACTCAATCCGCGATATGGGCGAGGTGTGCTTCGTCGTACTGCGCAAGCGCGAGGGGCTGCTGCAGTGCGTGTTTGAGGAGAACGTATCGGAGCTGTCCGCGAAGAAGCTGCGCGAGTCGCAGACGGTGGAGCTGACCGGTGTGCTGAGTGAGGACGCGCGTGCGCCGCATGGGATTGAGCTGCGGGTGAAGAGCGGGGAGATTTTGACGGAGACTTACGCGCCGCTGCCGCTGCCGATCGGTAAATGGAAGCTGAACACTTCTCTGGAGGCGAAACTGGATAACCGCAGCATTTCCCTGCGCAATGTGCGCGAGCGGGCGAAGTTCCGCATTCAGGAGGGGCTGGTGCGCGGGTTCCGCGAGTATCTGACACAGCAGCAGTTTACGGAAATTCACACGCCGAAGATCGGTGCGAGAGGCGCAGAGGGCGGCGCGAATATTTTCAAGCTGGATTATTTCCACCGTCCGGCGGTGCTGGCGCAGAGCCCGCAGTTTTACAAGCAGATGATGGTAGGGGTGTTTGACCGTGTGTTTGAGACCGGGCCGGTGTTCCGCGCGGAGAAGCACAATACAAAGCGCCACCTGAATGAATATACGAGCCTGGATTTTGAGATGGGCTATATTGACAGCTATGTGGACATCATGGCGATGGAGACCGGATTTCTTCAGTACACGATGGCGCTGCTTCAGAAGGAATACGCGGAAGAGCTGCGCATCCTGAATGTAACGCTGCCGGAAACGGAAAAGATCCCGATGGTGCGGTTTGATAAGGCCAAAGAGCTTGTCTCGGAAAAATACAACCGCAAGATTCGTAACCCGTTCGACCTGGAGCCGGAGGAGGAGAATCTGATCGGCCGTTACTTTAAAGAGGAATACGGTGCGGACTTTGTGTTTGTAACGCATTATCCGTCGAAAAAGAGACCGTTTTACGCGATGGACGACCCGGCAGATCCGCGGTTTACGCTGAGCTTTGACCTGCTGTTCCGCGGACTGGAGATTACAACGGGCGGACAGCGTATCCATGACTATCAGATGCTGCGCGAGAAAATCGCGGCGCGGGGTATGACGGAGGAAGGCATGGATATGTACCTGGATACCTTCAAATACGGCATGCCGAAGCATGGCGGGCTGGGAATCGGACTGGAGCGCCTGACGATGAAGCTGGTCGGGGAGGAAAACGTCCGGGAGACGACGCTCTTCCCGCGTGATTTGTCGAGACTGGAGCCGTAAGTGTTACGGCTGTAAATTTCAGAACAGGGGATGCCACCCGGCGAGGGTTTATCCCGCCCGCAGGACGAGGATGGACTTTGGCTGAATAACCGGATTGCGTACTCCACAGGGACATGAGTTATGAAAGGGAAATAGGAAAACGGTATGGCACGAAAGAATCGCTGTACGCTTTGCGGCGGAAAGGTTTCGCCCTCCGGCATATGCATGGAATGCGGCTGGGATAACACGAAAAACGATGAGAAGTATCACTTGAATGCCCACAATGAGGATGGTATGAAGCTCCATTCGGGAGACTGTGAGGATATGCTCAATCGCGAAAATCCGCGGAAGCGGGCGCGGAAGGAGCAGCTTTGGATGGCACGGGAAGCTTCGGCAGGGGATTCCCGAACGAAATCCGGGGCGGGAACTACGCCCCGCAAAAAACACCGTCTGCTCCGCTGGATTGTGATTCTGTTTGTGGTCTTTGAGCTTTTTGGAAACGCGTTTTTTGATTTGTTTGCGGACGCCCTGGACGCCTTGGGAGACGCAACATATGAAATGCGGTATGAGATTCGGTATGCGCTGGAAGAGCTTGGCTTTTTGGAAGAGGATTACGCGGACGAGGGCAGCTGGTCGGATGAGGATATCCGTTCCGTCAACGAAGACCTGGAAGAGGCGGTGGAAGCCGCAGGCGATCCTTACTGGGATTCATCTGATTCAGAGGAACGCCCCGAGCGGAGAGCGTGGGACGAGGACTTTGAAGGCTATGTTTCCATGGAACTGCCGCAGGGATATTATTATGTCGGTTATGAGATTCCCGTAGGCGTTTACCAGCTGGAGTGCCTTACGGACACGGCCTGGGTTTCTGTTTACCGGACGGACGAGGCTGGCTACTATGACTACTGGCTTCTCTATTCCGAGGAGGAGCAGGCGGCTTATCCGGATTATATGGAGGGAGAGGAATGCCCCTGGTATGAGCTTTCGCCGGTAATTTCTCTGGAGGAAAGCATGGTTCTGGTCGTGGAGGGCATGAGCTCCATGGTATGGCTGACCGGAGAAGGTGAGGGAATGGATTCCCTGGTTGAACACGAAGAGCAGAATCTGGGGAACTGGCTTCTGGAGGAAGAGGAGACGCTGACCGTTGGGCAGGGCGGATTTGAGGCCGGAGCTTATGACGTTGTCGCCTATGGAGACAACCCGGTTGCCTATGTAGAGATCGAAGCGGAGGACGGCTATTATTCGGAAATCCTGCTTGGCGGGGAATGGGTGGAATTTTTGCGGTTCCCGTTTGCAGAGGGAGATACGATTACGGTGACCCTGTATTCAGACGATACAGAGGTGTGGCTGCTGCCCAGCTGGTAAGGAACTAAGTACATGGAATCTGGCCGCAAAATATGTTTGCAAATCATTGCACGGGTTAGGACAGGATGTGTATCTGACATGATTCTGGTGCCAGGTCAAAACAGGAGGAGAACATGGCAAATATTATCAGTGATGAGACGATTGAATATGTCGGCATTCTGGCGAAGCTGGAGCTGTCCGACGAGGAGAAGGAGCAGGCAAAGAAGGATATCGGCCGGATGCTCGATTATGTAGATAAATTAAATGAACTGGACACGTCCGGTGTGGAGCCGATGTCTCATGTATTTCCGGTCAGCAATGTGTTCCGTGAGGATGTCGTGACCAATGGAGATGAGCACGAAGCGACGCTGAAAAACGCGCCTGCGGCGAAGGAGCAGTCCTTTATGGTGCCGAAGACGGTAGAGTGATCTGTAAAGGATTTTCCGGAAGAGAGACGAAAGACAGATACAGCAATCAGGAATTGTGCGGGATGCATGACCTGTAATGAGTAATCAGGAAAGGGATGACGACATGCAGATTACGGAACGGACTGCCCTGGAGCTGGGCAGAATGATTAAGAAGAAAGAAATCTCAGTCCGTGAAGCGGTGGATGCCTCTTATCAGCGCATCGCGGCGCTGGACGGCGAGCTGAACAGCTATGTGACGCTGGATCAGGAGGCGGCGTATGCCCGTGCGGATCAGGTGCAGGCGGGCATTGAGGACGGCAGTATCACAGGCCCGCTCGCGGGAGTACCGGCAGCGGTCAAGGATAATATCTGTACGGAAGGTCTGCTGACCACCTGCAGCTCTAAGATTTTGTATAATTTTGTGCCGACCTATTCGGCGGAAGCGGTTTTGAATATGGAAAAAGCCGGAGCGGTGATCCTCGGAAAGACGAACATGGATGAGTTCGCGATGGGCAGCACGACGGAGACCTCCGCCTTTGGCCCCACGAAGAATCCGTGGAATACCGGCCATGTGCCGGGCGGTTCTTCCGGCGGCTCCTGTGTGGCAGTGGCAGCCGGGGAAGCGCCTTACGCGCTCGGCTCCGATACCGGCGGTTCGATCCGGCAGCCGGGTTCGTTCTGCGGTGTGGTCGGGTTAAAGCCGACTTACGGTACGGTGTCCCGTTATGGGCTGATTGCCTATGGCTCTTCGCTTGACCAGATCGGACCGATTGCGAAGGATGTTTCCGACTGCGCGGCGATTCTGGAGATGATTGCTTCACACGATAAAAAGGACAGCACTTCGGTAGCGCGGACAGACTGTGATTTTACCTCTGCCCTTGTCGATGATGTAAAGGGACTTCGCGTTGGTATTCCGTCGGACTATCTCGGGGAAGGCCTGGACGACGAGGTGCGCCAGGCGGTGCTGGATACGGCGGATGTCCTGCGCCAGAAGGGAGCCATCGTTGAAGAATTTGATCTGAGCCTGGTAGAGTATGCGATTCCGGCGTATTACGTGATCGCTTCCGCGGAGGCGAGCTCGAATCTTTCCCGCTTTGACGGTGTGAAGTATGGCTACCGCGCGGCGGAGTATGAGGGACTCCATAATATGTATAAAAAGAGCCGTTCCGAGGGCTTCGGCGAGGAAGTGAAACGGCGGATTATGCTCGGCTCGTTCGTTTTAAGCTCCGGTTATTACGACGCTTACTATCTGAAAGCCTTGCGCACCAAGGCTCTGATCAAGCAGTCCTTTGACCGCGCGTTTGAAAAATATGACATTATTCTGGCGCCGGCGTCGCCGACGACTGCGCCGGAGCTCGGCAAGAGTTTAAGCGATCCGCTGAAGATGTATCTCGGCGATATCTATACGATTTCTGTCAATCTGGCCGGTCTGCCCGGAATTTCTGTGCCCTGCCGGCTGGATAGTAAGGGTCTGCCGATCGGTGTGCAGATGATTGGCGACTGCTTTAATGAAAAAGCGATTCTGCGCGCGGCCTATGCGTTTGAGCAGGCGCGCGGGCGGTTCCTGGTGCCGGAGATTGCGAAGAAAAATAACGCAAATGGTTGTGTATGCCAGAGAAATGCGGATAAATGCAGTGGGAAAGAGACTTCTTTTGCGGCAAATGGAACGGAAAATATACAGAAAACAGCGGCAGACAAGGAGGGCGAATAATATGGCGAAGCAGTATGAGACCGTCATTGGACTGGAGGTTCATGTAGAACTGGCGACAAAGACCAAGATTTTCTGCGGCTGCTCAACCGCGTTCGGTGCGGCTCCGAATGCGCACACCTGCCCGGTCTGCACCGGAATGCCGGGTTCCCTTCCTGTCCTGAATAAGCAGGTGGTGGAGTACGCGATGGCCGTCGGCCTGGCAACCAATTGCGAGATTCACCAGTTCTGCAAATTTGACCGCAAGAATTATTTTTACCCGGATAATCCGCAGAACTATCAGATTTCTCAGCTTTATCTGCCGATCTGCCACGATGGCTATGTGGAGGTCGATACCTCGGCCGGAACGCGCAAAATCGGCATTCATGAAATCCATATGGAAGAGGACGCCGGGAAGCTGATCCATGACGAGTGGGAAGACTGCTCTCTGGTGGACTACAACCGCAGCGGCGTGCCGCTGATTGAGATCGTCTCTGAGCCGGATATGCGCAGCGCGGAGGAGGTCATTGCTTATCTGGAAAAGCTGCGTCTGATCATCCAGTATCTGGGTGCTTCCGACTGCAAGCTGCAGGAAGGCTCCATGCGTGCGGACGTCAATCTTTCTGTGCGGGAGCTGGGGGCAGAAAAATTTGGTACCCGTACGGAGATGAAGAACCTGAACTCTTTTAAAGCGATCGCGCGTGCGATTGACGGCGAGCGGGAACGGCAGATCGAGCTGCTCGAAGAGGGAAAACCGGTGATTCAGGAGACCCGCCGCTGGGACGACAACAAAGAATATTCTTATCCGATGCGTTCGAAGGAAGATGCGCACGATTACCGCTATTTCCCGGATCCGGATCTGGTGCCGATCGTGATCAGCGACGAGTGGCTGCAGGCCGTCAAAGACCGCCAGCCGGAGCTGCGCACGGAGAAATTGGCGCGATACAAAAAAGAGTTTGACATACCGGAATACGATGCGGGCATCATTACCGAATCCAAGCACATGGCGGATATTTTTGAGGAGGCGACCGCACTCTGCGGCAAGCCGAAAAAGGTGTCCAACTGGCTGATGGGCGAGACGCTGCGTCTGCTCAAGGAAGAAAACCGCGAGCCGGAGACACTGGATTTCTCACCGAAGCATCTGGCGAAGCTGATCGACCTGGCAGAAGCCGGAACCATCAATCAGACCGTCGCGAAGGAAGTCTTCGAACAGATTTTCCGCGAGGATGTAGATCCGGAAGCATATGTGGAAGAGCATGGCCTGAAGACGGTCAACGATGAAGGCGAGCTGCGCACTATCGTAGAGGGCGTGATCGCGGCAAATCCGCAGTCCGTGGCGGATTACAAGGGCGGCAAAGAAAAAGCCCTTGGTTTCCTTGTCGGGCAGACGATGAAAGCGATGAAGGGCAAGGCAAATCCGGCGGCTGTAAATGCGATGCTGCGGGAACTGCTGGCCTGAGACATATGTGACGCGATGGAAACGCGTTTGCAGGGGATGGGCTTGCCCATCCCTTACGTATTTATGCACAGAGCCGGGTAAGGAGTTTTGCGGCTAAAGCCGCACCCGGCTCGCGCAGACGGATAGGGGAGAGAGAACTCTCCCTATCCGATTGTGCAGGACTGCCTTCTGCTTGATTACACGATCGCGAACGGAAATAATGACTTGGCGAGCTTTTTTTGCCTGGTTGCCGGGCACAGAGGAAAAGGAGAACAATTCCTATGTTTTATGAATGTCATATGCATATTTTTATGAACGGCGAGAACTACCGGGCGGCGGCGGCTCATTACAAATTGGGCGTGGACGAGGCGGATATCCGCGAAAAGCTGGCTGCCTATGCCAGAGCCGGAGTGATTTATCTGCGCGATGGCGGCGATCATTATGGGGCGTCGGCGTTAGCGGCGAAGCTGGCGCCGGAGTATGGGATTACCTGTCGCACTCCGATTTTTGGGATTCACAAAAACGGCCATTACGGTAAGATTGTCGGGCGCGGGTTTGATACGATGAAGGAATACCATCAACTGGTAAGGGAAGCGGGCGCGGCCGGGGCGGATTTTATTAAAATCATGGTATCCGGCATCCTGGATTTTGAACGTGAGGGTGCACTCACGGAAAGCTCCCTTGGTCGGGAAGAAATCCGCGAAATGATTCACATCGCCCATGAGGAGGGCTTTGCCGTGATGGCACACACAAACGGAGCCGACGCAGTGCGGGCGGTGATCGACGCGGGAGTGGATTCCATCGAGCATGGCAATTTTATGGACGAAGACTGTCTGCTGGCCTTGCGTGACAGCCGGACGATCTGGGTGCCGACCTTTGTGACCATTTCCAATCTGATTGGAAGCGGGCGCTACGACGACGAGGCGCTGTGCCGTCTCAAAGAACGGCAGGGTGCGATCATCCGAAAGGGCTTTCAATATGGGGTGAGGATTGCGCCGGGCAGTGACGCCGGTGCTTATCGTGTGCCGCACGCGCAGGGCATCCGGGACGAGTATCGGGAGCTTTATGAGCTGTACGCGGGTTTGCCGCATACGGCAGATGAAAAGAAAGAATTTGACCGAAAAATGGAAGAAGCAGCATGCGAGGTAGAGGCGAGGTTCCGAAGAGAATAAAAAAGTGTGGAACAGGAGTTTTTTCTGTGGTATACTGGACAAAAATAACGAAGGCGGTGATTGCATGAGTACAAAGCAACGGATTATTCAGCTTCTCGATATCATACCAGAGTATAAAATCGGATATGTTCTGGCATATGTGCAAGGTGTGGCAGCAGACGAAGAAGCGGATGATGATTTTTGCGAAAAGATGCTCGCTGATTATGAAAAAGATACTGATCCGGAAAAAGATGATATATACACTTTGGAAGAATGCAAGAAAGAATGGGGTCTTGCCTGATGTACCGGATTGTTTTAAAGAAACGTGCAAAAAAGTTTATTGATGGTCTTCCAAAGAATGAGAAAAAACGAATTGTTGCCGAGATTGAAAAACTTCCAGAAGGGGATGATATTAAACCGCTCAAGGGTCATAATGGGTTATTGCGTCTCCGGGCAGGCAGCTACCGTATTATTTATGAGGTGGATCATGGAGAACTGATTATAGTTGTAATTGATGCGGGAAACCGGGGAGAAATATACAAAAGATATTAGAAGGAGATTTATGACGATGGAAGCTTACAAAAAAGAATTTATCGAATTTATGGTAGATTGTGACGTACTTCGCTTTGGCGATTTTGTGACAAAGAGCGGGAGAAAGACGCCGTTTTTTATTAATACCGGATTTTATCGGACGGGTGCACAGCTTTGCAGGCTGGGTGAATATTATGCGCAGGCGATCAAAGAAAAGTTTGGCCTGGATTTTGATGTGCTGTTTGGACCGGCGTATAAGGGGATTCCGCTTTCTGTCGCTGCAACCATGGCGCTCAGCGATAAATATAAGGCAGATATCCGTTACTGCTCGAACCGCAAGGAGGTCAAGGACCACGGGGATAAGGGCATTCTGCTCGGCAGTCCGATCTGCAATGGAGACCGCGTGGTGATCATTGAGGATGTGACGACAGCCGGGACTTCGATTCAGGAGACGCTTCCGATCATCCGGGCGCAGGGAGAGGTAGAGGTGCTTGGCCTGGTTGTTTCTGTGGATCGCATGGAGCGCGGCACGGGCGAAAAGAGTGCACTGCGGCAGATCGAGGAGACCTACGGGATACAGACGACTGCGATCGTGACGATGGCGGAGGTCGTGGAACATCTGTATGGGCGAAAGTACAAGGGCCGGGTTGTCATCGATGATGAGATAAAGGCAGCGATTGATGCGTATTATGATATGTATGGCGCCAGATAAAGGAACGGAATAGGCGCTGTGCAGCCTTTTCCTGCGGCTCTTCTGCGATGCCGGAAGAATGGCAAAAGGATGATGATGGAACGTGTATGAAAAGAGATGGATGAGAAAATGAAAACGGAATCTGGTGACTGGGAAGAAGAGGAGGAACTGGACATGAATGAACGGATGGTACGAGCGACAGAGAAAGCCGGCGTATGGAACCTGGTGCTTGGCATTGTTGTGATGGTGACAGGGGTGGCAACCGGTGTACTGATGATTCTGAACGCGGTGAGACTGTGGAAGGCCGGTACCGGTCTTGGTCTTTAAAAGAGATGGAAAAGAATTGCATTCGCACTCCGTGAAATGATCGGGTGTGAATGGAGAAGAGGAAAGGAAATGCTTTGCCAAGAAAAGTAATAAAAGCAATGGGCACGTGCCTTTTTTTGCTGTATATGGCCGGACTGGTCTATTTTCTGTTTCTTTCTGAAGAATACGGACATGGCGGCGCGGGAGAATATAATTACAATATTTACCCATTTCGGGAAATTATTCGCTATATCCGCTACCGGAAGCTGCTTGGGACGTGGGCGGTACTGACAAATCTGCTGGGGAATGTGATTGGTTTTATGCCGTTTGGAGCACTGGTTCCTCTGATGGTTCGCGGCGCTAGAAGTGCCTGGCGCATGATTCTTTTGAGTTTCGAGATCAGCGCGCTGGTAGAGGTGTCACAGCTGATTTTCCGGGTTGGCTGCTTTGATGTGGACGACATGATTCTGAATACGCTCGGCGGTCTGCTGGGATATCTGGTGTTTCGGGTGATGAGCCGCTGGTATCTGGCGCTTGAGGTACGGAAAAACGGTAAGGTGTCTGAGGCGGGCAGCAGTGATGCAAAAAAGTGCCGGAACAGGGGATGACGCAGACGGAGGATGAGAGGCGGCTGTGAAGCTGCGGAACAGCTGTGGTAAGAGGCGGCTGCGAAGCTGTGGAGCAGTTGTATTATGAGGATAGAGATGGCGGATAAAAGAGTTTATTCATTTGTAGAGAAAAAGTATTCCGCAAACGGCATCGCATCGCTGGTGATGAGTGTGATCAGCATTGCATTGTTTTTGCTGCTGCTGTTGATTTCCTATTGGATGAAGGGCAACGCCGGCACATGGATTGGCGCGTGCGGTGTAACAGGGATTGTGATGGCGCTGCTGGGCCTGCGGTATGGATTTGTCAGCTTTCGGGATGAATGCAAATCCAATCTGCCCGGCAGATTTGGCATCATTCTCAGTACAGTGGCTGTTGTGGGGTGGTTTTTTGTCGTGTGTGTCGGGATTGTAAGCATGATGTGACCGGCATTTGTTATGAGGTTGCTGGTCACACCTGTAGAGGATAAATATAAGGTAGATTTGATCAGGGTGTAACCTGTAACGTTATGAGAAATGGACAGATACAAAAAAGAGGAGTGACAGATGAGATGAAAATAAACCCGATGAAGCTTATGCAGCTAAAGGGCATGGAGGATCAGCTCGCAGACAGCCACCCAAAGCTTTATCCATTTCTGGAGGCGGCCGCCGCAGCAGTGGATGAAGGCTCTGTCATTGCGGTCGAGATGACTACTTCGGAGGGAAAGGTACTTCGAAGCAATATCCGCGTGAGCGCGGAAGATATGGAACTGATCCGGAAACTGAAAGAGGTCAGGGAGTAGACGGTGCAGACTGCCACAGGGTGGTGTTTTGCGCCGTTTTCGCAAAATTTCGGATAAAACTGAAACATTTTGGGTTTTTTTGCATATAATGATACAGGGAACAGTAATCCTATACGTGTATTTGCCGTTCGAATCAGGGAATAATACAGGGAGAAGGTGAACGTATGACGATTCGCGAGCAAACAGAAGAATTGGAATACCAGATTTTCAGCCCCTACGCGTCCTACAGCCGGGAGAGCAGGGGGCGCAAAAGGGAGGAACCGCAGTGTGATATCCGCACGGTATACCAGAGGGACCGGGACCGGATCATTCACAGCAAGTCCTTTCGGCGGCTGAAGCAGAAGACGCAGGTTTTCCTGATTCCGGAGGGAGATCATTACCGGACACGTATGACACATACGCTGGAGGTGTCTCAGCTGGCCCGCACGATTGCGAAAGCGCTTCGGCTGAATGAGGATCTGACGGACGCGATCGCGCTCGGTCATGACCTGGGGCATACGCCGTTTGGACATGCCGGTGAGAAGGCACTAAATGATGTGTGTCCGTTTGGATTTGCACACTATCAGCAGAGCGTGCGTGTCGTGGAGCTGCTGGAAAAGACGGGCGAAGGACTGAATCTGACCTGGGAAGTGCGGGATGGCATTCTGAATCACCGCACCGCAGGACATCCACACACACTGGAGGGCCAGGTGGTGAGATATTGCGATAAGATCGCGTACATAAATCATGACATTGATGACGCGGAGCGCGCCGGAATTCTCAAAGAGGCAGATATTCCGGATGAAAGCCGCCGTATCATCGGTGATACGACGGGGAAGCGCCTGAATACATTGATTCACGATGTGGTGAATAACAGTGAAGGCCAGGATCACATTGCAATGTCGGAGACCATGGAAACAGCGATGCGGAATCTGCGTGCGTTTATGTTCCAGAGCGTTTACCTGAATCCGGAAGCGAAGAGCGAGGAGGGAAAAGCGATCCGGATGATTCAGGAGCTTTACCGTTATTACAATGAAAAGCCGGAGCAGATGCCGCAGGAATACCAGAATTTAATGGAAAAGCGCGGGGAGCCAAGGGAAAAGGTGGTCTGCGATTATATCGCAGGTATGGCAGATCTGTATTCGATTCGAAAATACAAAGAGCTCTTTGTGCCGCAGTCGTGGCAGACCTGATGGATTCCGGCGAGGAGAATGAAACGATGTATTATTCAGATGAGGTAATTGAAGAGGTGCGCCTGCGCAGCGACATTGTGAGTGTTGTCTCTGGCTACGTGAAGCTGCAGCGTCGGGGGAGCAACTATTTTGGACTTTGTCCGTTCCACAATGAAAAGTCCCCTTCCTTTTCCGTCAGTCCGGGCAAGCAGATGTACTATTGCTTCGGCTGCGGCGCGGGCGGCGGCGTCTTTAATTTTATTATGGAATATGAGAACTATACATTTCCGGAGGCAGTGCGATTCCTGGCGGACCGCGCCGGCATTTCCCTTCCGGAGGAGGAGTACTCAGAGGAGGCCAGGCGGGAGAGAGACAAAAGAAGCAGTGTGCTGGAGCTCAACAAGCTTGCGGCAAAGTTTTATTATTTCCAGCTGCGCGCGCCGCAGGGGCAGCGCGGCATGGAGTATCTGAAAAACCGGGAGCTCTCCGATGAGACGATGAAACATTTTGGCCTGGGATACGCCGGTCCGGACGGCAGCATGCTGTATCGTTATCTGAAAAAGCAGGGATATTCGGATGCGCTTTTGAAGGATTCCGGTCTGATGCAGGTGAACGAGCGGCAGGGGATGTATGATAAATTCTGGAACCGGGTCATTTTTCCTATCATGGACGTGAACAATAAGGTCATTGGCTTTGGCGGCCGTGTGATGGGAGATGGCAAGCCGAAGTACCTGAATTCCCCGGAAACGGTGGTTTTTGACAAAAGCAGGAATCTGTACGGGCTGAATTTCGCGCGGACATCAAAGGAAAAAAATCTGCTGGTATGTGAGGGGTATATGGATGTCATTTCGATGCATCAGGCCGGGTTTACGAATGCGGTGGCCTCACTCGGCACAGCGCTGACCAGCAGGCACGCTTCTATTTTGAAGCGTTATACGGATGAAGTCATCCTGACCTATGACAGTGATGAGGCGGGGATTAAAGCCGCGCTGCGGGCGATTCCGCTTTTAAAAGAAGCGGGAGTATCTGCGCGGGTGCTGCACATGGATCCTTATAAGGATCCGGATGAATTTATAAAGGCGCTTGGGACGGACGCGTTTCAGGAGCGGATTGCCAGAGCGGAGAACAGCTTTCTGTTTGAACTGTCTGTGATGGAAAAATCATACGATATGAAGGACCCGGATGGAAAAACCCGCTTTTTTCAGGCGGCGGCGGCGAAAATCGCCGGACTGGAGCTGGAAATTGAGCGGGAGAATTACATTGAAGCAGTGGCGGAACGCTACCAGACCTCCTATGAGGGAATGCGCAAAATGGTGCTGAATGTTCTCATGCAGGGAGCTCCGGTTCGCACTGCGCCACGGTCTCTGGAGCGGGAACGCCGCAGTGAAAAGGATGACGGTCTTTTAAAGTCACAGCGCCTGCTTCTGACCTGGCTGGTCGAATATCCGGAACTATATCCGACCGTGTCATCGTATGTCAGTCCGGAGGATTTTACGGATCCGCTGTACCGGGAGGTGGCCTCGATGCTGTTTGAACAGCTTGCGAAGAAGGAGCGGAACCCGGCCCGGATTGTGGATCATTTTATGGACCCGGTACAGCAGCGGACGGTTGCTCAGATTTTTAATACGGAGATACCGGTGACTACGAGGGAGGAAGAGGAAAAGGCAGTTGCGGATACGATCCGCAGGGTAATGACAGGGGCGGTGGAGCAGAAGAATGCCGCTCTTGATCCGGGTGATTTGCAGGGACTGCAGGCGCTGATCGCCG
Organism: Lachnospiraceae bacterium; assembly: GCA_021202635.1. Classification (GTDB taxonomy): domain Bacteria; phylum Bacillota; class Clostridia; order Lachnospirales; family Lachnospiraceae; genus Choladousia. Next base: position 64,625 of record JAJQCQ010000013.1, on the reverse strand, counting down.
CAAAAAAACGCCTGGAAGGATTAGCACACCTGCATATTTCTCTTCCGGAGCGGAAAGAATAAAGGAAACAAATGGACGAAAAGAACCATAAATGAATCGTAAAGGCAGGAATTGGATGAATACGCGGAAAACAGTCCCCGGAACCGAAACGGGTGGGTTACGAAAGCGAACGAATGGTGAGCGAAGGGAAGCTTTGGACGAGCCTGTCTCTGCAGAGAATTCGGCGGAGCTGTTTGCCGCGGAACGTCTGGATGCATCTGGTGAGGCGGATGATCTGGAGTTATTTGCCGATACAGACGATCTGGAATCGCTTACCGGGTCTGATGGTCTGGACGGAATCGCTCTGGATGACCCGGTGCGGATGTATCTGAAAGAGATCGGTCAGATCCATCTTTTGAGTGCCGGGGAAGAGATGTTTCTTGCAAAACGGATGAGCGAGGGCGATGAGACGGCGAAAGCGCGTCTGGCAGAGGCGAATTTGCGGCTTGTGGTCAGCATCGCGAAGCGCTACAGCGGGCGCGGAATGCAGCTGCTTGATCTGGTGCAGGAGGGAAATCTGGGACTGATGAAAGCGGTGGACAAGTTTGATTACCGCAAGGGCTACAAATTCAGTACTTATGCAACGTGGTGGATTCGCCAGGCAATTACGCGCGCGATCGCGGATCAGGCGCGCACTATCCGGATTCCGGTGCATATGGTAGAGACGATGAATCGTGTGGGCCGGGTTTCCAGACAACTGCTGCTGGAGCTTGGGCGGGAGCCGACCGCAGAGGAGATTGCCGCGGCGATCGCGATGGAGCCGGAACGCGTCGCTGAGATATTGAAAATCGCCCAGGAGCCGGTGTCGCTGGAGACACCGGTTGGGGATGAGGAGGATACTCATCTGGGTGATTTTATCAGCGACGAGCGCACGCTGGTTCCGGCGGAGGCGGCGACCTTTAACGTGATGCAGGAGCAGCTGGTGGAAGTCCTTTCCACGCTGACCGAGCGGGAGCAGCGTGTGCTGCGGCTGCGTTTCGGTCTGGATGATGGCCGGGCGCGGACGCTTGAGGAGGTCGGCAAAGAATTCTGTGTGACGCGCGAACGGATTCGCCAGATTGAGGCGAAAGCGTTGCGCAAGCTGCGGCATCCGAGCCGCAGCCGGAAGCTGAGAGACTATCTGGAATGACAGCGGTGTGGCAGGACACTGCTTCGTATTTGCTGCGGGGCTATCGCGCAATAGAACGGATGGAGGAGTTTATGCAGTTATCAAAACGACTGGCGGCAGTCGCGGACATGGTGACGCCCGGACTTGTCCTTGCGGACATCGGGACGGACCATGCGTACATACCGATTTATCTGGTGGAGCAGCAGATCACTCCGCGCGCAATCGCAGCGGATGTCAACCGCGGTCCACTTGCGCGCGCCGATGCGCATATCCGGGAGCATGCGCTGGAGGGAAAGATCGAAACCAGACTTTCCGATGGCCTTGCGGCATTTTTACCGGGTGAGGCGCAGAGCATTGTGATCGCGGGGATGGGGGGTGCGCTGACGATCCGGATTCTGGAAAATGGCATGAAAGAGGACGGAAAGGCGGGCCTGCTTTTGGCACGGGAGCGGCGCAACCCGGAGGAAGGAAACCCGATCAGCCAGACGGAGCTGATTCTGCAGCCTCAGTCCGAAATTTCGCTGGTGCGCTCCTGGCTGGAGCGGAAGGGGTGGACCATAGTGCGGGAGGATATGGTCTTTGAAGACGGAAAGTATTATCCGATGATGAAGGCCAGGCAGCGTCCTGCATGCTCCGCATCAATGCAATCGGAGAGATGCGACGCTCCTTCTGCCGGGGCAGAAACCAGACAATCTTCCTTGCCATCCGCGATGAGTGAGACAGAATTACGGTTTGGGCCAAGGCTGCTGGAAATGCGCCACCCGGTATTATATCAGTTTTTGCTGCATGAACGCGCGACAGTGGAGAATGTTCTAAGGTCGCTGGAACTGGGGAGAGGCGAAGCTGCCTGTGTGCGGAAAAATGAGGTACGCGTCAGCCTTGAGCAAATCGGGGAGGCGCTGCGGTTATATAATGGAAGCAATCCAGACTGAGCAGACAGAGTTACTGGTCACACCAGCAGTGTCTAAAAGAACGTAAATTGGTCAAGGTGTGACCTGTAACCAGACAGAACGGGGGTATGCAGATGGATGAATATAGGGAAAACAGGATTACGATATACATAGAAGGAATGCCGGAAAGCTATCCGGCGGGAGTGTCGTTTCGGGAGATTGCAGCCGCTCACCAGAAGGATTTTCCCTATTCCATTGTGCTGGTAAGTGAAAACGGAAGGCTGCGCGAGCTTACGAAAACACCCCGGAATGGCGCCAGGGTGCGCTTCGTGACGCTGCAGGATAAGGCCGGTTGTGAGACCTATCGCCGCTCACTGGTGCTTTTGATGTTAAAAAGTATGTATTACGTAGTCGGGGATAATCAGAACATTGACTGCGTCAGCGTGCACTTTTCAGTCGGGGAGAGCTATTATTGTACCATGCGGGGACGTGCTCCGCTGACGGAAGAGTTTTTAAGTGAAGTCAGGCAGTATATGAAAAAGCTGGTACGTGAGGCGGCGCCCATCCGCAAGGAAACCATTGCGACCTGGGAGGCGTGCGAAAAATTCCATGAGTACCGGATGTATGACAAAGAGGAGCTGTTCCGCTACCGGCGTTCCTCGAAGGTAAACATTTATAATCTTGAAAATTTTGAGGACTATTATTATGGATATATGCTCCCGAATGCCTCTTATCTGACCTGTTTTGACCTGCGTCTGTTTGAGGATGGCTTCCTTTTGTGTTTTCCGTCTCAGATGGAGCCGGAGAAGCTTTCGGAGAATCTGCCGCCGACAGAGCCGGAGAAGCTTTCGGAGAATCTGCCGCCGACAGAGCCGGAGAAGTTTTCGGAGAATCTGCTGCTGACAGAACCGGGAAAGAAGCCGCTGGGGGCAGTGTCTCCGGATCAGGTGCGGGCTGCATATATTCCGCATCATAAGATCTGGAGGACGCAGAAGGACTCAATCGAATGGGGCGCGCGTCTGGGGATTCCGACTGTCGGTGCCCTCAATACCTATATCGTAAACCACCGCGCAAAGGATCTGATCATGATTCAGGAGGCGTATCACGAAAAGAAGATCGCTGAGATGGCGGCTCAGATTGCTGCGTCGCCCGAAAAGCGGGTGATTCTGATCGCGGGTCCGTCCTCCTCCGGGAAAACGACGTTTTCCCACCGCCTTTCCACGCAGCTGTCCGTACATGGACTGAAGCCGCATCCGATCGAGGCGGACAATTATTTTGTCGATCGGGAACGCACGCCCATTGATGCGGATGGAAAACCGAACTACGAATGCCTGGAAGCCATTGACGTGGAAAAACTGAATGAAGATATGCTGGCACTCCTTCAGGGAGAGCGCGTAGAGCTTCCGACGTTCAATTTCAAGACCGGACGGCGTGAGTACAAGGGGAATTTTACAAAGCTGGGAGAACAGGACATTCTGATTATCGAGGGCATTCACTGTCTGAATGATCAGCTGACCTGGCGTCTGGATGCGGAGCATAAGGTAAAGATCTACATCAGCGCCCTCACGCAGCTGAACATTGATGAGCACAACCGCATTCCGACGACGGATGGCCGGCTTCTTCGCCGGATGGTACGCGACGCCCGTATGCGCGGTACCGATGCGCGGGGCACGATTGCCATGTGGCCGTCCGTGCGGCGCGGAGAGGCGAATTATATCTTTCCCTTCCAGGAATCCGCGGATTATATTTTTAATTCTACACTGATTTACGAGCTCGCTGTGCTGAAGCAGTACGCGGAACCGCTCCTCTTTTCCATCCGGCCGGAGGAGCCGGAGTACGAGGAGGCCAGGCGTCTGCTGAAATTTCTGGATTATTTCCTGCCGATTCCAGGCGATGCGATCCCGAACAATTCGTTAATTCGCGAATTTATCGGGGGTGGGTGTTTTGAAAAGTGAGTTACTGGTCAGACTCACACCACGCACTTGCTGCGGGGTCGGGCGAAAATGTTGAGTCTGCCTGCCGTTCGATACCGCTCCGGGCGGTTGCCAAAAAAGAAAGAATGTGATAGAATACGCCACGTAAGTGGGACAGGTGATCGCGGCTGGCAGAAGTTGAAAGACACCAGACGAGGAAAGTCCGGGCTTCACAGGGCAGGGATGCCGGATAACGTCCGGCGGAGGCGACTCCAGGGACAGTGCAACAGAAATGAACCGCCGGCCTTCGGGCCGGTAAGGGTGGAAGGGCAGTGCAAGAGACTACCGCGTATCTGGCAACAGAGACGGCATATGTAAACCCCATCCGAAGCAAGACCGCAACGAGGCGAAATCCATGCTTTCCGGCGTGTCCGGGAGAAGGAGCAGACGGCCCGTCAGCCTCAGGTAGGTCGCTCGAGCCTGTCGGCAACGACAGGCCTGGATAGATGATCACCCACGACAGAACCCGGCTTATCGTCCCGCTTACATTTTAACCATTTCTTAAGAAAATCACAGAAAAACCATCATTTGTTTTCCAGACCGCTATGCTATAATCGCAGTATCTCAAATGCCAAACAATTTGCATGAAATGAGACGAAAGGTAGGGGTATACTATGAAAAAAATGCAGAGAAAGATTCTGAGCCTGCTGCTTTGCTGCGTGATGGGGTGTGTTCCGGCGGCACAGGTGATGGCAGCGACTTCTTATGAAGCCTCCGCAGTGAGCACGAGTGAGCAGAAGACCGTGCTCTTCCCGGGCGACAGCCTGACAGGGATTGCGGATGGTACGGTGATTACGATTACGACAGAAGAGGGAACACTCAGCGCGGAGAATGGCACCTGGACAAATTCTTCCGACAAGGACACGGCTTATCTGGTGACTTATACGGAGGCTGTGGTTGCGGAGGATGGTTCCGTTACTTCTCCCGCCTCGATCCAGCTGACCCCGGCCGGTTATGTGCTGACCGTGGCTGATGGCACATCCGTGTCCGCGTGGACATCGGATCAGGGGGCGACGACAGAGAATCACTATACGCTCACGGAGGAAGAGAAAGCCGCGATGACGGAAGAGGATCCGGAGAAGGATGTGGCGTATTATCAGAGTGGCGAGACTGTGACAATTACGGCAGCGGAGCCGGATGAGGGATATGTCTTTGCGGAATGGGTGATCGATTCGGAGGACGATGTGGTGATTGCAGATCCGTCCAGTTCTGAGACGACTATCACCATGCCTGGTACGAAGCTTACGGTTACTGCGACCTATCAGGAGAGCGCTGTGGAAGACACCGAGGTGACGGAAGAAAATGCAGAAGTGGCGGAGGATGGAGGCGAAGACGCTGACGCAGCCGCAGAGGATGGCACAGCTGCCGCCGATGAGAATGTGGAAACGGATGCTGACGCTGCAGCTGACACAACGACAGCGGACAGCTCCGACGTGACGGTTGTCGATTCGTCAGATACCACTGCAGATGCAGACAGTTCCGATACGGCAGCGGATACTTCTGCGGCTTCCGCAGAGGTGGTTGTGATCGGTGAGGATGCAGTTGCCACAGCAGAGATCAATTATCTGACTCTGACAGTGAATTATGATACAGGCGCGGATGATTACGCGAAAACAGAAACTTATACTTATGCGGAAGGCGATACGGTTACGCTGACTGCGGAGGAGTTGGACGGCTATACCTTCTCATCCTGGTATGTGGCGTCCCTGAATGTGGCGTTAGATGACCTGACGCAGCAGACGATCACTTTTACGATGCCATCAGCGGATGTGACGATCCTGGGCAGCTATGCAATGGCGGCGACGGAGACAGCTGCGGCAGCGGATACAGCCGATGGCTCGGATGAGATTGTGGTGATTGACGTGACCGATGAAACCACCGCTTCTGAAACGGCCGCGACGGAGTCTGAGACGACGGCGACAGAGTCCGAGACGCAGACACCGGCGGTGACTTATGCGGTGACGGTGGATGGAACACTCGTTGGCAATTACGCGGCTGGCGACACGGTGACAGTCGCGCAGCCGGCAGCTTCCACCGGGACGGTATTTTCCAGCTGGATGATTACGAACGATGCGGCGATTACCCTGAGCGCAGCCGGCGATGGAACATGGACGTTCACGATGCCGGCAGGAGAGGTTTCTCTCTCTTCGATTTTTGATGTGGCTACACATACAGTGACGGTAGTCAGCGGTACGACTGGTTCAGGAGCGACGACCGGTACGTTTGAGTATGGCAGTACTGTGAGCATTGCCGCTGAGACGGCGCCGGATGGAATGGAGTTTGATCACTGGTCGAGTACCGGCTCGACGGCGGTGACGTTCGCGAATGAGACTTCAGCGACGACCACCTTTACGATGCCGGATGGCGACGTGGAAGTTACGGCGGTTTATGTAAGCCTTCCGAATACTTATACAGTGAAGGTTTCCAACGGACTGCTGGACGGCTCTTACACCGAGCATTCCTATGAGGAAGGCACACAGGTGACTGTGACAGCAAATGCGAGTGCGAACGGAGAGGAATTCTCCGGCTGGACGGTCAATGACGGCGCGTATGACCTTGGCGAGGATGCAGCTTCCTCCACGGTTACGGTGACCGTTACAGAGAATATGACCTTTGTGGCAAACTATACGGGTGTGACGTACAGTATTACCCTCACAAATGGTACTGCTGACTATACGGAGAGCGTTGCGGGTACCGTGATTACGATCACAGCTGCTGAACCGGCTGCGGGTTATGCGTTTGATTACTGGACGGCAGATACGCAGAATGTGACTCTTACAGACGCATCCGCTTCTGTGACGACGTTCACAATGCCGGCTGCGGATGTGACTCTGACGGCAGTTTATAAGCAGGTGCAGTATGCGGTTACAGTTGAAAACGGCAGCAGCAGCCAGAGCTATTATTACTATGGCGACACAGTTACCATTACCTCGAATTATCCTGCGAGCGGTATGGAATTCAGTACATGGACAGCGACAAGCGGGAATGTGACGTTCGCGGACGCATCCAGAGCAACGACCACCTTTACAATGCCAGCCAGTGATGTGACTGTTTCAGCTTCTTATGAGGATGGACCGACCGCATCGGATAACTATATCAGCGGTATTACGTCAGGCGGGTCCTATGTGGCGAATGAGAAGCTGACCTTTACACCGGTGGGCGCCGGCATGTCCAATACCAATCCGAATCCGGGCGACATTCGCTTTGTACCGACCGGATATTCGATCGGCAATGTTTCTAATACCTGGTCTTCTTCTCCGTATGAGACATCGATGTCGATCAAGTCGACCGGGGAATATACACTGAATGTGACCTTTGCAAGACAGGTCTATGACGGAAGCTCCTGGGTGGCGGATGGTACGACCTCCACAACCTCAGTCACATTTAATATTGTGACCTCGCTTGAATCCGTTGAGACTGGCGATTCGACTCCGCTTTTTGCAGTAGCGGCGGTGGCGGTTGTAGCATGCCTGATCTTTGTCATTCTGCTGGTGGTATTTATCCGCAGAAGAAAAAATGAGAGATAAGGACTCGCGCCGATCGGATTACTCCTGCAGAGACGGCAGTAACGGAATCTTGCCGGGACGCGGTTCGCAGAGACGGCTGAAATTCCTGGAAAGACAGAAAACGAATGACCGCGTAGAGGTTTAGAAAATCGGACAGAATGTGTGTATGCATTCTGTCCGATTTCTGTTTTACAAGAGAATTATTTTGTGATACTATAACCGGGAGATGGCATTGGCAGCGGAGCGAAAACCGATACGGAAGGTTTCAGGGACAGAAAGGTTTGGAGACGGACAGAAAGGAAGTGCAGCATGAAAGAAAAAACTCTGACGTTGGGCAATCTTTTGCTGGCGCTGGCGGGGTTCCTGTTTTTGACTGGCTTTTCCGTGACTCTGGTATTGAATCTGCGTGAGATTTATTATTTTGATATTGGATACCTGAATCTGGAGAGCGAGACTGGTTATTCGGAGGAAGTGATCCGGGCGAATTATGACGCGCTGATTGATTATAATCTGCTGATCAAAGGCGTGGATGAGCTGGAGTTTCCGGATTTTCCAATGTCAGAAAACGCAGCGACACATTTCAGAGAAGTAAAGCGGATTTTTGTGGCGCTGCAGGTGACGTTTCTCGCGACGGGTGTGATTCTGGCAATGTTTTGCGTGGCGGCATTCGTCTGGCGTAAGGGATTTTCGAAAAGAAAACCATCGGAGAAGAAAGAAAAAAATCAGAGCTCCCGGCTTGCAGCGAATATGGAAGCGCTGAAGCTGCTGTCTGTTTTTACATTCGCGATTCCGGTTGTCCTGGGAATTCTGGCGGCTGTGAACTGGGATTCTTTTTTTACCCGTTTCCATGAGATTTTTTTTCAGAATGATTACTGGCTGTTTGACCCGGTCACAGACCCGGTGATTCTGATTTTACCAGATGCGTTTTTTGCGCACTGTGCCGCGGCAATTTTATTATTTTTGTTCCTGGGTGGAATACTGACAGGGGTGCTGTACAGGCGATTGCGCCGGGCAGGAATTGCGAAAAATCATAAAGAAAAGAAAGAAGGAAAAATGATATGAATATGGAGTTACTTCCGCAGTATGAGCTGCTGCAGCATGAGTGGATTGGGGATGTCCACTCGGATGGTTATCTGCTTCGCCATAAAAAGAGCGGGGCGCGTATTCTGGTGCTTCAGAATGAGGATGAGAATAAGGTGTTTGACATTGCCTTTAAGACATTGCCGACGAATAGTACCGGTGTGCCGCATATTATGGAGCACAGTGTACTTTGCGGAAGCCGGAAATTCCCGATGAAGGATCCATTTGTTGAGCTGGTGAAGGGATCGCTGAATACCTTCCTGAACGCGATGACCTACCCGGATAAGACCGTGTATCCGATTGCGAGCTGCAATGATAAGGATTTTTGTAATCTGATGGATGTCTATCTGGACGCGGTATTTTATCCGAATATTTACCGAAACGAGCAGATTTTCCGTCAGGAAGGCTGGAGCTATCAGCTGGAGGATGCGGCGGATGAAATAGAGATCAACGGAGTTGTTTACAACGAGATGAAGGGAGCGTATTCTTCCCCGGAAGATGTGCTGGAGCGTGAGATTATGAACAGCCTGTTTCCGGATACGGTCTATGGTGTGGATTCGGGCGGCAATCCGCAGAATATTCCGGATCTGACGTATGAGGATTTTCTGGCTTTTCATAAAAAGTATTATCATCCGTCGAACAGCTATATCTATTTTTATGGAAATATGGATATTGAGGAGCGGCTGCTCTGGCTGGACCGGGAGTATCTGTGTGCCTTTGCTATGCCATCCAGGGGGCAGGATGCGAAGAGCGAAATGCCGACAATTGCGCTGCAGGAGCCGTTTGGGGAACTGCGCAGAGTGCGCAGAAGCTATCCGATTTCAGAAGAGGATGACCTGGAAAATAATACGTACCTCACATGGAATGTGGTGATTGGAACCGGCCCGGAGGTGGAGCTTTCGAATGCGTTTGCAGTATTGGAATATGCTCTTTTGTCTGCGCCGGGCGCGAAGCTGAAACAGGCGCTGCTGGATGCGGGGATTGGCAATGACGTCATGGGCGATTACGGAAGCGGACTTTACCAGCCGTATATGAGCATTGTTGCAAAAAATGCAAATGAAGAGGATACCGAGCGCTTCCTTGCGGTGATCCGGGAGACGCTGGAAGAGATTGTAAAAGAAGGAATTGATAAAAAAGCGCTGTACGCGGGCATCAATTCTATGGAGTTTAAATTCCGTGAGGCGGATTATGGTTCTGCGCCGAAGGGACTGATTTATGGGCTGGATACGTTTGACAGCTGGCTGTATGACGATGATGCGGCATTTTCTTATCTGAAGCAGCTGGATGTTTATGCCATGCTTCGTGAACATGTGGAATCCTCCTATTTTGAGGATCTGATTCAGAAATATCTGCTGGATAATACACATGCGTCTCTGGTGACGCTTGCTCCGGAGCGCGGACTGACGGCAAGGAATGACGCGGCTCTGCGCGAAATGCTCAATGCGTATAAGGCAACCTTAAGCGATGCACAGATTGAGGAAATGATCGCAGCCACCGGGAGACTGCGCGAATTTCAGGAAACTCCGTCTACGCCGGAGGAGCTGAAAAAGCTTCCGATGCTGACTCGTGCGGATATTGGAAAGAAGGCCGCACCTTTTGAAAATACAGAATTGCTGTGGGACGGGACAAAGGTTCTGCATCACGATGTGTTTACCAACGGAATTTCCTACCTGGATCTGCTCTTTGACGCGGATGCAGTTTCTGTGGATGACCTGGGATACCTTGGCATACTCAAAGCAGTGCTTGGCATGGTAGACACAGAGCATTTCACTTACGGTGACCTGAATAATGATATCAATATGAATACGGGCGGTATTTCTGCGGGAATCAGTGTATTTTCCGTTCCGGCCGCGCCTTCGCAGGAGAGGGCTTCCGCCGGGCAGTCAGATTCTGAAACCAGGCAAAGGGATACCGCGGTAAAAGCCTTTATGGGGATTCGCGCCAGGGTGCTCTATGAGAAACTCCCATATGCGCTGGAGATGTCGAAGGAAATTCTTACTTCGAGGTTTGACGATGACAAGCGCCTCTACGAGATTATCGCAAAGCTGGAGTCACGTTTGTCGATGCAGCTGGCTTCCGCCGGGCATCAGGCAGCGGCCGGACGGGCACTTTCCTATCTGTCCGAAATGTGTGCATTTAACGATGCAGTGAGCGGAATTGCGTTTTATGATCTGGTGGCGGACCTCGAGAAGCATTTCGAGGAGAAGAAAGAAGCGCTCAAAGAGAAGCTGCGCACACTCAGTGGGAAATTGTTTACAAGAGAAAACCTGTTTGTCAGCGTGACTTCTGATCAGGCGGGACTGGAGGCGCTGCGTATGCCGCTGTCTGCGTTTGTGCAGAATTTGCCGGAAACAGCGACTGTCTCAGAGGAGAAGGCCGATGCAGGCGAGGCGAAAGAAGTGACCGCTGGCCGGGAAATAAATGAGAGCGGCATTGGACGATCCGGCAGGAGGTTTGCTCTGGAGAAGAAGAATGAAGGATTTACGACACCGGGACAGGTACAGTATGTAGCGCGCGCCGGGAACTTTAAAGCTGCGGGATTTACGTATACAGGGACGCTGCAGATTCTGAAGGTGCTGATGAGCTATGAATATCTGTGGGTAAATATCCGCGTAAAGGGCGGTGCATACGGATGTATGTGCTCGTTCCAGCGAAGAGGCGATTCCTTCTTTGTCTCATACCGGGATCCGCATCTGGGCGGGACAAATAAAGTGTTTGAAGGGGTTCCGGCTTATCTGCGTGCGTTTGATGCGGATGAGCGCGAGATGACGAAGTATGTGATCGGAGCGATCAGCGATATGGATACCCCGCTGACTCCGGCAATGAAGGGGTCCCGTTCTCTGAACGCGTATTTCACGGGGATTACAGAAGAGGAAGTACAGCGGGAGAGGGATGAGGTTCTGTCTGCTACGCCGGAGCAGATCCGCGCGCTGGCACCGCTTGTACAGAGTATTCTTGACGCAGAGGCCATCTGCGTAGTCGGAAATGAGGAGAAAATAAAGGGGGCGGCGGAGCTGTTTGGTTCTGTCAGGCCGCTCGCCGGAGCAGATACTGAGTAAGGAGCAGCATGGAAAACGCAAATTTTAAATCGGGCTTTGTGACCCTGATTGGACGGCCGAACGTTGGAAAATCGACACTGATGAACCATTTGATCGGCCAGAAGATTGCAATTACGTCAAATAAGCCGCAGACAACGCGAAATCGGATCCAGACCGTTTATACCTCCGAACGGGGACAGATTATTTTTCTGGATACGCCTGGAATCCACAAAGCGAAAAATAAGCTGGGCGAATATATGGTGACGGCGGCGGAGTCGACGCTGCGGGAGGTGGATGTTGTTTTGTGGCTGGTGGAGCCGGCCAACACCATCGGCGGAGGCGATCAGCACATTGCGCAGATGCTCCGCAGCCTGAAGATTCCGGTCATCCTGATTTTGAATAAGATGGATACGGTGGAAAAAAAGGAGATTCCACGCTATCTGGACGTTTACCGCAGGCTTTTGGACTTTGATGCCGTGATACCGGTCTGCGCGCTGCGCGGACTGCATATGGATGAGGTGATCAGCGCGATTTTCCGTTGTCTTCCGTATGGACCGAAGTACTATGACGACGATACTGTGACTGACCAGCCGCAGAAGCAGATTGTAGCGGAGCTGATCCGGGAGAAAACCCTGCGCTGCATGGAAGAAGAGATCCCGCATGGGATCGCGGTATCGATCGAAGTCATGAAGGAGCGGCCTGCAGGCAGCCAGAAGCACCGGGAGAAGCGGGCGGACGCCGTGCGTAAGAAACACCGCCACGAACATATTCATGAGGGAAGAAGCGGGAAGTCACAGGCGGCAAACCAGACAAACGCAGATGGCAAAGTGTCAGAAGAGCAGGCCGGCGCGGACACGACAGGTCAGGACGGCACTCTTGGCCGTCGCGCACAGGCAGAGGTGGATGTGCGTGAAAACTCGGACTGGATCATGGATATTGAAGCAACGATTATCTGTGAAAAAGAGTCTCACAAGGGTATGGTAATTGGCAAACAGGGTGCGATGCTGCGCAAAATTGGCTCGCAGGCGCGCTATGAAATTGAGCAGATGCTGGAAGAACCAGTCAATCTTCAGCTCTGGGTGAAGGTAAAAAAGGACTGGCGCGACAGTGATTATATGATCAAAAATTTCGGTTACGATAAGACAGAGTTGGGATAATTCCGGAAAGGATGGCGTGACAATGAGCGACCCTTTGAAAGTAACAGGCATGGTGCTTTCGGCCGTACCTGCGGGGGAGTACGATAAGCGGACCATCCTTCTGACCAGAGAACGGGGGAAAATCACTTCATTTGCGCGGGGCGCCCGCAAACCCAACAGTCCGCTGCTGGCGGCGGCGACCCCATTCGCGCTTGGCACCTTTACGGTCTATGAGGGAAGAAATGCCTATACGCTTGTGCAGGCAGAGATTTCTGATTTCTTCCGCGAGGTGCGCGAAGACATTGTGGCCTCCTGCTACGCCTGCTATTTTATGGAGCTTGCGGACTATTATACGAGAGAAAACCTAGATGCCTCGCAGATGCTGAACCTGCTGTATGCGACCCTGCGCGCGCTGCCGAAGCCGGAGCCGGACAATGAGCTGATTCGCTGTACTTTTGAGATGAAAGCAATGGTACAAAACGGGGAATATCCCTATGAAACGGCATCGGATCCGTCTCTGCAGGAATCCACGCGTTATGCGATTTCTTATGTGATACACGCACCGGTGCAGAAGCTGTATCGATTCACATTACAGCCGGAGGTCTTTGCGGAATTCCGTCGGGTGCAGGATCATTATAACAGTATTTCAATTGACCGTAAATTCAAGTCACTGGAGATACTGCGGCAGATTGCCGAATGAATTCGTGCTGCTGTCCTGCTGCTTTGCACGGCAGGCTCCAAACCGCCTGTTTTCTGAACTGGCGGAAAAAAGAGTTGAAACAGCAGCCATTTAACGGTATAATGCTTTATTGATATTGACAGGAACCAGGAGGAAATAATTCAGTGAGGGCGAAGAAAAGAGCTGCAGTGGCGGTGCTTATGGCAGTTGTGATGCTGCTTGGCGGCTGTGATATGATCGACCAGACGGAATGGACGCCGGAGTCCTCCGACGCGATTTCGATAGCGGAGGACGGGAGTATAACAGAGATTGTGCAGGAGACACTGGATCAGTCGTACTATGATGTGACGGAGCTCGAGTCGATGATCAGCTCGGAGGTGGCAGAATACAATTCTGAGCATGGCGCGGATTCCATTAAGGTGGAGAAATTTGACAATGACGGCAGTGCGGTGACGTTAAAGCTGTGGTTTTCATCGGCGGAAGACTATGCGGAGTTTAATAATGTAGAGTTTTATTGCGGTTCGATTATCAGTGCACAGCTGGAAGGTTACCTGTTTGACGTATCCTTTTACCGGGTGACGGAGGGAGAGGCGTCCGGCAGTGCGGTAAGCTACACGAAAGTGTTTGAGGATATGTCTGCGACAGTCGTGATTGTTCAGGCGCCGATGGAAGTGCATTTCGAGGAAAATGAAGTGACCTTTATCAGTACAAATGCAGAGATGCTCTCTGCCGATACGGTAAATGCGAGCGGAGAGCAGGAAGAGACAGAGGCTCTGGTGCTTCCGTCAAGCAAGGTATATGAGGGCGAGGAGGCAACGTACGCGGAACAGAAAGAGGCGAACCGCGTATATATCATCTGTGAGTAAGGTTCCTGCGAAGGTGCAGAACAAGTCGTTTTATTCATTCCTGTGCAGAGTCAGGGATACAAAGTGGAGAGGAGAACATTATGGAAAAGACAATGGAAAAAATCGTAGCGCTCGCAAAAGGGAGAGGGTTCGTATACCCGGGCTCAGAGATTTACGGCGGCCTGGCGAACACCTGGGACTACGGGAATCTTGGCGTGGAGCTTAAAAATAACGTCAAGCAGGCCTGGTGGCAGAAGTTTGTGCGCGAAAATCCATACAATGTCGGCGTGGACTGCGCAATTCTGATGAACCCGCAGACCTGGGTCGCCAGCGGTCATCTCGGCGGTTTCGCGGATCCGCTGATGGACTGTAAGGAGTGTCATGAGCGTTTCCGTGCGGATAAGGTAATTGAAGATTATTGTGCAGAGCAGGGGCTGACACTGGACAAGCCGATTGACGCGTTTTCTCAGGAAGAGATGCGGGATTATATTGAGGAACATAAGATTCCCTGCCCATCCTGCGGCAAACACAATTTCACCGACATCCGTCAGTTTAACCTGATGTTCAAGACCTTCCAGGGTGTGACGGAGGATGCGAAGAATACGGTTTATCTGCGTCCGGAAACCGCGCAGGGTATATTTGTAAACTTTAAAAATGTACAGCGTACTTCCCGTAAAAAGCTGCCGTTCGGCATCGCGCAGATCGGAAAGTCCTTCCGTAACGAGATCACGCCGGGGAACTTCACCTTCCGCACCCGTGAGTTTGAGCAGATGGAGCTGGAGTTTTTCTGTGTGCCGGGGACGGACCTCGACTGGTTCCAGTACTGGAGAAGCTTCTGTTTTGAGTGGCTGAAAAAGCTGGGCATGAATGAGAGTGAGCTGCGCCTGCGCGACCATGATCCGGAAGAGCTTTGCTTCTACAGCAAAGGGACGACCGATATTGAGTTCCTGTTTCCGTTCGGCTGGGGCGAGCTCTGGGGCATTGCAGACCGTACCGACTATGACCTGACGCAGCACCAGAATACATCCGGCCAGGATATGACTTATTTTGACGAGGAAAAGAAGGAAAAATACATCCCCTACGTGATCGAGCCGTCCCTCGGTGCGGATCGTGTCGTGCTGGCATTTTTGTGCAGCGCGTATGATGAGGAAGAACTCGAAGGCGGGGACATGCGCACCGTGCTTCATTTCCATCCGGCCATCGCTCCGGTTAAGATCGGCGTGCTGCCGCTCTCCAAAAAGCTGAACGAAGGCGCCGAGAAGGTATATACCGAGCTTTCAAAATATTATAACTGCGAATTTGACGACCGCGGCAACATCGGTAAACGTTATCGCAGACAGGATGAGATCGGCACTCCGTTCTGTGTGACTTATGACTTTGACTCTGAGACAGACGGTGCCGTGACGGTGCGCGACCGTGACAGCATGGAGCAGGAGCGCATAAAGATCGAAGACCTGAAAGCGTATTTTGAGGAGAAATTTGTGTGGTAAAAGCCACTGCACGAAAAAGGAACAGAATCCCCGGAGCTGGTTATCCGGGGGTTTTCTTTTTGGCAACAGTTCAGAACAGCGGTCTGCTGTTCTGAATCGTTTCTTATTATTTATGTATTTTATATATTTGGAAGGCATTCGCAGCGGATAAAAATTGTGTTTGCTGTATCATTTTTTCAAACAGAATGTTATAATGATCATGAACCAGAGAACAGCTGTCCGGAAACGAGTTTCTTTTTGGCAGAGTTCCGGAGTATGTACCCGGATGGAGAATACGGGGGCGCAGGGAGGAAACAATGGAGATTGTTTTAAAGAATTTAACGATGAAATTTCCGGGACGCGACCGGAAAAAGAAGGAAGAAGTCGTTGCGGTAAATGATTTTACGTTTACAATCCCGGACGGCGAGCTGATCGGGCTTCTCGGGCCATCCGGCTGCGGGAAAAGTACGACGCTGAATCTGATCAGCGGATTGTTGAAGCCGACAGAGGGAAAGATATTTTTTGGCAAAGATGATGTGACGAACCTGGCGCCGGAGCATCGCGGGATTGGCCTGGTGTTTCAGAATTATGCGCTGTACCCGCACCTGACGGTACGGCAAAACATCTTATTCCCACTGGAGAACCGCAAGGGAAAGGATCGGCTGTCAAAGGAACAGATGCGGAAAATGGCGGATGAGGCGGCGCATCTGGTACAGATCGATCAGCTGATGGATCGGCGGCCGGCGGAGCTGTCCGGCGGCCAGCAGCAGCGGGTGGCGATTGCGCGCGCTCTGGTGAAGCAGCCAAGGGTACTGCTTCTGGATGAGCCTCTTTCGAATCTGGATGCGAGACTGCGGCTGCAGACGAGGGATGAGATCCGCCGGATTCAGCGGGAAACCGGTATTACGACGATCTTTGTGACGCACGACCAGGATGAGGCGATGAGTATCTCAGACCGGATTGTGGTGATGAAGGAGGGAGTGGTACAGCAGACCGGAAAACCACAGGAGGTCTATGACAGTCCGGCAAATCTGTTTGTCGCAAAGTTTCTCGGAACGCCGCCGATCAATGAGTTCGAGGGACGGCTGCGGGACGGCTGGCTCTTTATTGGAGAGAACCGGGTTCTCAGGGTGCAGGGGGAAAGCGGGCAGCGGACAGATGCGCAGCAGCAGGTCTGGGTCGGTGTTCGTCCGGAAGGCTTTCTTTTGCGCGAGGATGGACCGTTTGTCTGTGACCTTGGCGGTGTTGAGGTGATGGGACGTGACATCAGTGTTCTTTCCCGGAATCGGGCATCAGTGAATCCGACCGTTCGTTCTATCATCAGCACAGAAAGCCGGGTAGATACGTCGCGCCCGACGGTTCGTTTTGCGCTGCGGCCGGAAAAAGTGTTCCTCTTTGATAAAAAGACAGAAGCGCGCATCCGGTGTGGATTACTGGGAGAAGCTGCTTCCTGCGCAGCGGACAGCTTTCATAACAGGCCGGAAAACGCGCATGCGGCCAAAATGGAAAGTCCCGATGCGGCAGACGCAGCGCATGCGGAACCGACGGACAGACAGGAGGTGCGGCGATGAATATGGCGAAAGGGCGTTTTGACGGTATAAAGGGCTGGCTGTACCTTCTTCCGGCGATTGTGTTCCTGGGGGTGTTTCTGGTATATCCGCTGGTTGATGTCTTTATTTACTCTTTTGAGGAGGGGTATAATTTTACCTCTCAGACATATTACGGCGTTGGTCTTTATAATTACTCCTACGTCCTGCATGACCCTTATTTTATGCAGGCTGTAAAAAATACGTTTATTCTTGTGATTATCACAGTGCCGCTCTCGACCGGCATCGCCCTGCTGATTTCGGTGGCGCTGTGCTCCATCAGACGGTTTCGGAATCTTCTGCAGACCATTTATTTTCTGCCCTATGTGACCAACACGCTGGCAGTTGGTCTGGTGTTTATGATTTTATTTCAACAGACGGCTTACAGCGATGGTCTGGTGAATCAGCTGATCAAATTCTTTGGAGGCAGTGCGGTAGATTTTATCGACGGGCCGTACTGGGCAAAAATGTTTGTTCTGTGTGTTTATACGATCTGGGTTGTCATGCCGTTCAAAATTCTGATCCTGACGGGTGCGCTCGCTTCCGTCAATGAGGATTACTATAAGGCCGCGCGGGTGGATGGCACCTCCAGCTTCCGGATCTTCTGTCGAATCACGCTGCCGATGATTTCTCCGATGATTTTTTACCTGGTGATTACCGGCTTCATCGGTGCGTTTAAGGCATACAGCGATGTGGTTGCGCTCTTTGGCACGGATCTGAACGCGGCCGAGATGAACACGATCGTCGGATATGTATACGATATGCTCTATGGCGACAGCGGCGGATATCCTTCGTATGCCAGCGCGGCGGCGATCATCCTGTTTGTGATTATACTGACTATTACGTGCATTAATCTGATGGTGAGCAGGAAGAAAAAGTGAAGGGACGCATGGAGGAACGAGATGGAACGTGCATTTGATTTTGGAAAGGCCGAACGGAGGGAGAAAATCGGTTCACGCATTCTGGGCGCCGTTAAGGGAGTGTTCCTGGCGCTGTGGGCGCTGATTGTGCTGTTTCCGTTTTACTGGATGGTGCTGACGTCGGTGAAAAGCTACAGTGAGTACAGCTCGGAGTCTGTTCCGAAGTTTTTTACGCTGACGCCGACTCTGCAGAATTACGCGGACGCGTTTACGGAGGTGCCGCTGGCGCGTTATCTGGCAAACACGCTGCTTTTCGCGGTGGCGACGACGGTGCTGATGCTGGCAGTGATTACGCTGGCGGCGTTTGCCTTTGCGCGGCTGCAGTTTCGCGGGAAGAATCTGGTGTTTGTGTTTTTCCTCTCACTGATGATGATCCCGAATGAGCTGGTGATTATCACGAATTTTGTGACAATCACAAATCTGAATCTGCGGAACAGCTATGCCGGACTGATTCTGCCTTCGGTGACGTCGGTCTTCTATATTTATCTGCTGAAGGAGAATTTTGAGCAGATTCCGGACAGTCTGTATTATGCCGCAAAGGTGGACGGGACTTCGGATTTTAAGTATCTGTGGAAGGTGATGCTGCCAATCTCTAAGCCGACGATGACGACCGTCACGATTCTGAAGGTGATTGAATGCTGGAATTCTTACGTATGGCCGCGGCTGATTACGGATGACCAGAGCTATTATCTGGTGTCGAACGGAATACAGGAGATCCGGGAAAATGGATTCGGACGGGAAAATATTCCGGCGATGATGGCAGCGGTGGTAGTGATCTCCGTGCCATTGATTGTGCTGTTTCTGATTTTCCGTAAGGAGATCATGGCGGGAGTATCCCGTGGCGGTCTGAAAGCGTAATGCCCAAAGGATGGCGGATGAAAGCAGCGCGCAGAAGCTGAAAAAGACGGGCAGGCAGCAGAATAGCCTGAAAATGGAGGCATTGCAGGAATTGCGATGAACGGACGGCCTTTGAAGGGCGGGAAAAATGGAATTGAGGAAAACCAGAGGATATATTATGAGACGAGATACGGTGAAACAGATAGGGAAACGCAAGGAAAAGCAGGATGGCTCTGGCGTTGGGGCGCGGCGCGGCGTCCTGGCGGCGCTGTTGATTGTTTTTTGCATGGTTTTACTGACTGGATGCCACGGTTCGCAGGAGACGAAGGAGGCCTTTGAGGTTCCGGAGGAGTTTGACACTTCGCGTGACTATGAGATTACCTTTTGGGCGAAGAATGATACGAATAAGAGCCAGGTGGCGATCTATGAGCAGGCGATTGAGGATTTTGAAGCGCTGTATCCGAATATTACGGTGAATATCCGGCTGTATACGGATTACTCGGATATTTATAACGACGTTATTACGAACATTGCGACGGATACGACGCCCAACGTCTGCATTACGTACCCGGATCACATCGCAACCTACCTGACCGGTGATAACCAGGTGGTAGCGCTGGATGACCTGATGACGGATGAGAAATACGGACTGGGAGGCAGTGAGCTTGCTTTTGATTCCCCGACGGTGGATGAGATCGTGCCGCAGTTTCTGGATGAATGTCTGATCAACGGGTATTATTACGCGCTTCCGTATATGCGGTCTACAGAAGCCTGCTATGTGAATAAGACGTATGTTGAGGCGCTTGGCTTTGAACTTCCGGAGACGCTGACCTGGGATTTTATCTGGGAAGTCTGTGATGCGGCGATGGAGAAGGACGAGGATGGAAATTTTGTCGTGAATGGGCAGAGTGTGATGATTCCGTTTATTTACAAATCCACGGACAACATGATGATCACGATGCTCAAACAGCTGGATGCCGGGTATTCGACCGCGGAGGGGGACGTTTTGCTCTTCAATGACACGACAACGGAACTGCTGTATGAGATTGCGGCGCGTGCGGAAGAAAGAGAATTTTCCACTTTCAAGATTTCCGGATATCCGGCCA
This sequence comes from Lachnospiraceae bacterium, assembly GCA_021202635.1. Taxonomy (GTDB): domain Bacteria; phylum Bacillota; class Clostridia; order Lachnospirales; family Lachnospiraceae; genus Choladousia. The sequence goes on along the minus strand of JAJQCQ010000013.1, from coordinate 44,413 downwards.
ATTTCCTCAACGCAGGGCAGTGTATTTTTGCCATCGACTCGACTGCCGGAGCTACCTGGATGGGAACGGATGCGCCGCTGCTTGACATCAGCGAAGACAAGCTGGTAGAATTTGAGACGGTGGTGATGGCGGTTCCCCAGTATGATACGGAAAATGTACAGATGATCTCACAGGGACCGTCCATCTGTATCTTTAATAAAGAGGATTCCCAGGAAGTGCTCGCGTCCTGGCTGTTTGCGCAGTATCTTCTCACAAACGATGTGCAGATCGGATATTCTCAGACGGAGGGGTATCTTCCGGTTACGACAAAAGCACAGGAGTCTGACGAGTACCAGGACTATCTGTCCCGGTCAGGAGAGGACAATTCGACCTACTACAGCGTGAAGATTGATGCTGCGAAGCTGTTACTGGAGAACATTGAAAATACCTTTACGACGGAGGTTTTTAACGGCTCCACCTCCCTGCGCAGCGCGGCCGGGCAGCTGATTGAGAATACGACAAAATCAGCCCGACGCGGGGAAACCATTGACGACACTTATTTTGAGACCCTTTATGATGATGTGACTTCGCTTTATCGCCTTGATCAGATTGAGACGACGGATGAGGATTCCGGCGGTTTAAAAGACCTCGGACCGCTGCCGCAGACCTCTGTGATGCTGCTGGCGGGCCTTGCTGCGGTGTGGGCGCTGATTCTGCTCTGTTTCCTGTGGCAGGCGGTGAAGAAGAAAAAAATGGGAGGTGATTAAAATACCGGCATTGTCTATGTTTTTTGGAATTATTGTACGAATGCAAAGTGAAAGAGGCGGAAAACATAATAAACCACATGTACATGCGCTATATGGTGACTATGAAATTGTAGTGGGATTAGACGGTGAGGTTTTAGAAGGATGTTTTCCGAATAAACAAATGAAATTATTAGCAGCATGGATGGCTATTCATGAGGAGGAACTGCAGGCTAACTGGAGACTGTTAAGAGATGGAGACGGTTATTTTAAAATAGAGCCATTACGATGAGTAAAAGGAGGCATTTCATGCTCAGACCAACGGCAGTTCATGCAGAAGCAGTATGTATGTATCAGATTTTGGTGGAATTTGATAATGGTGAAAAAAAAATATTCAATGTTGAACCTTATATCAAGGGAGAATGGTATGGAAAACTGAGAGTATTTGAATATTTTAAGAGGGTTTCTACAGATGGCTTTACGGTTGTCTGGCCAGATGGACAGGATATTTGTCCGGATGAATTGTATGAATCAGGACAATCAATAGAAGAAAATCAGGAGGGACAAAAATGGAATTAAAAGAAATACTTCGGCATGTAGACCACACGCTGCTCTCGCAGAGCGCGACCTGGGAACAGATCCGGCAGATCTGTGATGATGCGGTGAAATACGAAACGGCGTCTGTGTGTATTCCGCCGAGCTATGTAAAGCAGGCCAGGGATTATTTTGACCGTCTGGCATCGGCGGATACTCCGGCCGTCTGCACGGTCATCGGATTCCCAAATGGCTATCAGACGACTGCGGTTAAGGAATTCGAGACAAAGGACGCACTTGCGAACGGCGCGGACGAGATTGATATGGTGATTAACATCGGCTGGGTGAAGGATCAGAAGTATGACTGTCTTCTGAATGAAATCCGTACCCTGAAGGCGGCCTGTGGCAGCAAAATTCTGAAGGTGATCATTGAGACCTGCCTGCTGACGGAGGAGGAGAAGATCCGCCTCTGTGAGATTGTTACGGAAGCGGGTGTGGACTTTATCAAAACATCCACCGGATTCAGCACAGGAGGCGCGACCTTTGAGGATGTCGCCCTGTTTGCAAAACACGTAGGCAGCGACGTGAAAATCAAGGCTGCCGGAGGGATTTCCTCCCTTGACGACGCGGCACATTTTCTGGAATTGGGCGCTTCCCGGCTTGGTACGAGCCGTATTGTGAAAATTGCGAAAGCACAGCAGTGATAAAGTCTGGATAGACGAAAGAAGTGAAAAAGGATCCTTTTTTGCCGATATTCTTTATGGCAGAAAGGATCCTTTCCGTCTTCGGCTCGATCGCAGGTGTATTTTTTTCGGACTTCCGGGAATACTATGGACAAATCATTAAGACGGAAAGCAATCCTGTGAAAAAAATGACGAAATGGTATTTGCTGCTGGTGCTGGCTCTTGTGCTTCTGTGTGTGATCTGTGCCTGGTATTATATGGGGGTGCGGACAAGCCGGCCGGATAATGCGGAGCTTGTGCGGGCAGAAAAAAATCTGGAAGGGAGATGGGACAGCTTTGGGGGCTTCCGATACGCTTTACCTGAAAATCGATAAGAATGTGAGGATTTCCGGAGGGGCGGCGGCTGTCCGCCTCGGCGAAATTGCACAGATTTGCTGCGCAGATAAACCGACGGAAAATAAGGTGAAGACCCTGCGGCTGCCGACGGAACGGGTACATGGGCCAGGGCGCTATATATATTCTCTGATGGATGTGCTGCCTGTCATCTGGCAGGAATATCCGAAGATTGCGGTGAATAATCTCGGTGAGACGGATTTTATCCTGACAGTGGAAAAGCCTTCTGCGGGGAAAGGAGGCCTGGAACGGATATGGAGCAGTTTTAAAACCGTGCTGATTTGTTTTCTGTCCTTTTTTGGAGCGGCCTTCTCGATTATGGCATTTCATATGGATGTGGGGATGACGGATTTGTTTGCACGGTTGTATGAGCTGCTGACCGGAGCGTCTTCGGGCGGGGCTATGCTGCTGGAGATTTCTTATTCCATTGGAGTAGGTCTTGGAATTCTGCTGTTTTTCCATCATTTTGCGCGCAGGAAGAATCAGGCAGATCCAACGCCGCTGCAGGTGCAGATGCGGGTTTATGAGAACGATGTCGATACGACGGTGATTGAGGCAGATGAGAGAAAGCATACGCAGGAGAAAAAAGAGGAGCGGGGATGAATTGCTGCCCAAAAGAGCCACAATTCAGAATAGCAGGCCGCAGGCTGTCTGCTGTTCTGAACGGTGATCAAAAAGTGTAGAAAGGTGCCGGAAGAATGGGACAGGTATTGGCGGTCATAGTCGGATTTGCGTCTGGTTTTCTGGTGGCGGGCGGAGTGGCGTCCGTCATGATCGGGCTTGGAATATTGACGCGTTTTATTGGCATTTCCCATACTGCGCGGCAGATTTTATGGTATGAGGACGCGATTTTTCTGGGGGCCATGGCCGGAGATGTGGTCACCCTGTTTAATTTTGAACTGGCAGGCGGGGCGTGGATGCTGGTACCAGCGGGATTTTTTATTGGAATTTTTATCGGCGGCTGGATCATGGCACTTGCGGAGATTGTCGACATTTTTCCGGTTTACAGCAGGAGACTGGGCATTACGCAGAATGTGAGCTGGCTGGTGATTGCGCTTGCGGCCGGGAAAGTGGCAGGGAGCCTGCTGTTTTTTTCCGGCATCTGGGATAAAGAAGGAAGGTATTAAAATGGATTTTCGGGAAAATAGGCTTGAAAAGGAGGTAGGGTTGTAGTAAAGTATAGCCGAAGTTGAAAGCATCGTTACTGTTTACGCCCGACCACGTACCGGCTGCGCAGTCGGAGGCGAAAACGCAGAGGCTGCAGGCATCTGGCCCCTCGCGAAGCGATTTTGTCGGCCGGATGCTGTTCGGAACAGTTATGAATTTACAGGGGGATATTACAAATGATTTCAGAAAAAATGCGTCCTTTCCTCGCAAACAATTCAGCGATCCGTATGATGTTTGAGGAAGGAAAGAAAATGGCGGAGCTTTACGGTGCGGATCAGGTCTATGATTTCAGTCTGGGGAATCCGAATGTACCGGCGCCGCAGCGGGTGAATCAGGCGATTAAGGACATTCTGGATGAGGAGGACCCGCTTTTTGTACATGGCTATATGAGTAATGCAGGTTATCCGGAAGTGCGCGAGGCGATCGCGGAGAATCTGAACCAGCGGTTCGGCACGAAATTTGGCGGGCGGAATCTGATCATGACAGTAGGGGCAGGGAGCGGCCTGAATGTTGCGCTGAAGACATTGCTGAATCCTGGAGATGAGGTGATCACGTTTGCACCATATTTTCTGGAGTATCGCGCGTATGTGACGAATTACGACGGTGTGCTGATAACGGCAGATCCGGATCCGGAAACCTTTCAGATCAACCAGGAGGCATTTCGGGCTAAGATCACCGCAAAGACAAAGGCGGTGATTATCAATAACCCGAATAATCCGACCGGCGTAGTTTATTCAGAAGAGACGATCGGGGCGCTGGCGGCGATTCTCGGGGAAAAGCAGAAGGAGTACGGACACGCGATTTATCTGATTTCCGACGAGCCTTACAGGGAGCTGGTGTTTGACGGGGCGACGGTTCCGTTTGTGACAAAGTATTATGACAATACGATGGTGGTTTATTCTTATAGTAAATCGCTCTCCCTTCCCGGAGAGCGCATCGGTTATGTGCTGATTCCGGATGAACTGGAAGAGAGCGCCATGACGATTGATGCCGCAACGATCGCGAACCGCATCAGCGGCTGTGTGAATGCGCCGTCTCTGATTCAGCTGGCTGTGGGCAGATGCGTGGACTGCCAGGCGGATCTTGCATTTTATGACAGAAATCGCAGGACCCTTTATGAGGGACTGACCGGGCTTGGCTTTACCTGTGTCCGCCCGCAGGGCGCGTTCTATTTATGGCTGAAGGTGCCGGTTGCAAAGGATGCCGGCGGTGAAGCAGATGCCGTCGCTGCCGAGACTGCGTTTGTGAATGCGGCGAAAAAATACCATATTCTGATTGTGCCAGGCAGCTCGTTTGCCTGTCCGGGTTATGTACGTCTGGCGTATTGCGTATCCTACGATACGATTGTGAATGCTTTGCCGGAATTTGCAAAACTAAGCAAAGAGTTTTTTTGAAAGACGGCAGTCGGGTATTTGCGCAGCTGGGAAGGTACGGAACAGCTACGGGTAACTTTTTACGGGAGAGATAAGAAGGATGAAGATCATTATTATTGGTCTGGGCAAGGTGGGTACGGCTCTGGCCGCAGAGCTCTGTGACGAGGAAAATGATGTCACGGTCATAGACAAAAAGGAAGATCTCGTGGAGGATATATCGGGTCAGTATGACCTGATGGGGATCACAGGAAATGGCGCGAGCCATTCAACACAGGTGGAAGCCGGGATTGAGACCGCTGATCTGCTGATCGCAGTCACGGGGTCCGATGAGATCAACCTGCTCTGCTGTCTGATGGCAGAAGACGGTGGCAAGTGTCATTCCATCGCACGGGTACGCAATCCGGAATATCATTCGGAGATTGGTTTTATCCGGGATAAGTTTCACATCTCCATGATTATCAACCCGGATATGGCGGCTGCGCTGGAGATTGCGCGGAATCTGAAATTTCCGTCCGCGATTGATGTGGACTCGTTCGCAAAGAACCGTGTGGATATTCTGAAGTTCCACCTTCGGGAGGGATCGGTGCTGGACGGACTGCGGATTGCGGATTTGTCCCGCAAGATTCACAGTAATATCCTGATCTGCGCAATTGAGCGGGGGAAGGAGCTGATTATCCCGGATGGCAATACTGTACTGCGGGAGAAGGATCAGATCGCGATTGTAGCGGGAAGCACGGATGCAAATCAGTTTTTCCGCCAGGTGGGGATTCTTTCCAATCAGGTGAAAAATATTATGATTGTCGGTGGCAGTCCGCTGGCCTATTATCTGACCGTGCTGCTGCAGGCGGTCGGGATCCGGGTCAAGATTATTGAGAAAAGCTATGAGCGCTGTGAGGCTCTCAGCGAGATGCTTCCGAAAGCAACGATCGTTCACGGAGATGGTACGGATAAGGAGCTGCTTCTGGAAGAGGGACTGGAGCAGTATGAAGGATTTGCGGCTCTGACGAATATCGATGAAGAGAATATTCTGATATCTCTGTATGCGAAGAAAATCGAGGGACAGAGGAAAATCGTCACGAAAATCAACCGGATTGCTTTTGACGAGGTGATCCGGGAACTGGACTTGGATACGATCGTCCATCCAAAGGATATCACGGCGGAGATGATTATTCGCTATGCGCGTTCCATGAAAAACACATTTGGAAGCAATGTGGAGACGCTGCATAAGATCATCGACGGGAAGGTGGAGGCGCTGGAATTCATCATCCGTTCGAAATCACGCGTGACAGATACTACTTTGCAGGATCTCCCGATCCGCAAGGGAATTCTGGTGGCCTGCATTTACCGCAAGGGTAAAATTATTATTCCTCGTGGTGCGGATCAGATGCAGACCGGCGACAGTGTGATCATTGTTACGCAGGAGAAAGGACTCGGCGATATTGAGGACATTCTGGAGTAGAACCTGCACCGTTACAAACCGTTTTTAACGCAGCACGGTGGGAGCCGGGTGATGATCAGTAACCGAAGAGGACAGTACAGATATGAATTATAAATTAATCCGATACATACTTGGATGGGTCTTGATTTTGGAGGCCGGACTGATGCTTCCGGCTCTGGTAATTGCCCTGCTTTACTGGGAGCAGGAAGGCTTTGCCCTGCTTTCCGGGATGGGGTTTTGTATGGCGGCGGGACTCTTGCTGACGCTGAAAAGCCCCGAGAAAAAGAAGATGCACGCCCGGGAAGGATTCCTGACGGTCTCTCTGTGCTGGATTGCACTCAGCGCGTTTGGCGCACTGCCATTTGTGATTGCGGGAGCGATTCCAAACTACATTGACGCGCTGTTTGAGACGGTATCGGGTTTTACTACGACCGGCTCCACCATCCTTTCCGATGTGGAAGCCCTGCCGCATTGTCTGCTGTTCTGGCGCAGCTTTACGCACTGGATCGGCGGTATGGGTGTGCTGGTATTTGTCATGTCAATTCTTCCGCTGGCAGGCGGCGGCAATATGTATATGATGAAGGCAGAGAGTACGGGGCCGTCGGTGGGCAAGCTGGTGCCGAAGGTAAAGGGGACCGCAGGGCTGTTATACCGCATGTATGTGGCCCTGAGCCTGTTCATGCTGGTTCTTTTGCTGATTGGCGGCATGCCGCTGTTTGATTCCCTGATCACAGTGTTCGGCACCGCCGGCACAGGCGGCTTCGGCATCCGAAACGACAGCATGGCGAGCTATAATACATATCTGCAGGTTGTGACGACGCTGTTTATGATTTTGTTCGGTGTGAATTTCAGCTTTTACTATCTGCTCTGGAAAAAGAAGTGGAAGGCCGCGTTCGGGATGACAGAGGTGCGGATTTATCTGCTGATTATTGTGGCTTCGATTGTTCTGATTTCGGTTAATATCTATGGGATGTTTGACGGTTTGCTGGAAACCATCCAGCAGGCGGCGTTTCAGGTGGCTACGATCATTACGACTACCGGCTTCGCGACCACGGATTTTGACCAGTGGCCGTCATTTTCCAAGACGATTCTGGTGCTTTTGATGTGTATTGGTGCGTGTGCGGGCAGCACAGGCGGCGGCATTAAGGTGCAGCGTATTATGATTCTGGTCCGCTCGATCCGAAATGAGCTTGATGTGATTGTGCATCCGCATCATGTCCGGAAGCAGAAGATTGACGGACACGTGATCGAGCAGTCTACCGTGCGGTCTGTGAATGTATTTCTGGTTGCTTACGCGGCGGTGTTCGCTCTGTCGCTTTTGATTGTTTCGATTGATAATTATGATTTTACGACGAATTTCACTGCAGTGGCGGCGACCCTGAATAACATCGGTCCTGGTCTGGAGGTGGTCGGGCCGACTGGAAACTTTGGCGGGTTTTCGTATCTCTCGAAGCTGGTAATGATTTTCGATATGCTGGCGGGACGTCTGGAACTGTATCCGATGCTGATTCTGTTCTCGCGGGGAACGTGGAGAAAATGACAAATGGAAAAAACTGCCGCCGGTTCTGAATGGACTGGCGGCAGCTTTGCTGTTCGTGCACAGGGGCGGGTACGTTCCCTATCCGATATCACATGCGGCAGACGCTTCTTCTTCGGTCTTTCCTGACGCAGATTCCGGCAGCAGCAGTTCTACAAGTTCAATTTTATTCTCCTCCATTTTCAGAACCAGAAGCTGTGTGCCATTCTCCATGGTGACCGCATCCTGCTCTTCCGGAAGATCATCGAGCAGCTCGATGACCAGGCCGCCGATCGAGTCACAGGCCTCGGACTCCAGAGACAGGCCAAGCGTATCGTTGATATCATCCAGCTTAACCGATCCTTCGATCTGGTATTCGCGGTCGGATATTTTACGAATCTGGTTTGCCTCATCCTCGTCGTATTCGTCCCGGATATCTCCGACGATCTCTTCGAGCAGGTCTTCGAGAGAAACGATGCCGACGGTTTCTCCATATTCGTCCAGTACCACCGACAGGCTGGCGGAATCCTCCCGCATGGAATCCAGCAGATCGGCTGTCTTTTTGAATTCGTAGGAAAAATGGGGCTTATACATGGCTTCTTCCAGAGAAAAGTCCCATCCGCCGTCGTAGCAGAAAAATTTTTTTATGTTCAGGATACCAATGACGTGGGATGGATCCTCATGGTAAACAGGAAGCCGTGAATATTTTTCACTGCGGAATGTCTGCTTAATCTCATCGTAGGTATCTGTGTCGCTGATCATGATTACCTCTGAGCGGGGAACCATGACATCCTTGACCAGAGAATCGCCGAAATCTACGACATTGTAGATCATCTCGCGCTCTTCTTTTTCAATTACACCTTCCTGGTGGCTGACATCAACAAACGTACGCAGCTCTTGCTCTGTTACCGGTTCCATGGAACCGTTCAGATCAATGTGAAATGGCAAAAGCAGCAGACTGCAGACGGAATTGATAATAAAAATCACCGGTGTCAGCAGCTTCATCAGTACGCTGATGACCGGACAATACAATAAAGCCAGCTTTTCCGGGTAATTGGAAGCAATGGTCTTCGGTGTGATCTCTCCAAAAATCAGGATCAGAATCGTAAGGACAGCGGTCGCGATACTGACGGAACCGTCTCCCGCCAGCTTAATGGCCAGGGATGCGGTCAGAGCAGAGAGAAAGTTATTCACAAGGTTATTTCCAATCAAAAGGGTACTCAGAAGCTTAGAACGGTTTTCCACCGTTTTGAGAACAGTAAGAGCACGCTTATCTCCTTCATCCGCAAGCGACTGCAGACGAATCCGGTTTGCGGTCGTCAGAGCAGTTTCCGCGGAAGAAAAGAACGCGGATAAAAAGAATAAAATAAGTAAAATAATCAATAGTAGCCCACTGGCGTCATCCGATGCCAAAAGATCATCTCCCTTTTTTAAAATGCTGTAAATTTATCTTTAGAGCGTATGATACAACAGAATAAGGAAAAAAGCAACGTAAAGTTATGGTAAAATGAAGCAGTCAGGAAAAAACCAAATTTTTACGGCCGCCCAAGTGCGGTAATTTAGCGTTTTTTCACTTGACATAGTTTTGCCTCATGTTAAAATACATGGAGTGGGCGATTCCTCCGTCGGGAACGGGGAACAGGGATCGCAGGATTACGACAGGATAAACAGGGTTTTAATTGAAGGAGCAGTGAAGGTATGCCAAAGAACGCATCAGGTTCCCGGCCATTTCTGGTTGGTGTTGATGTAGGGTCTACGACGACAAAGATTGTTGTGACGGATCCGGAGACAAAGCAGATATTATATTCCGATTACAGACGACATAACGCGGCGCAGGTACACAGTGTGTGCCTAGCGCTCGACGCTTTTATGGAGAATTTTCCGGACGCCGTGCTGCGGCTGGCTCTGACCGGCTCAGGCGGCGGTGAAATTGCGAAACGCCTGGGAGTTCCCTATATACAGGAGGTTGTGGCGAATTCGATTGCGCTGCGTGTGTATTATCAGGAGGTAGGGACGGCGATTGAGCTGGGCGGTCAGGACGCAAAGATGATTTTCTTTCACCGGGACGCGGCGACCGGCGCGCTGAATGTGAGCGATATGCGCATGAATGGCAGTTGCGCGGGCGGTACCGGTGCATTTATTGATGAGATCGCGAAGGTTCTGAAGACGCCTGTGGAGGAATTTAATGCACTCGCTGCACAGGGGACCTGTGTCTACGATATTTCCGGGCGGTGCGGTGTGTACGCGAAGACGGATATCCAGCCGCTTCTGAACCAGGGAGTTTCCCGGCAGGATCTGGCGCTCTCGGCATTTCACGCGATCGCGAAACAGACCATCGGCGGCCTGGCACAGGGGCTTGATATTGAGAAACCGGTTGTTTTCGAAGGCGGACCGCTGACCTTTAATCCGCGGTTGATCGGAGTATTTGCTGAGCGGCTGGGACTTTCTCCGGAGGAGACTTTGATCCCGGAACGGCCGGAGATTATGATTGCTTATGGCGCGGCACTGTCGCTGGAGACCATGTTTGCCGCCCGCACGTCGGTATACACGCCCGGACAGCTGCGGGAGCGGCTGGAAATGCCCGCTCACTCCGGTCAGCGGCAGGATGCTCCATCCACGGAGGTTCACTGCCTGAAGAGTGGCGGGCAGGCAAAGTCAGCTGCTGCGGATTCCTGTGCACCGGGAGATTTTGCAGGGGGTTCTGCCGGGACGGCGGCCGTTGGGACGTATGACCCTTCAAAGCCGTACTTTTCCTCAGAGGAAGAACTGGAGCGCTTTCTGGCACGCCATACGCTGAAAGAGTGCACGCCTTATCAGCCGCAGCCAGGGGAGACGGTCCGCGCGTATCTGGGCATTGATTCCGGCAGTACAACGACGAAATTTGTGCTGATGGATGAACAGGAGAATATTCTGGATTCTTTTTATTCGCCGAATGAGGGCGAGCCTCTGATGGTTGCGAAAAAAGCGCTTCTTGCGATTCGGGACCGTTACCGTGCGGCGGGAGCCGAGCTGTCCATTCTTGCAGCCGGGTCGACCGGATACGGCGAGATGCTTTTTTCAAAGGCGTGGAGCACAGAATGTCATATGGTGGAGACCGTTGCGCACGCAAGAGCGGCGGCAAAGTATGTGGATGACGCGACCTTTATTCTGGATATCGGCGGCCAGGATATGAAAGCCATCTGGGTGGATCACGGGATTGTGACGAATATTGTCGTCAATGAAGCCTGTTCCTCGGGCTGCGGTTCTTTTCTGGAGAACTTTGCTTCTTCTTTGCAAATTCCGGTGAAGGAGATTGCGAAGACCGCCTTTGCTTCGAAGCAGCCGGCGGTTCTTGGCAGCCGCTGCACGGTATTCATGAACAGCAGCATTGTTACAGAGCAGCGCAACGGCAAGCAGTCTGGCGATATCATGGCAGGGCTTTGCCGTTCTATCATAGAAAATGTTTTTACAAAGGTGATTCGGATATCGAATCTGGACTCTCTCGGCGATACGATTGTTGTACAGGGCGGCACCTTTCAGAATGACGCAGTGCTCTGCGCACTGGAGCAGTACACCGGCCGTGAAGTGACAAGGGCACCTTATCCGGGACTGATGGGCGCAATCGGTGCGGCGCTGCTGACGAAAGAGCATTGTGAGGCGTCAGAGGGCTTTGGGCGTACCTTTATCGGTCTGGATGCGGTTGAGCAGTTTTCCTATACACAGGAATCCAATTCTCCGTGCCCGTTCTGTACGAATCACTGCAAGCGCACGATTGTCCGCTTTTCGAACGGGAATTCCTGGATTACGAACAACCGCTGCGAGCGGGGGGAGATCCTGGGCGACCCGAAGGATGTGCACGTGCGCGAACAGCTGAAAGAAAAGAAAGCGGAGAAAGACCGCGTACCGAACCTGTTCCGGCTGCGCGAGGAGCTTTTGTTCCGCGAATATCCATATCCGAAAGTAAGCAAAGAAGAACGCGGCATTACGATTGGCATTCCCCGTGTGCTTTCCTTCTGGGAGACGATGCCGTTCTGGACAACGTTCTGGAAATCGCTCGGTTTTGATGTGCGCATTTCTGATAAGAGCACACGGAAGATTTATGAGAATGGTCTTTCCGCCGTGACTTCGGATACCGTCTGCTTCCCGGCTAAGCTGGTTCACGGACACATCCGGAACCTGGTGGAAAAAGGGAAAAATAAGGACGGTTCTGTGGACCGCATTTTTATGCCTTCGATTACAACGGTAAATTCGGAAAATACAGAGAAGACAAGCGAATCCATGTGTGCGGTGGTGAAAGGCTATCCGATTGTGATTCGCAATTCGGATAATCCGGAAAAACGCTGGGGGATTCCCTTTGATGCACCATTGTTCCACTGGCATAAGACGACGGACCGCAATCATCAGCTGACGAAATACATGGAGGAGACTTTTGGCATTCCGGCGGAAGAGACGATGCAGGCAATCGCGGCCGGGGACGAAGCGCAGGAGACCTTTTCGCGCGAGCTGAAAAAGGCTGGTCAGGAGATCATCGACCAGGTGGAAAAAGAGGGAAGCTATGCGGTGGTGCTGGCCTCGCGCCCTTACCAGAATGATGCGCTGGTGAATCACGACCTGCCGGAGATGTTTACGAGCCTTGGCATTCCGGTGCTGACCGCAGATTCTGTGCCTGGCATTGATAAAGTAGATCTGAGCAGGAACCGTCTGGACATTGTAAACAATTATCACGCGCGGATGCTTTCCACCGCAATTCTTGCGGCGCAGAGCGAGCATCTGGAGTACGTGCAGATTGTCAGCTTCGGCTGTGGCCACGATGCTTATCTGTCTGATGAGATTATCCGTCTGATGAAGGAGATTTCCGGCAAGACGCCTCTGGTTCTGAAGGTGGATGAAAGCGATATCCAGGGGCCGCTGCGCATCCGTGTCCGCTCTTTTGTGGAGACGGTGGAGATGCGCCGCCGCAAAAAAGAAGCGCTGCGGGTGCACGAGCTGCCGGATCCATATCCGGTCAAGTTTACCAAAGCAGACCGGAGGGAAAAAATCCTGCTTGTGCCCAATACCTCCCATGCGTTTGCGCGCCTGATGGCTGCTGCGATGGGGAGCCAGCACCATATGAAAGCAGAGCCGCTGGATATCGGCCGCGAGGAAGCGATTCATCTTGGCAAGCAGTATGTACATAATGATATCTGCTTCCCGGCGCAGATCGTGATCGGGGAGGCACTCGCCGCGCTGCGAAGTGGCAAATACGACGATAAAGACGTCACCATCGCGATGGCGAAATACATCGGCGACTGCCGTCTGACCCACTACAGTGCCCTTCTGCGCAAGGCACTGGACGACGCCGGATATTCGCATGTACCGATACTGACGAATGACGACGCAGACTATCACAACCTTCATCCGGGGTATAAGCTGTGTATGCTGGCATCGATTAAGATTGCCTTCTGTCTGCCGATGATTGATGAGCTGGAGGAGCTGCTCCGCAAGATTCGTCCGTATGAGAAGGTGCCGGGCAGCGCGAACCGCGCTTTCGAGGCCGCGATGGATGAGCTGATCTTCGGTCTGGAAAAGCATGGACTGAACGGGGCGCGGCACGGCTTTAAAAGGGGAATCGAGTTCATGAAAAACATTGACTATGACCGTTCCCACCCGAAGCCGCGCGTACTAATTGTCGGGGAATACCTGCTGAATTTCCACCCGGGCGCGAACCACGACATCGAGGATTATCTGGAAAAGAACGGGTTTGAGATCATCGAGGCAAAGATGACGGACGTCATCCAGAAAACATATTTTTATCAGGATGCTCAGAACAAAGAGTATCAGCTGGATCGGAAGCTGACAGAGAAGGCCTGGCCGGCCACCGTGAATGAGGTGTTTGATTTTGCGCATAATGTTTCTGATTCCATCGCGTGTGAGCATCCGCTTTATGAGCGCCCGGCGCGGCTGCCGGAGCTGGTGCACGACAGCGACCCGATCATTCACCATACGTTCGATGCCGGCGAGGGGGTGCTGATTCCGGGAGAGATTTTGCATCACGCGAAGAAAGGCTGCCGCTCCTTTGTGATCCTGCAGCCCTTTGGCTGCCTGCCGAACCATGTGGTTGGCCGCGGTATTTCAAAGAAGCTGAAAGAGATTTATCCGGATGCGCAGATTCTGCCGCTTGATTATGACCCGGATGTCAGCTTCGCGAACATAGAGAATCGTCTGCAGATGCTGATCATGAACGCGAAGGGCGACAGTCATGCGGCGGAGATCGGGAAGACCTCAAAGGAACAAAAGCATGGACGGCACAGCAGCAGGCTGGCGACCGCGCACTGACGGGAAAGGTTACTGGTCATAAACCCCATCGCGGCGCTGAACGTCCAGTGGACGTTCGCTTAGCGCCGACCGAAGCGGAGCGTAGACGCGATTTTAATTGGCCGGATGCTGTTATAGGTCACACCTGTAGAGGAAAAAAATAAGGTAAATTGGTCAGGGTGTGATCTGTAATCGGGAAGGCACGGAGCAGTACCGTTGACAGAAGATTTGAGATATAGTATAGTGAGGGCAGCATAAGGAGCCGCCTGCGCTGGATGAAATGACAGTGATTCTGGCAGGCAGAGTAAATACCAGCGAGAGGAAAAGAATATGAATTATGAGATTTTTGTAGATATGTCCCTGGATATTGATCCGAAAATAGCGGAACATTATGGGATCCGTTTTGTCCCGATGGAATATGTGCTCGGCAGCGAGACCTTTCTCGCAACAGGTCCGGAGAGCGATGAGCGGATGCATTATTTTTATGAAAGCATGCGCCAGAATGTAGCGACAAAGACCAGCCAGATCACGCCCTATCAGTATGAGGAAACCTTTGGGCCGTATTTGAAAGATGGAACTTCCATTCTGTACATTGCGCTTTCGAGCGGCCTCAGTAAGACTTATGAGTCCGCGCTGCTGGCGGCGGAGACGATGAAAGAGCAGTATGAGAACGTGAATATTGAGGTGATAGACAGTCTCTCCGCGACCGGCGGCATGGGGATGCTGGCAGAGTCAGCGGCGAAAAACCGGGAGGCAGGGATGACGCTGGAGGAGAACGCGGCCTGGCTGCGGGAGAACCTCACGTATCTCAATCACTGGTTTATGGTAGAAGACCTGGTTTATCTGCGCCGCGGCGGACGCATTTCGGCGGCGACAGCGATTGTCGGCTCCGCGCTGAACATCAAGCCGCTGCTGACCATCGACGCGCAGGGTAAACTGGTATCCGTGGCGAAAAAACGGGGCAGCCGTCAGGCGATGCGCGCCCTGGCGGACTATTATAAGGATCGATATGATTCCAAATTTGGCAATGCGGCTTATATCTGCTGCGCAGACTGCAAGGACGCAGCGGCGGAGCTCAAAGAAATGGTATTGAAAATCAATCCGGACGCGGATGTGCGCATTACCATGCTCTGTCCGGTGATCGGTGCACACACCGGACCGGGAATGTTGTCGATGATTTTTTACGGGGCGGCGACGGAGCTGAATGCGTAGCTGCCGGATGCTGTTACAGGTTACACCTGTAGTGGTTGAAATAATGTGAATTGGTTAGGGTGTGACTTGTAACGCTGTGTGTGGATGTGCAACTTTGAAATTCTGTACGCGGTTGTATGAATAAAAGAAAGGCTCCGGTTTTTATGCCGGAGCCTTTACTGTGCGCAAGGGGGCTGTGCACAGGTATTGCTTTTTACAAGTGTCTGTCATTCATATCGCTTTGCTTATTCTACATCATTGAGCGCCGCCAGGTTTTCTTCACCGGTGCGAACCTTCACCACCCGGTCTACGCCATAGACGAAAATCTTGCCATCGCCAATGTGGCCGGTGTAAAGTGCTTTCTTAGCCGTTTCAATGACTGTATCCACCGGCAGGTTGCCGACGATAATCTCGACCTTGACCTTCGGAAGCAGTGTCGCATCAAGCTCAACGCCACGGTATTTTTCACCCGCACCCTTCTGGATGCCGCAGCCCATGACCTGTGTCACCGTCATGCCGGTCACGCCGATGTCGTTCATCGCCTTTCTCAGCACGTCATAACGGGACAGTCTGGCGATAATGGATACCTTGTAAATACCGGTTTCGGAAGCCGGTGCCTTGACCACTTTGACAGCTGCGTCCTTCTGTGCCTGAGAAGCGGTCACATAGTCGTCGCTGCCAAGCTGTGTATTGGCATTGACGCTCATGGAAGTATTGGAAACATCCATAATACTGAAGCCCGCATATGCGCTCGGCAGACCATGCTCGGTCGCGTCCAGACCAAGGATTTCCTCTTCTTCCGAAACACGGAGACCAACGATGGCTTTGATAATGGAGAAGGTAATCGTGATGGTTACCGCGGTCCAGGCTGCTACGGCCACAAAACCGATCAGCTGAGTTCCAAGGAGGCCAAAGCCGCCGCCGTAGAACAGACCAGTGAGCGTGTCATTGCCCGGAGCGGAGGTGGTGGCAAACAGACCCACCGCAATCGTACCCCAGATGCCGTTCATCATATGCACCGCAACTGCGCCGACCGGATCGTCGATGCGAAGCTTATTGTCAAGAAGCCATACGCCGAATACAACGAGCAGTCCGGCAACTGCGCCAATAACCAGAGCGCCGAAGCAGTCGGTCACATCGCAGGGAGCGGTGATCGCCACCAGGCCCGCCAGAGAAGCGTTCAGGCACATGGAAACATCCGGTTTGCCATATTTGATCCAGGTAAAAATCATACATACGACTGTTGCGGTAGCCGGAGCGACCGTGGTGGTCAGAAATACAGAGCCGAGCTGTTCTACACTCGTGCAGGCCGCGCCGTTAAATCCATACCAGCCGAGCCAGAGGATGAAGCAGCCGAGGCAGCCGAGCGGAAGGTTGTGTCCGGGGAACGCGTTTACCTTAATGATGTTACCGGATTTGTCCTTTTCAAATTTTCCGATACGCGGTCCAAGAATCTTCGCGCCGATCAGAGCGGAGATACCGCCAACCATATGGATGGCACAGGAACCGGCAAAATCATGGAAGCCCAGCTGAGAGAGCCAGCCGCCGCCCCAGATCCAGTGCGCTTCGATCGGGTAGATCAGCGCGGAAATAACCGCTGAGTAAATGCAATAAGATAAGAACTTGGTACGTTCTGCCATGGCTCCGGAAACGATTGTAGCGGTCGTCGCACAGAATACCAGGTTGAATACGAAGTTCGACCAGTCGAAATCTGCATAGCTTGTGAAGATATCAAATCCGGGTTTTCCGATCAGTCCCATCATATCTTCGCCAAGCAGCAATCCAAAACCAATCAGGATGAACATAATGGTTCCGATACAGAAATCCATCAGGTTCTTCATGAGGATGTTACCGGTATTTTTCGCGCGTGTAAATCCTGCCTCTACCATCGCGAAGCCGGCCTGCATCCAGAATACAAGCGCAGCGCCGATCAGAAACCAGACGCCAAATACTTCTCCGTTAATGGCACTTAAAATTTCTTCTGTCATAATATCTCCTCCTCTTTTCGATGCGCGGGCATGACCGCCCTTTGCGCTGTTTCCGTCCGAAGCCTCCGCCTGGCCAGATCTTTGGCGGAAACACCGGCACTGCTGTCCGTTTTTCCCGGCAGCTGAAATCCAATTGCAGCGGCATATGCATACAGACAAGAAGATTATGTTGTCTGTAGAATTTCAAAAGACAGTTATGAATCATAAAAGCCAGCCGCCCGGAATTCGGACAACAGAAAAGGCGCCGGAGAAAAATCTCCAACGCCTTCGTTGTTGAAGATATTATATGATTGCCGGTGCCAAATTGTCAATCAAAGATAGTTCCAAAGAAAAAATTAAATTCATTAATTTTTTGTAAAAAAGGGAGAAAATTGCGTGAATTTGAGAAAAACTTAAGGGTTTCTTCGTTGCAATACAAAAAGATTATTGCTATACTCGGCTTATATATGGTCTGGCAGGTTCACGCAGAAAAAAACAGGGTTATGTGTGCGGGAAATATTCCGTCCGCAGGACGAAAACGGGGTTCAAAAGGACCTGCCGTCCGGTGAAATGGGAAGGAGGAGCGGATTCACACAGGAGGAGAAACCTGTGTGAGAACAGCGAAGCGTGTATGAAAAGAAAAAAGGCAGTGACAGCAGCTGTGGCTGTGGCTGGCGCCGTGCTTGCAGTATCGCAGGGGAATACAGGAGTTCTCCCTGCGCGCATCTCAGACGCAGCCGTACTCACAGTGCAGGCGGAGGATTTGCTGGGAATATTGATCGTGGATGAAGAAAGTGAGAAAAACGAAAGCGATCCGTTACAGACAGAAGAGAGCGTTGTTGTAATAGGAAGTGAGGAGACAGAAGCATCTGAGAAGGCATCCGGTGGGGAAGACAATGAGGAAAGCAGTGAAACCTCCGTTACGGGCCTTGCCCGGTATGATGAAATCCTGCAGCTTTACCTTACCGGCCTGAATGCCGGGTGGGATGCTTCCGGGTTTGACGAGAATGGCCTCTGCTATCTTGCCGGATATCTGTCTTCCGCGGATGAACTCGGATATTTTCTGATAGACGTGGATGGCGATGGGACAGAAGAATTACTGGTCGGGCAGGTGAGTGAGGAAGAGGACGTCTGTCAGGGGATGTTTTATGATTTTTATACGATAAAAGAAGAGGAACTGGTGCAGGTCACTGCCAGTGCGGAGAGAGGGCGTTTCTATCTGTGCATGGATGGAGTAATTGCTTATGAAGGCCCTTCGGGTGCGTTCTGTTCGTCTAACGCATTTTATACCTTTACAGGTACAGAACTGGAGCTGACAGAAGCTGTTCTCTACGATGCGTGGGAAGATGAAGAGAATCCTTATTTTTACAGTACCACAGACGAATGGGAGGATCACAGCACTCCCATCTCGCAGGAGGAAGCATCTGCTATATTAAATTCTCATGAATATCTGGAAATCTCGTATACAGCTTTGTCAGAGGTGGCAGAGAAGCCAGGCGTGGCTGAGACGGTCTCTGCACTGAAACAACAGGCCATTGAGGAAGTGGAAGCGGCCAGCGCGGAGGCAGAAGCGATCGCTGATCAGCTGGATAATGATCCGCTCTCTCAGAGTGAGCTGAATCAGCTTTCCTATGAAATGTACCAGATCTGGGATGATATTCTGAATGTCCTGTGGGGCTATCTGAAGGACAGTCTGCCGGAGGAAGAGATGGCTGCGCTGACCGAAGAGGAGATTGCCTGGATTTCGGAAAAGGAAAGTGAGATCGCCGCTGCGGGAGCCGAGTTTGAAGGCGGTACCATGCAGCCCTATGTGGAAAATACGACGGGAGCAGAGCTGACGAGGGAGCGGGTGTATGTCCTGTTAGAGAAGCTTTCCTGACAGATTATAATGCGGATGCGGGGGACGAAGCTTCCCTTTTAGTAAAAAACAG
Organism: Lachnospiraceae bacterium; assembly: GCA_021202635.1. GTDB lineage: Bacteria > Bacillota > Clostridia > Lachnospirales > Lachnospiraceae > Choladousia. Next base: position 25,225 of record JAJQCQ010000013.1, on the reverse strand, counting down.
AACTGAAAAACGGGATAGGAACAGGCCGACTGTACTCTTTTGATTTCGGAAAGTGGAGAAAGGCCGGTAGAATGAAAAAACATGTTTGAGGAGGAATGATGATGAATTACACGATCAAAAACGAGTATCTCACGGTGACTGCCAGCGACGCGGGGGGGGGCGAGCTGCAGTCGATCAGGAGCGCGGAGGGCCTGGAATATCTGTGGCAGGCGGATCCTGCCATCTGGAGCGGAAAGGCACCGAACCTGTTTCCATACATTGCCCGACTGACCAATGAGACCTTCACGTTGAATGGAGAATCCTACCATATGAAACGGCACGGGCTGGTTAAATATTATTCTCTGGTGATGGAAACGCCGGCCTGCTATGTACAGAGCGCGGAGGAGAACGAAGTGCTTCTTACGGCGGATGAAATGACCTTTCGTTTTGAAAGTAACGAACAGACCAGGGGACAGTATCCATTTGACTTTGTCTACCGCATTACTTATGCGCTTAGGGGCAGCACGCTTATGATTACGAACACAGTTGAAAATACAGGGACGGAGCGTATGTATTTTGGCGTCGGCGGGCATCCCGGTTTTCGTGTGCCGCTGGAAGAAGGGCTGGCATTTGAGGACTATTATCTTGAATTTGACCGTCCATCTCATCCATACAGGGTCGGTTTTACCGATACCTGTTTTCTGACCGGTCAGGATCAGCTGTATCTGTTGGAGAACGACCGGAGGATCCCGCTCCATCACGAGCTGTTTGATCATGACGCCGTGGTTTTGAAGCACGCGCCAAAGACCGTGAAGATCGCAAGCGATAAGGGGAAACACAGTGTTACCGTTCACTATCCGGATTTTGCTTATATCGGATTCTGGCATGCGACCGGAAAAGAGGCGCCCTATGTGTGCGTAGAGCCATGGACGTCGCTGCCGTCTCGTGATGGGATTATTGAGGATATTTCCTGCCAGGCGGACTTGATCGGCCTGGATGGAAGCGGGAGTTATAAAAACACGTGGACAGTAGAGATCAGATGATTGTATCGGAAAATGTAATGATTCAGAACAGCGGGCCACAGGTCTACGCTTCGCTGTTCTGAACTGTTAACAAAATAGCAGGTCACGGATCTTCGTTTTGATTCTGAACGGTCAGGAAAGATCTGGTCTGTGTTTTGCGCACTTCTCACATCTTCTCCGGTTCCGGATAATCCACGCCAAAGGTCTCCACGGTCATGGTAGCGATGCGCTGCGGGGTCATCGGGCGGTCGCGGAAATCGGTCGGAGTCTCGGCGATTTTATTGACGATCTCCATGCCTTCGGTCACTTTTCCGAATGCTGCATACGCGCCGTCCAGGTGCGGGGCAGCCTTATGCATCAGGAAAAACTGACTGCCGGCGGAGCTCGGATGCATGGCGCGCGCCATGGAGAGGACGCCTGGTTCATGCTTTAACTGGTTGACAAAGCCGTTCTGAGCAAATTCTCCTTTGATGGAATAGCCTGGTCCGCCCGTGCCTGTCCCCTGTGGGCAGCCGCCCTGGATCATAAAGCCCTTGATCACGCGGTGAAAGATCAGGCCGTCATAAAAACCTTTCTTTACGAGACTGATGAAGTTATTTACCGTGTTCGGAGCGATCTGCGGATACAGCTCCGCCTTCATCACATCTCCGTTTTCCATGGTAATTGTTACAATTGGATTCTGTGCCATTGTTTTGATTCCTTTCCTTCTCTTTGTTTTATATACACTGGTGCCAGATGTGTTTTGCTGGCGCCGGGTGTGAACTTTGTTAAATAAATGGTACAATTCAAAACATCAAGCCTCAGACAGATGACGAGTAAGCGGCATATAGCCTTCGAAGAAGGCGGCGCTGAACGTCCAGTGGACGTTCGCTTAGCACCGACCGAAGCGTAGACCTGTGGCCTGCTGTTCTGAATCGTTACAAATAAATCAATGCGGATGGCGGAACAGTTCTTCGATTAGCGCATCAAGCTCTGTGTCTGAGAAAGCGCCGCTTTCCTCATAATCCTCCGCCGCCAGCTCGCGGTATTCTTTCATTTCGTCGAGCAGTACAGCGAACTCCTGGTGTCCGCTTTCTTTGATCAGAAGCTTTGTCTCTGCTTCCGCTTTTATAAAGTCGCCTCTGAGCATCTGCTCTTCAATTTTCAGATAACGAATCGAATAATTCGAGCATCCGATTTTTTTCATAAACTGGTCGTAGTCTTCAGGCTCGGTATCATCCTCATAATATAAGCTGTATAATTCCAGCTGCTGTTCGGGCGACAGTTCTGTAAGGGCAGTGTTTTTTGTGATCTTTTTCTTTTTTCCCTGGGCAGGGAAAAGGGCAATTCCGTTTATGTCAATGTCCCACTGCGCCATTGCTTCATACCGGCTATAGCCATGGAAGCGCGGCAGCGGCGTCTCCATCGCCAGCTCCATTGAGGTTCCCCAAAGGCTGATTTCATCATCCATGCCGGTGTGATCTGGAATGCCCAGGTGCTTGCGGCAGCTTGCGAGGATTTCATTCAGCGTGCTTCCTTCCATGACTTTCCGCAGTGTGTCTGTAATGCGGGAATCGATCTCGCCTGCCGGCTGATCCTGAAGGTGCAGGGTGAGGCTTGCGAAATAAGCTCCCCAGGGAGCAGAAAAACAACAGTATCCGCTGTTCATATCCCCAAGCTCCTCATTTGAGAAGATTTTGCAGGGAATCTCCGGGTGCTTCAGAGATTGCATTATGATAGCGGATGGTTCAAAAACGGGGTGAATCATGAAGGCTTCCCCACGCTCGTTGGTTCCGGTAAATAAAAAGCCATTATAGCGGCAGTGCCAGTATACAAAGCGGAGAAAATCCTGCAGCGTATTACAGCGCTCAAAATGATTTGGGTAGAGACGAAAGAGTTCGTCTGTTTTTGCACCACCATAAAGTGTCAGCAGATCATTTAATTTTCTGGCATTGGCTTCGATCAGGTTATAGGATCTTTTTAATTTTTTCCCTTTTTCATATGGCAGAATAGAAGCCAGGTCTGCGGCTATGGAAAGTTCCGCGACTTTTATTCCGCCTTCCATCCAATACTGGATTTCGGCAAATCCGAGACTGAGCAGCTTGCCAACTGCATCAAAGCTCTCAGGAAGCGGGACATTCGTCGCATTTGAGAAGCAATTCAGATGAACCCATTTATACTGGTCAATCGAAAAAATATAAAACAGGCATTCCGGGTGTTCCCGGAAAACATCGAGGATCAGTCCGGCTATTTTCCGCTTGCTGACATTTCCACGTAAGGAGGATGACTCCACGGCGGAAAACTTACAGAATTCCCGCAGCCTTTTCTCGTCTTCGCGGGAGAGAATTTCCTGAGCTGTTTTTTCAGACTGGGTTACATCAATCCGATATCCTTCCGGCGGAAAGCTGCTGTCGACTGCTTTTGTGCGTTCCGGTTTCTGTTCATCGAATCCCGGAAGTGTCATCTGGACATAGCCATTGACGGGCTTTGATGAAGCTTTTTTCCTGGATGTTTTGTTGCCGGACGAGGTGGATTCCATTTCTTGCATGGCAGACGCAAACACACCCCATGTTTTTACAGCGGAATCGATTCTTGTATCGGTTGAACCGTTCCGGATTTCTACGGTTTCTGTGTTTTTTTCCGGGAACAGTTCGTTTATGTCAAAGGTACCGCTGTAAATTTCCCGAATGATATCATAGTTGGATTTTGGAGCTTTCCCATTTTCCCTGTAGAGCTTTTGAACTGCTGCAAGGGTGTCTTTGATTTTTTTCTGATCATCTTTAAGCTGCATAGCCTCGGTCTGTTTTTTGGTGGCTTTTTTTTTGGAAACTTGCATTTTCTCCAGCGCGGCGTTTGCAGCCTCGATCGAGAAAGGGCTGCGGTTGGAGTCGACCTCATCCCAAGGAGTATCTTCCATAAAATTGTCTCCCTTTGCCTTGAGGACGGTCGCATATCTCTTCTCGTAAATCGGGTCTTCCTTTTCGAAGACAATCTTATGCCGCCAGTCATCGCCGAAATCGTAGGTATAACGGATCCATCTGCCGGATTTCAGAAATTCGTCGACCGTTGTTGTATTTTCACTTAACTCGTCTCCACTGGTTTTGGCTTCCGGAAGGGAAATGCAGATGCCGTCCGAAGTCCGGAAATCATGTAAATGTTCATCGTCCCATCCGAAGACCGTCTGAAGAATCCGGTGCAGGCTATAAAAGGAAATGCCCTCTGGCAGGACAATCCGCCGCCAGACAGGCGGGTGTGTATATTCAATGGTAACTTTAACGATGTATCCGGCCATAAGGGCACCTCTGCTCTTTCCTTTGTTTTATAGTGCCATTCTAACATTGTGTGTTGTGAATGGCAAGAAAAACATCCTTGTTTTTTTCTTGACAAACAGGATATGGGATGCTATAGTGGTTAGCGAAACCTAACTCATGTTTCAAACGACAATTAAAAGTTACGAATACCTTACCATCGAATCACTTTAGAAACAGGATTGAATGCGGATGTGGGAAAAAGGTCGAATTTCGTTATCATGAATCTGGATACAGGAGGATACATATGAGTGTTGTGATTATCGGCGGCAATGAGGGCATGGTTTGTCAGTATGAAGGGATTTGCAGAGATTATGGCTGTAAGGCGAAGGTTTTTGCGAAGGAAAGCGGCGCAATCCGGAAAAAGCTGGGGACTCCGGATATGTTTATTTTATTTACGAATACAGTGTCGCATAAGATGGTGCGCAGTACCCTGCAGGAAGCGAAGCGGAACAGGATACCGGTGCTCCGCTGTCATTCCAGCAGCGCGACGGCACTGGAAGACCTGCTCAACGAGCATATTTCACACAGCTTTTGAAATGTATTGGAGTATAAGCGGCTGTTAAAGTGCAGAAGGAGAGAAGGAGGGAATCATTCATGGGAACTGAAGCAATGGGTTATGTGCTTGGACAGCAGTGTGCCCCAGTGATTGCCGGAATCAAACCATCCAATCTGCTGATTTTGGAGAAGGGCAACCAGAAGCGGCTGGCACATGTGTTAAAAGGGACGAGTTTGTGTGCGTATCTTTTGTATACCTCGGCCCAAAAGGATTACTGGCTTTTATATGAGCCGGAGGAGCTGGAGCAGATACTTTCGGATGCCGGGAAGAAGGCCTATCTGAGGGAATGTGGTTATGGTGTGGAAACGCATCCGCTGGATTTGGTTCTGTCTTTTCTCGCGCGGCGGTTTCGGTGCTATAAGGATGAAAATGGGGAATTTCCGCATGAAATGGGTCTTTTTTTCGGGTATCCGCTCCCGGATGTGAGGGGATTTGTTGAAAATAAAGGACAGAATTTTAAACTGTCTGGTTATTGGAAGGTATACGATGATGTGGCTTATGCGAGCCGTGTTTTTGAACTGTATGAGGCAGCGCGGAAAAAGGCGCTGGACTTATGCAGTCAGGGGATGAGGATATCCGACATCTGGAAAGACTTTCGGATGGCCGGTGCCTGTATATAACAATTAGGAGGATAAAAAAATGGCAGAGTTAAAAGTAGTTTTCTGGAGCGGGTCAGGCAACACAGAGTCTATGGCAGATTTTGTGGTAAAAGGAGCCGGGGATGCGAAGGCAATATCGATGGAAGATATTACTCCGGCAGATCTTGCGGATGAAAAAGCATTTGCACTTGGCTGTCCGGCGATGGGAGATGAAGAACTGGAAGAGACCATCGTAGAACCGTTTGTGGCAGAGCTTGAGAAGAATGTGAGCGGTAAGACAATCGGCCTGTTTGACTCCTATGGATGGGGAGACGGCGAGTGGATGCGCAGCTGGGTTGACCGTATGGAGAAAGCGGGTGCTGTAGTAGTGAACGGGGAGGGCGTGATCTGCGCCGACGCGCCGGACGACGAAGCAGAGCAGGCATTGACGGCGCTGGGCGAGAAGCTGGCGAAGGAGCTGTAAGTGCATAAAAAAAGGTATCTATTCAGAACAGCAGGCCGCAGACCGCCTGCGATGCAGGCTATATGCCGCTAACGCGTCATATGTCTGTGGCTTGATGGGCGTTCCGCCCATCCCGAAATGAAAATACAGCCTTTAGCAGGTAAACCTGCACAGTCTGTCTTTTCATTTCGATGCTGTTCTGAACTGTTACAAAAAAAGAAAAAGCGCTGTCACGCGACAGCGCTTTTTTGGCAACCAATATTCTTAAAGCTTTACCACGTTAGCAGCCTGCATTCCGCGAGCGCCTTCTGTCAAATCATAAGAAACTGCCTGTCCTTCTTCGAGGGTCTTGAAGCCTTCGCCCTGGATTGCAGAAAAATGTACGAATACATCGGATCCGTTTTCTCCTGTAATAAAGCCGTAACCCTTCTCTGCGTTGAACCATTTCACTGTACCCTTATTCATCTCGGTACCTCCTCAAAATATTGCTATTTAACCGGAAAAAAATTTCACTAACTGTTATAGATTACAAGGCGGCACATTTCATAATCTATAACAGCTAGTGAAATCTTATCCTGTCAATCCTTTAGCACTGATCATTATAGCACAATATGTAGGGGTGTCAAGCAAATTAAGGAAAAATTTTTACTCTTTTCAGGTCTCGTTTTCCGGAATCGCTTCCTCTGCTGCAGCGCTGTCTTCCGCCTCTGCAGTGTCCGGATTTTCATCCGCTGCAGAGGCAGTTTCTGCCTCCAGTTCGTCTGCTTCTTCATCCGTCAGGAGGATCTGCTCATAGGCTTTTGTGGTGATGTTTGCGGAGCTGTAAAGTATTTTTGCGGTTTCGCTTTCGTACAGGCTCCATACGAGATAAGAACGGCCCCATTCTTCCTCGAATTCTTCCGCGCTGTCATAGCCGTAATACGCCGCGTATTCTTCCAGATAGGCGACATAGTCGGAATTGGAAAGCGTGATGTCATTTTCCTCGCAGATGTAGCTGATCAGCAGACGGCGCTGTGCAAGTGTCTGCACTTCGGATTCCAGGTCGTCTTCTGTCATGTCAAATTCTGCGAGAATGTCTGCTTCTTTGGTGGAATTGGTGAAGGACGCGTAATCATTGAGCGTTTCTTCGCGGCAGGAGTCGTACAGATCGTCCGGAACTTCGGATATCTCACAGTTCGTCAGAGCCAGGGTAAGAAGCTCATCCAGGACATCGGCGTAGCTCTGTTCCTCGTATTCTTCTGCCAGGGTTTCGCGCAGGGCGGTCTCGTATTCTTCCGTCGTGGAGTATTCGGTGTTTTCTGCTACCCAGTCATCGTTGTAGTCCGGGGTAGTGACTTCGCAGACAGAGGAGATCTTTATTTCAAAACTGACGGTCTGTCCGGCCCAGTCTTCTTCAATCAGGGTGTCGTCCGCAGCGTCCTCCTCGTAGGTGATGTCAAAGGTCACAGTGTCGCCAGCTGCCGCGCCCACGAGGGCAGCGTCAAATTCCTCCCCGTAGTCTGCTTCACCGAGGGTAAAGTAGGTGTCTTCTGTATATGAGCCGCTGCTGCCTTCTACCGTGCAGGAAAGATCTACGTAGACCAGATCTCCCATCTCGGCCGCACGGTCAACATCTGTCTCCTCACTCATCTGGGCAAGAATCGAATCTATCTGCTCCTGTACCATTTCATCCGTGATTTCATACGTATACTGGGTGACTTCCAGGCCTTCCAATCCGTCTGCTGTGATATAATCGGCTGCATTTTCCACCAGATAGTCGGATGGAACGACAGAGGAAATGGAGACCTCGGTCTGCGCCTCTGTCGCGGTTTCCGCTTCTGTTACGGTAGAATCGGAGCTGGTACTGCCGGAAGAATCGGAGCCGGTATCGCTGCTGCCGCATGCGGTAAGCAGCAGCGCCGCGGTCAGACCAAGCAATGGGTAGAATATTTTTCTCTTCATATTAAAAAACCTTCCTTTCTGAAAAACCGGTGATGGTTTTTGCAACAGATACCGAAGCACAAAGGAAGCAGTCCGTATAAGCGGATCACGTCTTCGCAGAGTTATTTTCATGTAGAAGCCTGTCTCTGTCTGTCGAAATATGTGCTGAGACAGGAACAAAAACCAAACATACTATAACATCGAAAATCGGGAAAGTAAATGGATTTTCCGCGGAATCACAGTTTTTTTACTTTTGTCTTTTCTTAAAATCGCGCTTGTGATATGATTATGGCAACCGTTCAGAACAGCATCAAAATGAAAAGGCAGGCTGTTCGGAATCGTTACGGATTATGATATAAGCGGCAAAAGGTCATAGGATAAGGAAAGACATAAGGAGACGCCATGACAACAATTGAGATTCCAACGAAAGCGGAGCGGATTCTTCGGGTTTTACATGAAAATGGATATGAGGCGTATGTGGTAGGAGGCTGTGTACGGGATTCCCTGCTGGGGCGAAGGCCGGAGGACTGGGATATTACGACATCGGCATCCCCGTCGCAGGTGAAGCAGCTGTTCGCGCGGACGATTGATACCGGCATTCAGCACGGTACCGTGACTGTGATGGACGAAAAAGAAGGGTTTGAGGTGACGACTTACCGGATCGACGGGGCCTATGAGGATGGGCGGCATCCGAAGGAGGTCATGTTTACATCAAGCCTGGAGGAGGATTTAAAGCGCCGCGATTTTACGATCAATGCAATGGCGTTTTCTGCGGAGTCTGGCCTGGTAGATCTTTTTGGAGGGCTGAAGGATTTGCGCGCGGGTGTGATTCGGTGTGTGGGAAATCCGGCCGAGCGGTTTGGAGAGGATGCACTTCGTATGATGCGGGCGGTGCGTCTGGCGGCGCAGCTTGGGTTTACGGTATCCGACGGAGTAAGAGGAGCCATGCGGGAGCTTTCTCCCACGCTGGCAAAGGTGAGCGCGGAGCGGATCCAGGCGGAGCTGGTGAAAATGGTGACCGCGCCGAAGCCACACATTCTCCGGCTGGCCTATGAGTGTGGACTTACGGCTGTGTTTATGCCGGAATTTGATCGGATTATGGTACAGCGCCAGCATAACCCGCATCATGCCTATACGACAGGGGAGCACACCCTGGTCGCTATGCAGAATATTGCGGCAGACAAGGTGCTGCGTCTGACGATGCTTTTCCATGACATGGGAAAGCCGGAGGTTTTCGAGACGGACGAGCGGGGGATTGACCATTTTCACGGGCACGCGGCGCACAGTGAAGTGATTGCCAGAAGGATCATGAGACGTCTGAAGTTTGACAATGAGACAACGAATCAGGTTTGTGCCCTGGTGCGCAATCATTCCCGTTACCCGAAGCTAAATGCCCATGACGTGAGGAGGACGGCCTATGAGATCGGCGGGAGGGAGCTGTTTGAGCTTTTTCTGCAGGTGAAGCGTTCGGACGTTCTGGCACAGCACCCGGATGTGATCGGACAGAAGCTGGATTATTTAAAGGAAGTGGAGCATATCTGGCGGGATGTGAAGCTACATGGGGACTGCCTTTCGATGAAAGAGCTGGCGATTTCCGGGAGTGATCTGATCGCGGACGGAAGAAAGCCGGGACCAGCGCTGGGCGTTCTGCTGCGGGAGCTTCTTTTTGATGTCCTGGAATTTCCGGAGCATAATACGAAAAGCTATCTTCTGGAGCGCAGCCGTGAGCTGGGATGAAAGCGGCAGGTGGAAGACCGTCTGGCCTGTCACGGGGAGCTGTTTCGGCAGGATGAGAGAAGGGGAGAGGAGACAGATGTGATGAAAAAGACATCCCTGCGCAATCCGCTGCTTCTGTTTCTGACAGCGGCGATCTGGGGCGCCGCGTTTGTGGCACAGAGCGTCGGCATGGATTATGTAGAACCATTTACGTTTAATTTTGCGCGGAGCATTATCGGCGGGATTGTGCTGCTGCCATGTATCTTATTTCTGGATGGGCAGAAAAAGAAGGCGGGCGGGCAAGCTCCTGCCGATTTTTCCCGGCAGACGGCCGGTCGGCATACGCTCTTACTCGGCGGAGTCTGCTGTGGCGTGGCTCTTTTTGTGGCGAGTGCTCTGCAGCAGATCGGGATTCAGTATACAACGGTAGGCAAGGCCGGGTTTATCACAGCCATGTACATCGTTCTGGTGCCGGTCTTTGGCATTTTTCTGAAGAAAAAAGCAGGGGGAAGGCTCTGGCTGTGTGTCCTGCTCGCGGTGGCAGGGCTTTATCTGCTCTGTATTACGGAAGGGTTTACGGTCGGAGGCGGCGATTTGCTGGTGCTGCTGTGCGCTGCCGCTTTCGCGGTACATATTCTGGTAATTGATCATTTTTCTCCGCTGGCAGATGGTGTGCGGATGTCCTGCATTCAGTTTTTTGTCTGCGGGCTGCTCTCCGGAGTGGCAATGCTTCTGTTTGAGACGCCGTCTCCGGATGCAATCTGGCAGGCGCGGCTCCCGATTGGTTATGCGGGGGTTCTTTCCTGCGGCGTGGCCTATACGCTTCAGATTGTGGCGCAGAGAGGGATGGATCCGACGGTCGCTTCTCTGATTCTGAGTCTGGAATCGGTGTTTTCTGTGCTGTCTGGCTGGCTGCTCCTCGGGCAGAGTCTCGCCCCAAGAGAGCTGTCCGGCTGTGTGCTGATGTTCGCGGCAATTATCCTGGCGCAGCTGCCGGAAAAAGAGAAAGGAAAACAGCGGTAACTGTAAAGGTACGGAACAGTTACGGGCTGTGAAATGACAACAAAGGAAGGCAACGTGGAGAGGAAAATGGATTCGAAAAAAACAAGAATTAAGGGAATCGTGTGCGCGCTGACCGGCGGCGTGCTGTGGGGGATTTCCGGTGTATGCGGGCAGTTTTTATTTCAGCATAAGGATGTGACGGCGAGCTGGCTGGTGCCGATCCGGCTGACGGGTGCCGGAACCCTTTTGCTGCTGTATTTTCTGATTCGGGATTGTCAAAGGGCATTGTCGGTCTGGAAGGAGCGCCGCAACGCGGCGGATATTCTGGTTTATGCGATCGCAGGCATGATGCTCTGTCAGTATTCTTATTTTCAGACGATTGAGTGGTCGAATGCGGGGACGGCGACGGTCATTCAATATCTCGGACCGGCGATGACGGTCGTCTATGTGTGTGTTTCGGAACGGCAGAGGCCGAAACGAAAAGAGGTGCTTGCTGTTCTTCTGGCCCTTAGCGGCATTTTTCTGATTGCGACGCACGGCAGACCCGGTACGCTCGCCCTTTCTCAGAAGGCTCTGGGTATGGGACTGCTCTCTGCGGTAGCTCTCGTGATCTATACGGTGAAGCCGAGAAGGCTGCTTACGCAGTTTCCGGCGCCCCTCATCCTGGCCTGGGGAATGCTGGTTGGCGGGATTGTGCTGACGGGGCTGATGCAGCCGTGGCGGCATATGCCCCTGCCGGATGCACAGCTGATCGGAGTTTTGCTTGTGATTATTATTTTCGGTACGATGACCAGCTTTTCCCTTTATCTGCACAGCGTAAAACTGATCGGCCCGGTACAGGCCGGATTGTTTGCCTGTGTGGAGCCGGTGGCGGCCACTGTGCTGTCGGTTGTCTGTATGAAGGAAACCTTTGTCGGGATGGATCTTCTGGGATTTGTGCTGATTGTGGCCACTGTGTTTGTCCTGGCGGTCCCGGAAAAGAAGAGAGCGGAGAAAAAATTTTGATTGTGGCGGCTGTGAAAAGCCGGATGCCGGAGGAAAGCCTGATGGAAGCAAAACCGTGTACCCTCTGTCCGCGCGCCTGCAAAGCGGACAGAGAAGGAGGACAAAAAGGGCGCTGTCATGTGGATGCCCGCATCCATGTTGCACGTGCTGCGCTGCATTTTTGGGAAGAGCCATGTATTTCCGGAATAGAAGCTCCTTTGCAGAGCGCGAAGCGGAATGGGAAAGCCGGTTCTGGCGCGGTATTTTTTTCCGGCTGCCCGCTGGGGTGTGTCTTTTGCCAGAATCGCGCGATTTCGCGAGGGGAGGCCGGGACGGTGATTTCTGTGGAGCGGCTGGCGGAGATTTTTCTGAAGCTGCAGGAGCAGGGCGCGTATAATATCAATCTCGTAACGGCGGGGCATTATACGCCGCAGGTCTGTGAGGCATTGTGTCTGGCAAAGGGGAGAGGACTGCTCCTGCCGGTTGTCTGGAACAGCAGCGGCTATGAGACGGTTGAGACGCTGCGGCTGCTGGAAGGACTGGTGGACATCTATCTGCCGGATTTCAAATATCTCGATCCGCAGCTGGCAATGCGTTATTCTCATGCGGAGGATTACCCGGAGGCCGCGAAACAGGCGCTTGGTGAAATGGTGCGGCAACAGCCGTCCTGTCGGTTTGATGCAGCGGGGATGATGACATCCGGTGTTCTTGTGCGGCATCTGCTGCTTCCCGGGCATGTCAGAGAAGCGAAGCAGGTAGTATCTTATCTGTGGGAGACCTATGGGAAGCAGATTTATATCAGCCTGATGAACCAGTACACGCCGCCCGTGCAATCTGCGCAGAGCATGTACGGTGAAGACAGTTCAGCGATCGATCCGCTTCTTGCGCGCCGGGTGACAAAGCGGGAATATGAACGCCTTCTGGATTACGCCGCGCAGCTCGGCGTGGAGCAGGGGTTTTACCAGGAAGGCGGAACTGCCGCGGAGAGCTTTATTCCGGCCTTCGACGGCACCGGAGTAGTTTGAAGGATGGCGTTCTCCGGTTTGTGATTGACAGTTTACTTTGAAGGATAGTATACTGGTCAGAACAGGTATTGATATTTGCGGGGGAAACATGGCCTGCAGAATGAGAAAATGAGCCGGAGGGAAGGAACCGTTGCTAACGTGTGGGAAATCATTTCAGAAAGGGGATTTGGTTTTTCATGGCAGAATTGCATAATCATACGGAAAATGCGGATAAATTCAAAAGTGCGTTGGGGGATGACGCCTATATTTATCAGCATCATGAGCAGAAGAGCGGCAAAGAACAGATGGCCGGGCTGCGCGGGAAAGAGAAATGGGAGTTTTTTAAGGAATATTACGCGAAGATGGTGCTGGCTGTCACCGTGATCGCTGTGGTATGCATCTATTTTGTTTATAATTATGTCACGACCAACGAATATGCGCTGAACATCCTGGCGGTGAATGCTTACAGTGATGGAAACGAGGAATTTGAAGAGGAGTATCTCAATGATTTTCTGGAAAGAAACGGCATCGATACCTCGAAATATGAGGCGAGTGTGAACCGCTCCATTACGGTGGATGCCAGCTCTTCCGACTCCATGAGCGTGACCAGTGTGCAGACCATTTACACCCTGTTTGCGGCGCAGGAGGTGGATCTTTTTTTCGCGGATAACGATTATTTCCTGTCGATGGCGGCGATGGATTATGTCAATAATCTCGAGGATTATCTGACAGAAGAGGAGATCGCCTCGCTGGATGAGGATTCGCTCGTCTATGTCACGGTGAACGAGGATGAGGATGGGGAGCCGATGGAGGGTTCGAACGCGGGCAAGACCATTCTTGCAGGGATCCGTCTTTCTCAGGATGAGGGATGGCTTGGTGAGATGGACTGGTATCCGGAGGGGATTGACGTGATTGTCGGGATTTCCGGGTCGGTGAAGCATGAAGAGCTGACACTTGGCCTGCTCCGGGAGATTCTGGCGTATGAGGAGTAAGGATAGAAATCGATGTATTTCGTAACTGCGAATAGACGGAACCGTTACGAATGCAGAGGATAAAGAGGCATTCGGGCAGAAAAGCCTGTGCCTCAAATAATTTGAAAAGGACAGCAGGAGAGAACGAGTATGTTTGAAATGAACAGAGCAGCAGGGATAGTAAATCAGGGAAACGATGCGCGGCTGCAAAATGCCATGAGGCGCGCATCCGTCGGCGGGAAGCTGACGATTGGCTTTCTCGGCGGGTCGATTACGCAGGGGTCTCTTTCCAGTACTCCCCAGACCTGCTATGCGTATCTGGTGTATTCCTGGTGGAAGGAGAATTTCCCGATGGCAGACGTTTCCTATGTGAACGCCGGGATTGGGGCGACGACATCACAGTTTGGCGCGGCGCGTGTCGGCGAAGATCTGCTTTCTTATAAACCGGATGTCGTGTTTCTTGAGTTTTCGGTCAATGACGGGAGCAATGCGCATTTTCTGGAGACTTACGAGGGTCTGGTAAGAAGAGTGCTCTCTGATGAGACAGCCCCGGCTGTTGTTCTGATCTATAATGTCTGCTATGACAACGGTGCGAGTGCGCAGCTGATGCACGCGAAGGTGGGACGGCATTATGATCTTCCGGGCATCAGTATGCAGAGCTCCATCTATCCGGAGCTGCTTGCGGGGCGGATTGAAAATCGCGCGATCACGCCGGACGATCTGCATCCGAATGACGCGGGGCATGAACTGGTGGCGTCCGTGATTACCTGCTATCTGGAAACTGTGCGGGAGAGAATGGAAGCATCCGGCGGTCAGAACAGGGCGGTTTGTGAAAATCATTCGTCTGTGTATGTGGAGAACGCGAACGTAACGGATCCGGCAGATGGTTTGCCTGCGCCTCTGACCGCCAATACTTATGAGCACAGCATCCGCTATAACAATAAGAATGGCATTCCCGTAGAGGTGGAAGGCTTTGCGAAGGATACCCGGGAGCAGAATGGGAGCACCGATATCTTTAAAAATGGCTGGGAAGCTTCCGCACAGGGCGCGCATATTGTGTTTTCACTGGAAGGGACCGGTGTTTCCGTACAGTTTCGCCGTTCCGTGAATCAGCCGGCACCAGTCGCAGAGATTCTTGTAGACGATGATCCGGCGACACGCACAATCCTGGATGCGAATTTTGATGAGACCTGGGGCGACAAGCTGGATCTGCTGACCGTTACAGAGCATATGCCGGAAGGAACGCATCGGATCGAGGTTCGGCTGATCGAGACGCACGAGGATGATGCGGTGCCATTTTATCTGAATGCGGTTCTTATGGCGGACTAAAATAGTTACAGGTCACACATGACCAGATTTACGTTATTTCAACCTCTGCAGGTGTGGCCTAAAAATATAAAAATCTGAATTAAAAAGACAAAAGTCCTTGCCATACGGACATAAATGGTATAAAATAAACCACAGATTTGGTCGCCGGACGGCGGCAGATGAATCGAAAACAAATAGAGGAGGAAACAAAAATGAAAAAGTTAGCAGCAGTTGCGATGTGTGCGGCACTTTGCCTTGCCAGCGTAGCGCCGGTATCGGCGGCGGACAACACCGTGAAGATTGGTGTATTTGAGCCGGCATCGGGCGACAACGGAGCAGGCGGCAAGCAGGAGACGCTTGGTATCCAGTACGCGAACGCAGAGACGCCGACCGTAGAGATTGACGGTGTGGAGTATGATGTAGAGCTGGTGATTGTGGACAATGAGTCTTCGACAGAAAAAGCTCCGACCGCGGCTTCCGAGCTGGTAAGCCAGGGCGTATCCATTGTTCTTGGCTCTTATGGCAGCGGCGTATCCATTGCGGCTTCCGATATTTTCGCTGAGGCAGGCATTCCGGTAGTCGGTGTTACCTGCACGAACCCACAGGTGACAGAGGGCAATACGCATTACTTCCGTATCTGCTTCCTGGATCCGTTCCAGGGCACGGTTCTCGCGAACTTTGCTTCTGAGAATTTCAGCGCGACAAAGGCGTATGTGCTGACAAAGCTTGGCGATGACTACTCTGTAGGCCTTGGCTATTATTTTGAGCAGGCATTTGAGGCGCTTGGCGGCGAAGTGATTTCCGATACGTTCCCGGAGGGCACTGCAGACTTTACTTCTTATATTACGACCGCGATCAATGAGGGCGTAGACGTTATCTTTGCTCCGACCTCTACTGAGGCAGCGCAGCTGATCATTGCGACCGCCGCTTCACAGGGCGTGGAAGTTCCGCTCCTGGCTGGCGATACCTGGGATTCCAACGTGATCCTGAACGCGGCAGAGGGCACGGACCTTAGCGTATATGTAACGACCTTCTATCAGGAAGGTGCGAACGAAGAATTTGATACCAACATCAAGGCGTGGATCAACGAAGACAGTACCAGATTGGCAAACAATGGCGGCGATGATACCGTAGCGGCTGTTACGGCTATGGGTTATGACGCTTACTATGTAGCGCTTGCGGCACTGCAGAATGCCGGTTCCACTGATGCGGCTGCTGTCAACGAAGCACTCTGGACCACGACTTACACCGGCGTAACCGGCGAGATCTCTTTCGAATCTGAAAACGGCGACGCGAACCGTGATACCGCATACGTAAAGGTAGCGAATACCGAGACCGTAGCATGGGATTTCGTAGCGGAGCAGGGCGTACAGTAAACGCGGAGAGGCGTCATCAATTGTGAGAGTTTTCAAAACAGAGCAATTGATTTTCCCGGTAGAATAAATATATGGCGCAGGGAGGCTGCACACGTTGCAGCCTCTTTTACATGATGATGCCAGGGGAGCCGGATGTCCGGTAAACATTCGATAAGCGCCGACCGAAGCGGAGATTCGAGCGTACGAAGTGCGAAGAAATCCGCGGGTATCATATGATTCGGAGGAAAACCTACATGGATTTTATTAACAGAAACCTGCCTTACCTGCTGGCCGGTATCTCTGTCGGCGGACAGTATGCCCTGATCGCGATCGGATATACGATGGTGTACGGCATTTTAAGGCTGATTAACTTTGCGCACGGCGATATTTTTATGGTGGCCGCGCTGGTGCTGGTCTATGCGTCAGCGTCCCTGCCGCTGTATCTGTCTATTCCGCTGACAATCGTGGCGACCGTGGCGCTGGGCTTTCTGGTGGAGCGCGTGGCGTATAAGCCGCTGCGCAGTGCACCGCGGATGTCAGTTATGATTTCGGCAATCGGTGTCTCCTATCTGCTGCAGAACCTGGCGCTTTATGTGACCGGCGGCCTGGCACAGGTGGTACCGTCAATTCCGGTGATTTCCGATACGATTAAGATTGGGAGTGCGACGACGAAGGTTGTGACGGTCGTGACGCCGATTCTGACGATTGTGCTTGTCGTGGTTCTGATGCAGCTGATCAATCATACCAAAATCGGTATGGCGATGCGCGCGGTGGCAGATGATTTCGAGACAAGCCGCCTGATGGGCATCAAGATCAATTCCGTCATCAGTACGACCTTTATGATCGGCTCGTTTCTGGCGGCGATCGGCGCGCTTTTGTATTTTACGAACTATCCGTCCGTGGTACCGACCTCGGGGGCAATGCCTGGTCTGAAGGCATTTGTGGCGGCCGTATTCGGCGGGATTGGCTCGATCCCGGGCGCGGTGATCGGGGCATTTATCATCGGTATCTGTGAAAACATCATCAAGGGACTTGGCTGGACAACGTTTTCAGATGCGTTTACGTTTGCCCTGCTGATCGTTGTCCTTCTTGTAAAACCGACCGGTCTGTTTGGCGAAAAAGCCACAGATAAGGTCTGAGAGGGGGCGCTTGTATGAGTAAGAAAACAAATACCATTATTTCCGCAGTGCTCCTTCTGGCGCTGTGCGCCTTCGTCTTTTTGCTGGAGCAGATTCTGCCCTCGACGCATATTGCGCTGACGGTATTGAAAAAGAGCTGCATTTACGCGCTCGTCGCGGTGTCGATGAACCTGCTGAACGGCTTTACCGGCCTCTTTTCTTTAGGACAGGCGGGTTTTATGCTGATCGGCGCGTATACCTATGGTGTCCTGACGATTCCGGTCGAGGCCCGCGCTTCGGTTTATCAGTATTATGACGGCGGTCTGATTCAGTTTTCGGTACCAGTCATTGTGGGTCTGCTGGCAGCCGGTGTCGTGGCGGCGATTTTTGCCTGGCTGATCGGATTGCCGGTGCTGCGTCTGAAAAGCGATTATCTGGCGATCGCGACCCTCGGCTTTGCCGAAATTATCCGTGCGATTTTCCAGTGGGACAAGCTGGGGGTGATCACAAATGGTTCGAACCTGCTGCGCAAGTTCCCGACCTTTAATTCCGTTCTGTTCCCATTAATTGTCTGCGGAATCTGTATTGCGGTCATGGTGCTGGTGATTCATTCTTCCTATGGGCGGGCGTTCCGTGCCATCCGGGACGACGAGGTCGCGGCAGAGGCGATGGGAATCAATCTGGCAAAGCACAAACGGATGTCGTTCTGTATTTCCTCCTTTTTCGCGGGGATCGGCGGCGGTCTGCTGGCGATGTATCAGACTTCGATTCAGGCTTCAACGTTTAAATCAGCGATGACCTACGAAATTCTGCTGATCGTTGTTATCGGCGGACTGGGCTCTGTGACAGGAAGCTGTCTGGCATCCTTCCTTTACATTGCCTGCTCCGAGTGGTGGCTGCGTTTTCTGGATACGGAGACCTACATCGGAAGCTTCAAGGTTCCGCTTCTGCGCAGCGGTTTCCGCAAGGTTGTGTTTGCGGTCATCGTGATGATTGTTGTGCTGTTTTACCGCAAGGGTATCATGGGTGACAAAGAGTTTTCGCCTGCCCGCGTGTACAACTGGTGGAAAAAGAAACGAGGGCAAAAAGACGCCGGAAAGGAGGAGGCTGCGAAATGAGTACCGACTCCATGAAAAACGTTCTCCGTGTAGAAAATGTTACGATGCAGTTTGGCGGTGTCGTCGCGGTAGACAACCTCTCCCTGGAGGTAAATGAACATGAAATCGTTGCGCTGATCGGGCCGAATGGCGCCGGAAAGACGACGGCGTTCAACTGCATCACCGGTGTGTATGAACCGACCAACGGCCGTGTGGAATTCTGCGGGCAGGAGCTCGTGGAAAGCTATCCGCACGGCAAAATGAAAAAGACCTATAAGGGCGAGAATGCGGGGAAATATTCGAAGCGTCTGGTGCAGACGCCGGATAAAATTACTAAGGCCGGTATTGCGCGGACGTTCCAGAATATCCGTCTCTTTTCCTCTATGACGGTGTTTGAAAACGTACTGATCGCGAAGCATATGCGCGCGAAACAGAATCTGTTTACCGCGACCTTCCGTCTGAATCACGCGGAGGAGCAGCGGATGCGTAAGGAAGCGCTGGAGCTTCTGGAAATGCAGAACCTGGCGCATTTAAAGGATGAAATTGCCGGTTCGCTTCCTTATGGTATTCAGCGGCGCCTGGAGATCGCGCGTGCGCTGGCGACGGAGCCGAAGCTGCTGCTGCTCGATGAGCCTGCCGCCGGCATGAACCCGCAGGAGACGCAGGAGCTGACGGATTTCATCGGTCAGATTCGCGATGAGTATGATATGACAATTTTTATGATTGAGCACCATATGGATCTCGTCATGCAGATTTCCGACCGCGTGTATGTGCTGGATTTCGGAAAGCTGATCACAGAAGGTACGCCGGAAGTCGTGCAGAACGATCCGCGCGTCATCGAGGCATATCTGGGGGTGAGTGAAGATGCTTAAAGTACAGGATCTGAAAGTGAATTACGGCGGGATCGAAGCCGTAAAGGGAATCAGCTTTGAGGTGCCCGAGAACAGCATCGTCACGCTGATCGGCGCAAACGGCGCGGGGAAATCCACTACGCTGCGCTCCATCGTATCCCTGGAAAAACCGGCCTCCGGCACGATTACCTTCAATGGTGAGAATATCACCGGGCAGGATACGGACGTCATCGTATCGAAGGGAATCACACTGGTACCGGAGGGGCGTAAGATTTTCCCGGACCTGACGGTACTGGAAAACCTGAAAATTGGTGCCTATATGCGAAAAGATGATCTGAGTGCCGATCTGGAATGGGTATACAGCCTGTTTCCGCGCCTGAAGGAGCGCAGCTGGCAGGCCGGCGGTACGCTTTCCGGCGGCGAGCAGCAGATGCTAGCCGTTGCGCGCGCCCTGATGAGCCGGCCGAAGCTGCTGATGATGGATGAACCGTCCCTTGGCCTCGCACCGCTGATTGTGCAGGAAATCTTCAACATCATCCGGCAGATTCACAAGGAAGGTGTGACCATTCTGCTGATCGAACAGAACGCGAACATGGCTTTGCGCACCGCAGATATCGGCTACGTGATGGAGACCGGCCGCATTACCATGACCGGCAGCGGAGCAAGCCTGCTTGCGGATGAGAAGGTCCGGGCGGCTTACCTGGGAAAATAAGCTGCCAAAATTCTATGTGCGATTGTGTGATCGAGCAGGAGGCGGTTCTTTCGCTTTCTGCTCGCCTGCGCGGGCTGCGTCCGGCATCAGCCGGAAAATTTCCTTACGCAGTCCTGCGCATAAAAAGAAAGCCAGGGGAGAAAATCCTCTGGCTTTTTCAAAATACCAGTTTTCTCTGTTATGTCTTAAGGCTCATTATAATGGAACATCGGCTTCAAACAGATATGTATGATGACATTTTCAGAAAATTAGTCGTGACAAACCCATAATGTATGTGCTATAGTAAATTATATAGATTCTTTGTAAAAGAAAAATGACAATTCGTAATTGTGATATTGAGGACAGAAAAGGAGAAACACGAAAAAGGTTCTGGCGCATTTTTTTGAAATTGTCAGAATTTTTGCGTGAAACTGAGCGGGTACGGTGTCAGGAAAAAGAAAGGAGAACAAATGAGTAGACTGAGTATTATCACGAGCAACAAAGCCCAGACTACGGTGGAGTCGCTCTACAAGGATCTGGAACGGCGGATCAGTGCCAGTCCGCCTGGGCTTTGTCCGGTGGATCTGGCGTCTTCGTTTTTAAAGCTGTGTCACTCACAGTCCTGCGGAAAGTGCGTTCCATGCCGGATTGGGCTGGGACAGCTGCAGGATCTGCTGGAGATGGTGCTCGACGGCGAGGGAACGCTGGAGACCATTGATTTGATCGAGAAGACAGCAAAGAATATTTTTTATTCGGCGGACTGCGCGATCGGCTACGAGGCGGCGAACATGGTCTTAAAAGGACTGCGCGGCTTCCGCGATGATTTTGAAGAGCATGTGCTGCGCCACCGCTGTAAGTGCGAGCTGTACCAGCCGGTGCCCTGCGTATCACAGTGTCCGGCAGGCGTGGACATTCCGGGATACGTGGCTCTGGTCGCGGAAGGGCGCTACGGCGACGCAGTCCGGCTGATCCGCAAGGACAACCCGCTGCCTGCGGTCTGCGGGCTGATCTGCGAGCATCCGTGCGAGGTGCGCTGCCGCAGAACCCTGATTGATGATCCGGTCAATATCCGCGGGTTGAAACGGTTTGCGGTAGACCACGCGGGTGATGTTCCGCTTCCGGTACCGGCGGCGCCAACCGGGAAAAAGGTCGCTGTGATCGGCGGCGGCCCCGGCGGACTCAGCGCGGCTTATTACCTGACACTGATGGGGCACCAGGTGACGATTTTTGAGCAGCGGAAGAAGCTCGGCGGCATGCTTCGCTATGGAATTCCAAATTATCGTCTGCCCAGAGAAGAGCTTGACCGGGAGATTGAGCAGATTCTGAGCCTGGGGATTACGGTGCAGACCGGTGTGACGGTCGGTGAATCTCCGAGTATTGTGGATCTGAGAAAAGAATATGACGCGGTCTATATCGCCATCGGCGCACATACCGACCGCAAGATTGGGATTGAAGGCGAGGACGCGAAGGGTGTGATTTCTGCCGTAGAGCTGCTCCGTGGGATTGGCGACGGCGAGATGCCGGACTTTACCGGAAAGAGCATTGTCGTCATCGGCGGTGGAAATGTGGCGATGGATGTGGCCCGCTCGGCGGTTCGCCTCGGCGCGGAACGTGTGCGCATCGCGTACCGCAGAAGATCGGTCGACATGACTGCGATGCCGGAGGAAGTCGAAGGGGCGGTAGAAGAGGGCTGTGAACTTCTCGACCTGCACGCGCCGCTTCGCATTGAGAAGGACGCGGATGGCAATGTGGCGGCTCTCTGGGTACAGCCGCAGATTATCGGCCCGATGAAAAACGGGCGTCCGACGCCGGAAAATTCCTCAGAGGAGGTGCGGCTCGCCTGTGATATCGTCCTGGTAGCGATTGGTCAGGGCATTGACTCCAGACTCTTCGAAAAACAGGGCATTCCGGTGAAACGCGGTGTGATTGACGCCCTGAACTGGAGCGGTGTGAACGCAAAAGATATCACCGGTGTATTTGCGGGCGGCGATTGTGTGACCGGCCCGGCGACGGTGATCCGTGCGATTGCGGCAGGGAAGGTCGCGGCGGCGAATATTGACGAATTTCTGGGATACCAGCATCTGATTTCCGTGGACGTAGAGCTTCCGCAGGTGCGGCTGGACGATCGGAAGAACTGCGCGCGGATTAATATGAAAGAGCGCCAGGCAGCAGACCGGGCGAAGGATTTTGAACTGGTTGAGTGCGGCATGACCTGTGAGGAGGCCAATCAGGAAGCGAGACGATGCCTGCGGTGCGACCATTTTGGATATGGATCATTTAAAGGAGGGAGGACCGAGCAATGGTAAATGTGACAATCAATGGAAAACAGTACAAAGCAGAAGACGGCTCTACGATTCTGGACGCTGCCGCATCGGTCGGTATTTACATTCCTACCCTCTGTTACTTAAAAGACATCAATAACATCGGGGCCTGCCGTGTCTGTATGGTGGAGGTCGAAGGATGCGCGAAGCTGGTAGCGGCCTGCAACAACAAGGTCTGGGATGGCATGGTGGTACATACGAACAGTCCCCGTGTGCGCGAGAGCCGCAAAAATACGGTGGAACTGATTCTTTCTCAGCACGACGGCGAGTGCTCCACCTGTGTCCGCAGCGGAAACTGTAAGCTGCAGACGATTGCCAATGATCTGGGAATTGTAGATCTGCCGTTTCGGAAAAAAGTGGCAAAAGCGGAATGGCCGATGAAATTTCCGCTGATTCGTGATGAAGGAAAATGCATTAAGTGCATGCGC
This sequence comes from Lachnospiraceae bacterium, assembly GCA_021202635.1. Taxonomy (GTDB): domain Bacteria; phylum Bacillota; class Clostridia; order Lachnospirales; family Lachnospiraceae; genus Choladousia. The sequence continues at coordinate 2,571 of JAJQCQ010000013.1, read as the reverse complement.
TGTGTGCAGATCTGTGACAAGGTTCAGGGGCTGAATATCTGGGATGTTTCCGGCACCGGATCGCGCACCACGGTGGATGTTTCCCGGAACCGGATGATCAAAGAATCCGACTGTGCTCTCTGCGGTCAGTGTATCACACACTGCCCGGTTGGCGCGCTGCGGGAACGGGACGACATTGACAAGGTTCTGGATGCACTGGCGGATCCGGAGAAAATCACCGTTGTGCAGGTGGCTCCCGCTGTGCGCGCGGCCTGGGGAGAACCGTTTGGCCTCTCCAGAGAATTTGCCACAGTAAAACGCCTGGTGGCCGCCCTGCGGCAGATGGGCTTTGACTATATTTTTGACACAAACTTCAGCGCCGATCTGACGATTATGGAAGAGGGAAGTGAGTTCCTTGAAAAATTAAAGAGGAGCGCTGCAGTTGACGCGAAAGGAGCAGACCCTTCCTCAGATGAAGCAGGCGCTCAGGGATCAGCAGAAAAATTCCCGCTCTTTACCTCCTGCTGTCCGGGCTGGGTACGTTTTCTGAAATCACAGTATCCGGATATGGTAGATCAGCTCTCCACCGCGAAATCTCCGCAGCAGATGTTCGGCGCGGTCGCGAAATCCTACTATGCGCAGCTTTTGGGTGTAGACCCTTCGAAAATTTACTGTGTTTCCATCATGCCCTGTCTTGCGAAAAAGCATGAGTGTGCGATACCGGGTATGGAGGACGGAGCGCGGGTAAGCCGGGAAGACAGGGAAAAGGAGGTTTTGGCACAGTCCGGTGGAGACAAAGAGAAACTGGGGCAATTGGAACCGTCCGAGCAGGCATCCGTCCCGGATGTTGACGTGGTACTGACCACCCGTGAGGTAGACCGTCTGATCCGTGCGGAGCAGATTCGTCCTGCGCTTCTTCCGGAAGAAGAGTTTGATATGCCGCTTGGCGTCGGCTCCGGCGCGGGCGTCATCTTCGGCGCAACCGGCGGCGTAATGGAAGCCGCCCTGCGCAGCGCCTACTATCTGGTGACCGGCAGAAACCCCGATCCGGACGCGTTTAAAAAGGTAAGAGGAAATAAAGGCTGGAAGGAAGCAGAGTTTAACCTTGCCGGAACCCAGCTGAAGGTCGCTGTGGTGAGCGGTCTTGGTAACACCCGCAAACTGATCGAAGCTCTCCGCAGAGGCGAAGTGAGCTATCATTTTGTCGAAGTCATGGCCTGTCCCGGCGGCTGTGCCGGCGGCGGCGGGCAGCCGATCAAAGACGGCGAAGAGCTGGCGGCAGAGCGCGGCGAAGTGCTGTATGCGCTTGACAAAGGGAACCAGCTGCGTTACTCGCATGAGAACCCGGCCGTGAAGCAGTGTTATCAGGACTATCTCGGAGCGCCGCTCTCGCACAAGGCGCATGAGCTGCTGCACACCGATCACCATGCGTGGAAAATGCCAGGGGAAGAATAGAAGAAAATGAAAAACTGCGGAATCCTTTCACAGGGACCGCAGTTTTTCTATGGGAGGATTTTTTGCTCAGGCTGGTATGGGAACGATGCAGCCGATTTACGGCACAAATTTCCGCAGCCGGTTTGATAATACAAATGCCAGCACGATTTTCAGCAGATCCGGAATGATGAACGGAAAAACGCACCATCCAAGTACCGTCAGCAGGCCAACAGCCCCAGTCTGGCTGGTATAGACGACCATAAACCATACCGTACCGAACGCGTAGCAGACAATCAGGCCGACGATCATCGAAAAAATCTGTATCGGCGCACTCTTTCCTAAAGTCTTCTCAATCAGCCACATCGAGAGTGCGGAAAAGAAAAATCCAATGATATATCCGCCGGCCGTGCTTCCAAGCAGGGAACCGAGCCCGCCTGAGAAGCCCGCGAAAACCGGGAGCCCAATCGCCCCAAGCAAAATATAGACCAGAACCGCCAGGGTGCCTCTTCTTCCGCCCAGAATACCGACCGCGATAAAGACGCCAAACGTCTGCATGGTAAACGGCACCGTAGCCGGGATCGAAATCCACGAACAGATGGCCATCAGCGCCGCGAAGAAAGCGATGTAAACCATGTCAATGGTCCGCAGGCCGGTCTGTTTGTTTTGTGTTGTTGTCATTGATGTCATAATAATCTCCCTTCTCGCTTGAAACAGAGCATGTAAGGCAGGTTTCCTGCCAGGTGCTAATTTACCACGGGAGAAGATAATTGTCAACTGAAATGTTGAAAAAGTTGACAATGAATTGATTTTTCTGCGTTGAATATTTGATAGCGTGATTAAGATACATTCTTGTTTTCTGACTGCTCAGAACTAAGCTGAAGATCAGAAAAAACAGGAACCCCGATTTCCGCTTAAATCGGGGTTCCTGTCACAAAATGATAAGCTGATGACGAGAATCGAACTCGTGACCTCCTCACTACCAATGAGGTGCGCTACCGACTGTGCCACATCAGCACGTAGCTGCTCGCTACGGTTTGTTATTCTAGCATAACTTTTTGGCATTGTCAAATGAAATGTTGATTTTTCTGGAAAAAAATTAAGTGAAAGTTACAGGTCACACCCTAGCCAGAGTAGATGAATCTAAAAGCCACGCCAAGT
>JAJQCQ010000024.1 GCA_021202635.1 Lachnospiraceae bacterium | reverse complement strand
TATGTTCCTAAAGCTGCTGGGGATTTAATGAATCCCCGACGGCATGGGATTTGAGCTTTCACGTAATATTCGCTATTTGGGAGATTTGTAAAAGTATCCGTCCAACTATTCGTCTTACTTAATTCTTTTGTCACAACCTGATTATTTGCATCCTTATACTCTTCCCAGTCTCCTGTCGATGATTTTACAAAAAGCTGTACAGTAACTGCCCAGTCTTCTCCTGCTGTCAGAGCTTCACCATCGGATGCAACCCACTTTTTTGCTATCACGATATTAGTACTGCCGGAAACAGGGCGATTGGTCACTGTTACTTTAGAAATACTACCATCAGTATTATAGGTATAGCTATAAGATGTCGCACAATTGGAAAGATTTTCCTCTTCGACATAATAATATAATTTTTCACCAGATGCATTTGTCAAAGGAATATCCGTCCATGTTGACGTCCATTTGTTAGAACTATTAAGCTCTACTGAACCCACCTTGTCTTCGGCTGATGCCGGATTGATATACGTATCAAACTCATAATTCGATCCGGCAATATCTGTAATCTCATGTCCGGAATCCTGAGGCCAAGGAGCTTCATTTCCACTATCTGAATCCACATTATACGTAAAAGTCTGATCATTGCTGATATCTACACTGCTAAACAAAATATATACCGTAGAACCACTAACAACTAACTCATTCGGGTAAATCTTCTCAGAAGTACTGTTTCCCAACAAGTAAACTTTTGTCAACGTTGAATCATTAATTCCACCATTAGTATACTGATATTGCTGATAATATATTTTTATATCCACTGCATCTCCAAGAACGATTCCTGAAACATCAAATTTATTTCCACCACTATATGTCACCGTCACCGTCTTCCCCTGTACTGCCTGACTCGCACTCTCTGCCGTTGCAGGATCCGTCGTAGAAGCATATAAATTCATCGTCACAGACTCACCCGTGTGATTTGATGACCCATCTGTCCATTTCTTTGCCACAGAAATCTCAGTGGAACCTTCCGTATTGGTGATAACAATATCCGCTCCATCCTCCGAACCGCCCATGGTAGAAGCATCTTCCGGTTGTGTGGAAGAATTTGCTACACTGTTATTGCTATAAGTTATAGTATAGTTCGAAGCATCCACTGCTGTTCCATTCATGGAAACTTCTTCCACATAATACTCACCTGCAGGCAAATTCTCCCACTTTACCGTTGCATCTTCGGTGTTATTTATAACCGTTCTTTCAGAATCAAGGGCATAGATTTCCCATTCTCCGTCTGCATTCTTTCGATACAGATTGAGCGTAACGGACCAGTCTGTCAGTGATTTCTCATTTCCCTGCGAATCTACCCACTTTTTCTGAGCAGTGATACTGGTTGTCAGAGACGTAGTATTGAGAATTGTCACGCTGCCAATACTGCCGTCTTCATTAAAGGTATAGGAATAACTGCTCACGAACGAACTGCCCGTTGTTGTCTCCTTCACATAATAATAGTAAATCTCGCCATATTCATTTACTCGTGGAAGATTACTCCAGGTATACGTCCAATTATTCGCTGCACTCAGCGTTATAGAAGCATCTTTTTGTTCCAAATCAGAAACTTCTTCCTCGCCCGAGACTGCCGAAAGCAATCCGTTATCCCCAGTAGATGAGGAGGACAGAGCATCCGATATCGTAATTGCGGAAACGGTTGCATTCGTATACAGTACAAGTGTACAGTCCGTAGTGATGTTATTTACATCAAAGGAATACGACATCCCGTTTTCTGTTGCATCCCCTACAACCACTTTCTGATCAGAGATACACAGCAGGGAAAGCGCACTTCCCCAATAGGAAGAATTCACCGTAAGAGTCAAATGATCCGCTTCGATTTGATTCGCCTGAAGAAGCGTCTGCGTCCCATATTCGTTTTGCTGATAAACTGTAACTGTCTTTACCGTTTTCGTTGGTCTGGATGTGGAACGATAAAGCTGAACCTCTACATCAGCTTCTGTCACGCCGGTTCCCCACTGCTTGGTGACCGAAATTTCTACAGGAACTTCCTGATTGCATACTGTAATTGCCCCACTACTGATTGCTGCGTCAGATGCATTTGCATAGGTTTCTGTCTTTGTAGTGACTCCCGAACCCGGATCCGGCTCTGTGTTTGATTCCACCGTAATCTCATAAGAAGTAGAGAAGCCCTCCAGTGTAGTCTCAACGACATAATAATCTCCGAGAAGTAAGTCAGTCCATGTATATGTCCATCCATCGGCTGAATAGCCATCTAGTGATGTCCCGCCATTTTCACTTGCAGATTTTGCAGTTCCCAAAGTCACTGCTTCTCCATAAGCAGTATCTTCTTCCTCAGCTTCATCCGCTTTTCGATAAAGCTGCACCACAACAGAACCTGGGGTTCCAGTTTTCTTGACATTGCCATCCACGTCCAACCAGGTCTTTGTCACAGATATTTCGGTCGTCTTGATTGTATTAGTCACAACGACAGGTTCCTCTGTGGTTGTAGAATTCATACCATTTCTGGAATAGGAAGCTTCATACAGTTCCCCGGTTGATGCTTCCACAACATAGTAATAATACAAGGTCTGCTGCGTATCATTATCTGCGTATTTGTCCAGATAATTCCAGGTGTACGTCCAGTCCGTGCTTTTGGTCACCTGCGCCGTATCAACCAGCTCTGCATCAGCAGGAAGGCTACCATCCGAATTTTGTACAGTTGAACGATACAGCATGATTTCAGCTGAAGATAACAATTCGCTAGCCGGATTTTCTGCTGTTATTTCAGTACCGTTTGAATACTGCCATTTCTTTTTTACGGTAATACTGGTATCTATACCACTCACCCGCTTATTTTTTACAGCAAAAGTCATATTACCGTCAGTATCTTCGACCACAACCACTTTATAGCTCGACTCTGAATCTCCTGTCTCTACCAGATAATATCCACTCGGTGCAATCTCTTCAATCCAGTAAGTATACTCTGTCCCGTATGAACTGCATTTGGGCAGTGCCCCCCAACTGTAACTCCAGTTATTAGCGTCAGAAAGCGTGATCGTTTTTGAAAAACTGGCGTCTGTAATGGTCTCTCCACTTGCCACTGTTTTACCCGTTGTAGAAATCCCGAGAGTATCCATTGAATAGCTTGCCCATTCATTTCCAATTGTAACGGTCGTATCCTCGGTTGCATAGAAAGTAAGAGTCTCACAGGACACCCAGACATTTTCATTATCAATTGTTCTCTCTGCAGTAGTCCATGTATAGGTCGGACTCACAGAGGGTGAAAAAGTTGTGATTCCTTCCAGATGACTGAAACCCGGGCTTTCAATATAGATTTTCACTTCCGAATCTACTTCAACATCCAGAGTCTTTGTTGTCGTCCCTGTTCTGTCTGTTACATTTACAGTAATTGTCACAGTTCCATTCGAGGAGGCTGTCACATTGTTTCCTCCGTCGGTTTCTTCTACAACCGCAGCTGTCCCCGGAATCGTATAGCTGCGTTTTAATGTCACCGTCACAGAATCTTCGGGTGCATCTGTATATACTGTCCCATCTGCCTTCAGCCAGGTCTTTGACACACTTGCTGAGACTGTATCATCCGACACTTCCGTATTGGTCACTACAATCTGTGTATCTGTCGTGTCTGCAGAAATCAGTCCGCCATTGTTGGAATAAGAAACCGTCCAGCCGCTTGGAGTTGCTTCATCTACGTAATAGTAGATCAGTTCCGAATTCTCGTAGACCGGCAGATTTTCAACCAATACACTCCAGTCATTCGCTTGCGTCAGATACACAGTCTTTACCCAACTTGTTTTATCTCCCACTTTTTTGTACAAATTCACAGTGACAGAAGTAAGCGATTGTCCACTGGAATCCGTCGGACTGCTGATTGTATTTCCGGACGCATCCTGCCACACTTTGCGGATCGCAAAGGCAGTCGTATCTTCATCCTGTGCTTCATTGTCCACAAAAATGTATGCATCGTTTACAACAGTAAGCATCTTATTCTTATACGCCGTCTCCCATCCATCCGGGCCAACGATCGTACTATTATCATCGCTCGCTACATAAAAATACATATAATCGGAAAGGATCGTGTATCCCTCCGGTGCCTTCACTTCGCGCAGACGATACAGGAAATTATAGGAAATACGGTAAGTACTCTCATCCAGCTTATCGCCCAGCTGCACCTTTCCGTCTTCATCCGTAATAAACGTAGAGGAATCTTCATTCTTCACGCTCACCCAGGAAGTACCGTCATATCGTTCCAGTTCAAACTCTGCTCCCTCCAGCATCAGCAGTTCATTCTCACTGTCGCGCTTATACAGAGTTATATTTGCATAACCTTTTGAAGCGCTGGCCTGCGAGCCACTTGCCTCAATCTCAGTAGTATCAGATGTGGAATTTCCCATGGACCCCAGTCCATCTATCTTCACTGTATTGGTCACATCAAGGGAAAGTCCATCTGCAGAACTGATCTGTTCTTCTGCCTCATCCGAATAGGTCAGCACATAAGAATACGTCAGCTTATAGTATTCTTCATCCGGCACTTCCACTGTTAAATAAGCATAATGACCGGAAACTTCCAGTGAATAGGATATAATTTCATCGCTACACTCCTCCCATATTGTTAATGAAGAGGTGGATATAGCACTAATTTTCCATAATTTCAATGAATCCGGGAGAAGATTTACATCTTCTATATAATAATTCCAGGTGCTGTTGGATCTGGCAGTAAACGCAAACGTATCGTGTATCTTCAGGGTCCCGCCGGAATCCGCTACTTTCACACCTTCCGAATTAATGTGTACTTCATAAGAAACTGAGTTTGTGGTATCATTATAAGAACCTTTTTTCTCCACACTGCTGCTCACCAGTGTGTCAGTAAGGGAATCATTGTCCACAAGGCCCGTTGTTGACGTTACTTCTACCTTATTTTCAAAATCATACTCGTACCCAACCATCACCGACGGATCGATTTCCACTGCGTAATAAAGCACCATGGTATGATTGGTTCCATTCGTCGAATCCAGATAGGCATTTTCCGGAATCGTGATTGTCAATTTTCGTGAACTGTCCTCATAAGAAACTTCTACACCATAAGTGAGCGCTGTACCACCATATACAGTGCGGTCGGAGAAATACGCAATTCGAGTAGTATTTTCGCTTGTGTTGGAATAAGCGTAGCTGTAATTCTTCTCATCATACGGCTGATAGAAGAAATAAACTCCTCCCTCAAATACATTCGAATATGGCCAAGAGGAACTCTGTCCATCCCAGGTTGTGGAATACTTCCATTCTGACGTATAAAGGCTCGCTCCTTCCGGCAAGGTATCCGTTATTGTAATATCTCCGCTCGCTGAATTATTTTCATTAATGACCAGCTTATAGGTCAGAAGATACGGGCTTCCATCCAGATTCGTGTCCTGAATATCTGCCAGTTCTTTTTTCAGCGCTGTGGAACCATCCGCATTGTATTTGCTCACCAGAGTACCGTCGTCGCCCTTACCGCTTGCCTCGTCACTGACCGTATCCCCATCCACCGTATAGGTACCGGTATTATAGGCCAGATCTGTGGTCGACGAATAAGAGCTATAATTGATCACGAGTTGGTCGCCAGTTATAGCCTTCTTAAACGTAATCTTATAAGCACTGATAATCGAGCCATCTTCCACCGCAGAAAGTGCGACATCTGTAAATGCAGTCCCGCCTGCTGTCGTTCCAGTACAGCTGATAATAATATAGTCATCTTTTGACAAAGCTGTACCATCCACCGACAGACTCATATCATTCAGCAAAGATACCGTAAACCAGTTCTTATTGTTCTGCTGACTGGAAGAACTGTCAGAAATCTCATCTGTGTAATAGCTCCCCTCCGCCAATCCATTTTTCGGAATATCCACTGCTGTCTGCCAGGAAAGAACATATCCACCCTCATATTCACTTTCAGTATATGGAGTGCTTCCTGTAAAAGTCTTATTCAGCTCATTTTCAGCGATGGATACCTCTGCGGTCGCCTCGTGCTCACCAATTTTAGCTGTGTTCGTGTAGGTATTGAAAAAGGTGTCTACGTTCTCATTATCTACAGTCGTCGTATACGTAATAATAAACTCATGTGTGGTATCAACTATCAACGTATCTGAACCACCCCATGTTGACACTTCTACACCATTTTTGAACGTATACGGAAGCGTGAAGGTTTCCGTGTAAGGATATTCTGTATAGTTGATTTTTTCCGATATGGAAACCTGGATACTGCCACTCAATTCTACACCATTCTGGCTGAGAATATCTGACAAATCCATTCCATCAAGATCACCATAGCCTCCCTCATTTAACACGATCTTCCAGGTGATTGTATTAGACGAGGCATTGTATGTCCCTGTTTTGGAAATCCAGTTTACATAGTCGCTTCCTACCCAGGTAATGTAATCGGAGTCCCAGTTCTCCTGCTGATTAGCGCCGTCTGACACACTCACGCTGTTCATCATGCTGAATGTAGTCATACTGTCCTCCGGAAGTCCGGAGAGGACTGCTGTGTACTCAATGATATAGTACTCGCCTGCCTCCAGCGCAGGAAGTGTGCCTTCCAGGGTATCCCCATTCATATCAAGCGTATCCAGATCCAGCTTTTCCGAAGAAAGCACTTCACCCGTATCGGTATCCGTCGTATATTTGGTAATGCTCGACACGGTAAAATCGTAGGTAAAGTCGTCCGTCGAATCATTCGACCAGAACGAAATCTTATCCGATAAATCAATATCATCTTTTGTTCCAAGCGTCGTGCTGACTGTCACCTGGTAGACATTTGTAACCGTCCCCGCTTCCCTGTCAAGTACCGGAGAATCAGCACTGGTCTTTTTGACAGACAAATCATACAGAGAAGCACTCTGACTGGAATAATCAATATCTCCAGTGTATGTATTCGACACCTTTGCCGTGTTGCTTACATAGGCGCCGTCTTCATCTTCATCCAGTGTGCGGGTTACTGTATAGGTAACCACATATTTTTCCCCCGCATCCAGGCTTGGCAGCGTACCGCTCAGAGACGGGTCAGTTGATGCAGTACCCGCTACTATTGCTACAGTACTGCCGTCAAAATCAGAAACCTCATTGCCACCGGCATTATATTTGGTAATTGACAGTTCCGAATACTCTGCCTTATCCAGCTGATTGGAAAGAATATCGTCAAAATTCAGAGCCGTTCCCGTCCCATTGACCGTGGTGATTTCCACCTTATAATAAAAGGTAATTACAGCGTTTTCCTTATCCACAACTGTGTCAGTACAGGACTTATCTACGGTCACATCAAAATCCGAAAAAGAAGTTTTATCAATTTTAACCGTGATGGTATACTCATCATTGAATACAATCTCCAGAGTATCATCATCCCCGACTTCTTCCTGTGAAGTGCGTGCCCAGAAAGATATGGAGCCGGTAATATCAGCTGGAGTGCCATTTACATAGTCTTCATTAAACACAATAGTAATCAGACCATCCGTACTGATAGTATAGGAGCCAACCACCGTGTTGCCATCCATAACGGAACCGCTGTATTCCTTCTTAGCAGAAATATTATCAGGGATCTGATATGTTACAATGTTCGTCCCTGCTTCCTGCAGAACGGAAGTATTGATTTTATAGCTCAGAGAAACCATGATCGCATTCGTATCACTATCCACTTCCGCATCTGTACCAGTCAGATATGTGGAAAGGTCCACTGAATTAACAGTAGTAACATCCGCTGTCTCTGATTCGGACTCACTCTCTTTTTCGGATTCTGTTTCATCGCCATCTTCGCTGATCGCCACTGGCTCAGCAGATGTCAAAGAAGCAGTCACTCCCACGTACCCTACTTCAGTTTCAATCTCTGTTTCGCTTTTTACATCCGTTTCGGCTTCTGTATCCGTTTCTGTCTCTACTTCTGTCTCTGTATCAGTATCATATTCTATTTCTGTCTCAAACTCTGTTTCGTACTCACTCTCGACTTCAGTGCCACTTTCGCTTTCTGTTTCGCTCTCACTTTCGGCTTCCGTGTCGTTTTCGCTCTCTGTCTCGGTTTCACTCTCAGTCTCTATCTCTGTCTCACTTTCCGTCTCGGTCTCTTCTTCTGTCTCGCTCTCCGTCTCCTCTTCCATCTGGCTCCAGCGTACACGAACTACACCGAGTGTTTTCCACTCGTTCTCTTCTTCGGACACACTGCTTCCGTCTTCTGTCTGCGTCTCTGCGTTGGCATCCTCTTCTGCTTCCTTACACCACTGCGCGAGGAGCGTACTTGTCGTATCTTCCTCGACCGAAGCGGCTTCAATGGTAAATTCCCACTCTAAACCTTCTGCGTCTGTGTCGCCAGTCTGCTCGTAGACAAGACGGACGATCGGGTTCGGCTCTTTGATTGTCGGCTTTGCATAATACGTGCCATAAAGTTCATCGTCCTCTTCTATGTATGTCTTTTTCAATGTGAGGACAGTATTCTTGCTGTCGTTCAGCTGGATTCGGCAGTAATACTCGCCTTTGTTTGCTTTGTCTTCGACTTCTTCTGCACAACTATTCAGCAGGCTGTCGTAAGTAATTTCATCCATGCAAAGAGCCAGCTGCACGCTTTCATCGCTGGTGCCGCTGATTTCCCATTTTACATTTATGGTGTATGCGTTTTCTTTTGTGAGCGTAATGATCGGAGTATTTGAAGCGTTCTGAGTTTCATCCCCATTTTCTGCTTCAGTCACGGTCTCGGTTTCCGTTTCGGTCTCTGTCTCCGCCTTAAGGGTCGCTTTGATTTGAAGCTCTTCGGTCTCGGCAGTCGTTTCGCTTTCGCTCTCTGTCTCGGATTCTGTCTCCATATCGGATTCTGTTTCGATATCAGAGTCTGTCTCCGTCTCAGTTTCCGTCTTGCTCTCTGCCGCAGGTTCAGTCTCGGATGTCTCGGATTCTGACTGAGTATCTGTATCAGTTCCTGTCCCGCTCGAAGTGCCGTTCTCGTTCCCACTGTCAACAAGTGTCTCGTTCGGAGTGGCGGTCTCTGACTGGCTGCTTTCAGACTGAAGCGTTTCGCTCTGCGCAGATCCCTCTTCAGCAGAACCAGCCGATGCATCCTTTTCCTGTGAGGAATTAGTCGAAATGACATCCGCAGCTGCTGACTCTGTCACAGTAGAGGATGTCTCTGTCGCCGTAGTTGCTGCCGTGGTCTCTGCCGCTGTGGAAGCAGTGGTTTGCGCCGTCGTAGAAGCCTGCGTCTCCGCAGCCGTGGTCTCTGCTGTCGTAGACGCGGTGGTCTGCGCCGTCGTGGATGCCTGCGTCTCCGTCTCGGCTGTCACTTCTGTGTTTTCTTCCGCAAAGCCAGTAATAGAAGGCACGCTAATCTCGCTTCCCAAAAGGGAAACCGCGAGTAATAAAGCGAGACATTTTTTCAACGGATGATTCTTTTTCATACTGCTCCCGTCTGACACGCATCCTCTGCGTTGGTCATATTTGACAATAAAATATTGTTTTATATCAGTTTTTCATTAAGAATAACCTGTTCTTCATCGGTAATTATTTTTTTATTATACACTTTGCCCGATTTTGTTTCAAGAGACTTTCCGTATAGAGCGATTTTTGCGTGACAAATAGTGGAAACATGCACTCACGGAATTTCTTCACGGATATTTTTTTCATTCGCGACACGAAACACATTTTCGTAACTGTTTCAGCGTTTTCGCTTCCATAAAGGTTACAAACGTGGTAAACTTTGTAAAGGTTTCTTTTGCCGTTTTTGCCATAGATTTTGGTCTTATTCTTGTGACAGTATTGTATATTTTGTTACATTCCATGTATTCGTATACATGTCTGTCATGCGGCAGAAAAACCTGCCGGGAATCATGGAGTGGTTTTACATTAGAAATGAAATGATTTGAGCGTCAAAAGAGGGATGAGGAGTGCAGAAAAATGTCAGGTGAAGAGAAAACGATAACCATCCGGATCAACCGGAAGGAATGCCGGATTCCGGTGAACAGTATTACGTATGCGCAGGTGAATGATAAGCTGTGCTCGATTCATTTATTTGGTGAAGATACCCCCCTATTCGCATTTTTCTGACCATCGGCACATTGATGGACATGCTGCCCCGGGAACAGTTTCTGCAGGTCAGCCGCAGCTGCGTGATTTCGCTGGCCCATTACCAGTATATGGAGGATGAGGCGCTCGTTCTGACAGACAATCTCCGCGTCCCCTACAGCCGCAGACTCCGGGCGCAGATCCGCAGCGCGGTCTCAACCTATCGGAATACCTGTGCCCAGTCCCACAATAACTCTCAGATGCAGCGGCAGCTCCTGGAGGAATTCCGCTCGTTTGACCATTTTCCGCTGCCGTTTTGTATCGTTGAAACGATTGTGAGAGAAGATACTGGTACTCGGGATTTTTTGTTCCGTTATGTCAATGATGCCTTTGCTTCGTACGCAAACCTGCCGGTATATCAGCTGATTAATGCTTCGTTTTTCTCCTTGTCTCAGGACCAGGCTCTGGATTTACGGTGGGCGGAAATATTTACGCAGTGCTCCCTCCAGGCGCAGAAGCAAAACGTACTCCTGCCTGGCATACAAAAAAATACGGCTGTGCAGGTGTTCTGCTATCAGCCGCATTATGGGTTCTGCGCGTGTATGTTAATGAAATGAGCATCGTTCACCGGGCATCCACGCAATATTTCGCATACCGCCCGGCGTCGCTTTTTTTGCAGAGCAGCTGCAGGACGGCGCCGTCTGCGCCGTATTCCAGGGAGGAGACGACTGCGTGTTCCTTCAGATAAGCAACGGCCGCTCCGTCCGCATACGGGATCCGCATTTCACAGCTGACATAATCCGCGAACAGCTTTTCCCGGATCAGTTCGAGCAGCTCTTCCAGTCCGACGCCTTCTTTGGCGGACATATAAATCTTATCCCCGACGACCCTGGGCAGGTCGTGTGCTTCCATCATCCGATCGGCTTTGTTCATCACATAGAGGCAGGGGATTTTTTCCGCGCCCAGCTCGCGCAGGGTATCGGCGGTCACTTCCATCTGCTCCCGGTAATGCGGGTCTGAGTAATCGACCACCTGCAGCAGCAGGTCCGCACCGCAGGCCTCGGCCAGGGTGGAGCGGAAGGCTTTGATGAGGGTGTGGGGCAGCTGATCGATGAAACCGACGGTGTCCGACAAAAGGAAGTCGCGGTTGTCCCCGGGGGAAATGCGACGGACCGTCGTGTCCAAAGTCGCAAAGAGCATATCCTTTTCCAGCACCTTCTTGTCCTCGCTGCCCTTGCCGGCGCGGTCCGGATACGAATCTCCCATGCAGGTGTCAAGCATTACATTTAATAAAGTAGATTTTCCTGCATTCGTGTAGCCCACCAGAGCCACCGAGGGCAGCTCGCTCTTCTGCCGCTTCTGCCGCTGGGTCGCACGGTCCTGCTCGATGGCGTCAAGCTCCCGGCGCAGCTCGCTGATCCGCTTTTCGATCTTCCGGCGGTCCAGCTCCAGCTTCTGCTCTCCGGCGCCGCGGTTCGCGAGGCCGCCGCCGGCACCGGCCCCTCCGCCGGCTCCCGCGCCGCCGCCCTGCCGCGAGAGCGCCTCCCGCATGCCGACCAGACGGGGCAGCATGTATTGAAGAGACGCGCTCTCGACCTGCAGCCGGGCTTCCTTTGTCCGCGCCCGCTTCTCAAAAATCTCCAGGATCAGATTTGTCCGGTCAAGCACCGGCAGATCCAGTTCCTTTTGCAGGTTCCTCTGCTGTGACGGCTTCAGAGAATTATCGAAGACGGCGCAGTCCGCCTCCACCGTCTCCGCCGCCAGGCGAATCTCTTCCACCTTTCCGGTGCCGACATAAAGGGCAGCATTGGTCACAGCCATCTTCTGGGTCACACGTGCGGCGACCTCCATCTCGCAGGCCTCAGCCAGACCCGCCAGTTCTTCCATATGATATTCAAAATTCGGATCATTGCCGAGGTCCACCCCGACGAGGATTGCTTTTCGCATGGTTGCTCCTTTCTTGTACAATCACTGTTTTTCTGGTACTGCGTTTTATTTAATCCCTAACGTCCAAAATGTCAACCTCTTTTTTGCATTTTCCATTTGTCTTTTCCAGTTTTCCCAACCATAATTTTTAGCGAATTTCCCCGGATTTCTTGACTTTCCTGCTTTAAAGCATTATAATTCTTTTATCTGTGCAGACGGCTGATCATCAGGCGTCTGCCGCAAAAAAACCGAGGAGGATATTACCATGAAGAAACAGATTTTAGCTTCTATTCTTTCGGCAGCGATGATTGCCAGCTTCTGTGGCGCAGGAGTGAGCGCAGATGAGGCCGAGACGTATACCGTCGGCATCCTGCAGCTCGTAGAGCACGACGCGCTGGACGCTGCGACACAGGGTTTCAAGGACGCGATCACGGAAGCGCTTGGTGATGCGGTTACCTTTGAGGAAGTAAATGCTCAGGGCGATACAGCCACCTGCGCCACCGCTGCGAACTCTTTCGTGACGAGCGAGGTAGACTTGATTCTTGCAAACGCTACTTCTGCACTGCAGGCATGTGTGGCAGCGACGGAAGATATCCCGATCCTGGGTACCTCTATCACGGATTACGGCGCGGCGCTGGACATTGATTTCACAGGTACGGTCGGCGGCAACATTTCCGGTACCTCTGACCTGGCTCCGCTGGACGAGCAGGCGGCAGTTCTGAATGAGCTGTTCCCGGATGCAGAGAATGTAGGTATCCTGTATTGCTCCGCAGAAGCGAACTCTGAGTATCAGGCAGATACGATTACTGCATATCTGGAAGAGTACGGCTACAATGTAACCTATTATTCCTTCTCTGACTCCAATGATATCCAGGCAGTTGCTCAGACAGCAGCGGCTGAGAGCGATGTCATCTACATCCCGACAGACAACACCGCAGCGAACAACACCGAGCTGATCAACAATGTCTGCCTGGATGCCGGCGTTCCGATCATCGCAGGCGAGGAAGGCATCTGTGAGGGCTGCGGCGTAGCGACCCTTTCCATCAGCTACTATGACATCGGATACATCACCGGTGAGATGGCAGTTGAGATCCTGACCGGCGAAGCAGATATCTCTGAGATGGCGATTGAGTACGCTCCGGAAGTGACCAAAGAGTACAACGCAGAGATCGCTGATGCACTCGGCGTAGAGATTCCGGATGATTACGTAGCGATCGGCGCAGACGAGGAAGCAGAGACTGAGGCTGAGACCGAGGCAGCGGAATAATCGGTTATCACTCACAATTGTAAGGGAAATCACGTAAATCTGGTCAGGACATGACCTGAAACATATTCCGACAAAAGCGTCGGCTGACAGCGAGAAAGGGTTCTCCTCTCTCGCTGTTTTTCAAACAATCTTTACATATCCTGTCAAAAGAGCTGTCCGTACAAATGGCCTGGATTGCACAGGAAAGAGAAAGGATTTGACAAATGAATATCAACACTCTGATCAATGCTTTGCCGGGGGCCTGTGCACAGGGCCTGGTCTGGGGCATTATGGCGATCGGCGTATACATTACCTATCGCATTCTGGACATTGCGGACCTGACCGTGGACGGCACGATGGCCACCGGCGGCGCGGTCTGCATTATGATGCTGATGAGCGGCCACAATATCTGGGTATCCATGCTGGCCGCGACCGGCGCCGGGATGCTCGCCGGACTTGCGACCGGCATCCTGCACACATTCATGGGAATCCCGGCGATCCTGGCCGGTATTCTGACGCAGCTGTCCCTGTATTCGGTCAATCTGAAAATCATGGGCAAGTCCAATCAGGCCGTGAATGTGAGCAATTACAACCTTCTGGTGTCGCTCCGCTACATCAAGGGCGTCCCCATCTGGCAGAATACGATTTTCATCGTGATCGTTGTCACGATTGTCCTCATCGCCATCCTGTACTGGTTCTTCGGAACTGAGTTTGGCGCTTCTCTGCGCGCGACCGGGTGCAATCCCGGCATGTCCCGCGCCCAGGGCATCAATACGAATTTTAACAAAGTGATCGGCCTGATGCTTTCCAATGGCCTGGTCGCCTTTTCCAGCGCCCTGCTGGCCCAGTACCAGGGGTTCGCGGACGTCAATATGGGGCGCGGCGCCATTGTCATCGGCCTGGCCGCGGTCATCATCGGCGAAGCCATCTTTGGCAAAATATTCCGGAGCTTTGCACTGCAGCTGCTGGCCGTCTCTTTCGGCGCGATCATCTATTATATCGTGCTGCAGGTCGTGATCTGGCTCGGCATCGACACAGACCTTCTTAAGCTGCTCTCCGCGTGCGTGGTCGCCATCTTCCTGGCGGTTCCGTACTGGAAAGGCAGATACTTCAGCAAGCCCGTCCACAAAACGGCTTCCGGCGCGCAGAATTCTTCTGCAGGGACGCAGAAAGGAGGCCGGTGAAATGCTTGATGTGCGAAATATCTACAAAACCTTTAATCCCGGCACGATCAACGAGAAGACCGCGCTTGCCGGTGTTTCTCTGAATCTGGAGGACGGTGATTTTGTCACCGTGATCGGCGGCAACGGCGCCGGAAAATCCACCCTTCTGAACGCGGTGGCCGGCACCTGGTTCGTCGATGAAGGGCAGATTCTGATCGACGGCGTCAATGTCACAAAGCTTCCGGAGCACAAGCGCGCCGCTTACCTTGGACGCGTGTTCCAGGACCCGATGACCGGTACCGCCGCCACGATGGAGATACAGGAGAATCTGGCGCTCGCGGAGCGCCGCGGCAAGGTGCGTCTGCTGCGCCCCGGCATCACCAAACAGGAGCGCGCCGAATACAGGGAGCTGCTCACCATGCTGGGACTCGGCCTGGAGAACCGCATGACCGCCAAGGTCGGCCTGCTCTCCGGCGGACAGCGTCAGGCGCTCACTCTTCTGATGGCGACACTCCAGAAGCCGAAGCTTCTGCTGTTCGATGAGCATACGGCCGCCCTGGACCCGAAGACCGCCGCCAAGGTGCTGGAGATCACGGACCTCATTGTGAACCGCGATCACCTGACGACGCTGATGATCACGCACAACATGAAGGACGCGATCACACACGGGAACCGTCTTATTATGATGAATGAGGGCAAAATCATCCTCGACATCCGCGGGGAGGAAAAGAAAAAGCTCACCGTCAAGGACCTTCTCGATCAGTTCGAGCAGGTCAGCGGCGAACAGTTTTCCAATGATTCCGCGCTGCTTGGATGAGAACAGTCCGCGGTAGTTTGTGCTGATTTTTCGAAGATTTTTACGATAGGAAGGTTCAGAGAACTTCCTGTCAGATAAACAAACCCGGCTGCCGGGCTGGCGAGCGTCTCCGCTCTGATATGCCAATGCATATCCGCCATCCCGCAGCCGGGTTTTTCTGTTTTTCTATATAGATGTGATTCGCACACATTCACAGCTTTATCAAGCGGTAACCGTTCCTTTTCGCCGCGTCTTCTGCCCTCATCGAAGCCGTTTCACGGATTCCCCTTCTACCAGGGTGCCCTCAACGAGGATATGCTCAATGAGCGCGGTCTTTGGCTTTTCTATCAGTCCGATCAGCTGTTCTGCGGCGATTTTGCCGATCTCGGCCGTCGCCTGGTGAATGGTCGTCAGCCTCGGCCGAAGGATCCGTTCAATCGGGATCCCGTCGTAGCCGACGATCGAAATATCATCCGGCACCCTCCGTCCCTTTTCCCGGATCGCGCGCATCCCGCCGATGGCTGCGTAATCATCCGGGTAGAAAATACAGGTCGGCGGATCCGGCAGCTCCAGAAGCTCACGCGTAATCGCGCGGGCAGCGGCGGTATCCCGATAGTCTGCCTCCCGGATATACGCGTCCGGAATCTCGATCTCATGCTCCGCCAGAGAGCGGTAAAAGCTGCCCTTGCGGCTGCGGGTGACGGAGGAATCCGCCCCATGGATGTAAGCGATCTTCCTGTGCCCCATGGAGCAAACATAATCGACCAGGCTCGTCATCCCCTTCACATTATCCGAAACCACCGCAATCCGGTTGTCAAATACATGATCCAGTGTCACAACCGGCAGATCACTGCGGATCAGCGCCTGCACATCTGCGTTATAAAAATCCGTACACGCAATCAGTACACCGTCCACCTGGCGAAAGTGGCAATACTCGAAAAAGCTCATCCGCTGGTCAGCCAGATGCTTATTGATAAAGGTAATGTCATATCCCCTGTGCTCTGCCTGCCGCCGGAAACTCTCCAGCACCGGAGAGAAGAAATCGTGCGTCAGACCGCTCTGCGCCTCATCCTCGTACAGAATCCCCAGATTCCAGCTGCGATTCATCTTCGCCGCGCGGGCGACGGAATTCGGCAGATATCCGGCCGCCTCCGCCGCCTCGCGAACCCGCCGCTTCGTGTCTTCTCCGACGTCACTGTAATCATTCAGCGCCTTGCTGACCGTCGCCACAGATACCCCACAGATCTTCGCCAGATCTTTCATCGAAACCATGATTGTTCCCCAATCTACCCCTCTGACTTTGCTTTCCGGCTTTGTCCGGCCTGTACTGCCAGCCAGGCCCGCCGGCTTCGTCAAGCAAACGCCGCTGCCCCCTATTCCGCTTCTTCCGTCGGATTGCCAGGCCATCGGCAGAACCATTGATCCGTCCCACGTTTACTTAAACGTTTTCGTTGTCGACATCCCATATTTTACTACTATTTCCGAAAAATTCAAGGATAATTTCGTAGATTTGTCAATTATTTTTTTCAAAAAGTTTCGTAAAACGCCTCTTCTCCCCGAAAGGGATTTCGAACGCACGCAAATCAAAATAATGGTTGCTTTTCCAGAAAATATGGGATATACTAGGGCTGATTAATGTTGAATCTGGTTTCGGGGGTTTACTTAATCGTTTTCATTCCGTGCAGGCATATTTATCGTGATTGCGCGGGGATAAAACCACAAAAGGAGAGAATAATTATGAAATTTGGTTACTTCGACGACGCGAACCGCGAATACGTCATCACCACTCCGAAGACGCCGCTGCCCTGGATCAACTACCTGGGCTGCAATGACTTCTTTTCCCTGGTGTCCAACACCTGCGGCGGCTACAGCTTCTACAAGGACGCAAAGCTCCTTCGCATCACCCGTTACCGCTACAATGACGTTCCCTACGATATGAACGGCAAATATTACTATATCAAAGACGGAGACACTGTCTGGAATCCCGGATGGAAGCCGACGCAGACCGACCTGGACTCCTATGAATGCCGCCACGGCATCGGTTACAGCCGTTTTCTTTCGGCAAAGAATGGCGTCAGCGCAGATCTGCTCGCGTTTGTCCCGATGGATGCCTCCTGTGAGATCAATTCTCTCACGCTGAAGAATACCTCCGGCGAGACCAAATCCCTGAAGCTTTTTTCCTACATCGAGTTCTGCCTCTGGAACGCGGTGGACGATATGACCAATTACCAGCGCAACCTGAGCACCGGCGAGGTAGAGATCGTCGATTCTGTGATTTACCACAAGACGGAATACCGTGAGCGCCGCAATCATTACGCTTACTCTGCCGTGAACGCTCCGGTCGCTTCCTTTGATACCAGCCGTGACAGCTTCATCGGCGCCTACCGTGATGCGTCGAATCCCGCGGCGATAGAAAATGGCACCTGTGAGAATTCCGTCGCCAGCGGATGGTATCCGATCGCGGCGCACCAGATCGATGTGACGCTTGCCCCGGACGAAGAGAAAAATATCGTCTTCCTGCTCGGCTACGCGGAGCTCCCGAACGACCAGAAATGGGAAGCTCCCGGCATCATCAACAAGACGCCGGCCAAAGAGCTGATCGCCCGCTTTGACACAAAAGAAAAGGTAGACGCTTCCTTCGCTGCACTCAACGCGTACTGGGAGAGCCGGCTTTCCAAATACCATGTAGAGTCCAAAGACGAAAAGGTCAACCGCATGGTCAACATCTGGAACCAGTATCAGTGCATGGTGACCTTCAATATGTCCCGTTCAGCTTCCTACTATGAGTCCGGCACCGGCCGCGGCATGGGCTTCCGTGATTCCTGCCAGGATCTGCTTGGTTTCGTGCACCTGATTCCGGAGCGCGCGCGGGAGCGCATCATTGATATCGCCTCCACGCAGTTCGCGGACGGCAGCGCATACCATCAGTATCAGCCGCTGACCAAGAAGGGCAATATGGACATCGGCAGCGGCTTCAACGACGACCCGCTCTGGCTGATCGCCGGTACCTCTGCTTACATAAAAGAAAGCGGTGATTATTCCATTCTCGACGAGATGGTTCCATTCGACAACGATGCGTCGACCGCAGTCCCGCTCTTTGAGCACCTGACCCGCTCGTTCAACTATATCGTGACACACAAGGGTCCGCATGACCTGCCTCTGATCGGCCGCGCAGACTGGAACGACTGCCTGAATCTGAACTGCTTCTCTGACACACCGGGCGAATCCTTCCAGACCACCGGACCTTCTGAGGGACCGGTCGCAGAGTCCGTCTTTATCGCCGGTATGTTTGTCAAGTACGGCCGTGAGTACGCGGAGCTTTGCCGCCGCCTCGGAAAGGACGACCTGGCCGCTTCGGCAGAGAAGGAAGTACAGGCGATGTATGACGCAGTACTCACCGCCGGCTGGGACGGCGAATGGTTCGTCCGCGCCTATGACGCACAGTCCCAGAAGATTGGCTCCAAAGAGTGCGAAGAAGGCCAGATCTACATCGAGCCGCAGGGCTTCTGTGTGATGGCCGGTATCGGCGTAGAGGAGGGGCAGGCAGTGAAAGCCCTCGACTCCGTAAAAGAACGCCTCGATACCAAATACGGCATCATGCTCCTGCAGCCTGCTTACACAAAATATTACCTGAACCTTGGTGAGGTCTCCTCTTATCCGCCCGGATACAAGGAGAATGCCGGCATCTTCTGTCACAATAACCCGTGGGTATCCATTGCCGAGACCGTGGTCGGCCGCGGAAACCGCGCGTTTGAGATTTACCGCAAGACCTGCCCGGCCTACATCGAGGACATCAGCGAGATCCACCGCACCGAACCGTACGTATACTCCCAGATGGTAGCCGGCGCGGACGCTCCGCGGCATGGCGAAGCCAAGAACAGCTGGCTGACCGGCACCGCCGCCTGGACCTTCGTCGACGTCTCACAGGCCATCCTCGGCATCCAGCCGCAGTTTGACGGTCTCGGCATCGACCCGTGCGTACCGGAAGGCTTTGGCGACTTCACCATCAGCAGAAGCTTCCGCGGCGCGACCTACGACATCCGCGTAGAGAACCCGGACAACGTCCAGAAGGGCATCGCAAAGCTCATCGTAGACGGCCAGGAGATCGAAGGAAACGTCGTACCGTTCGCAGAAGGCAAAACACATTATGAAGTGACGGCGATTATGGGATAAAAATCGAAAACAGGAGGGGACGCAAGCATCCTCTCCTGTTTTTTCTTTGTCTTATTTCCAATCCTGAAATCCGATACCGCCCGGCATCTTCACTCCTTCCACACAAAACCTTCCGCTACCGCCTGCCCGACCTCGCGGGGCGTATCCGTCTCCTGCTCTTCCGCCAGAGAGGCCTCCGCGCGGTACTCTCTCACCTGCACACAGAAGCACTGATAATCTCCCACCACGTAATGGTAAATATCGCAGTAGTCCTCGGAGGAATCATCCACCAGGACAATATAGAGGTAATCCATCGAAAGCGTATATACCGCGCTGGTCGTGATCTGTGCGTTCACATTGCCATAGATGAGATTATTCGTCAGCATCTCACGCAGCTGCTCATAGTCCTGCCGGGAATAATTCGTCTCCATATAGCTGCAGGAAATGGTGGAAGTCTCCTGTCCCTCTTCGGTGGATTCCAGCCGGTACACCTCTGTATCGTCCGTGCTCAGCTCCTCATCCAGGCACCAGCCCTCTGCCATCGTGTAGGTGCCCGGCGTCTCTTCCTCTTCCGTCATGGCCTCATCCTCCGCGGCAGACTCCCCCGTCCGGCTCTGTCCGGCCGCAGGACCATCCGCCGCCAGCGTGCTGTTCACCCCGCCAAGCAGATCGGTCCCGGCCTCCTCCGCGAGCACGTTTCTCCCGTTCACACGGCCCAGACAGACGATCGCCAGAAACCAGAAAGCAACCGCCGCGGCCAGCTTTTTTTCATTCCATGTCCATTCTTTCTTCATCCTCATTTTGACATCTCCTAAAACAGAATGAGCAGGCAGGCTTACGTTCAAAACCGCCCTTTTATTTATACATAGTATAATCGCATATCAGCGATCTGTCACGGAAATGTTTTCTTAAGATTTTTGGTAACAGTTCAGAACAGAAGGCAGCCTGCTGTTCTGAAGAATTATAATTTTGGGTAACAGTTCAGAACAATAAACATACAATGAAAGAAAGGAACCCTCCGGAGCTCTGCCATGAACGATCCTTTGCCCTCTCCGCCGCCGCCCATGCGCTATTACGGCCTGCGGCAGAAGGAGGTCATCAATGTCTGCACCTGCCGTACCCTCGGCTGTGTCAGCGACCTGGAAATTGACCCTCACACCGGCTGCATCCTCTCACTGATCCTGCCCGGGGAAGGAAAGCTGTGCTGGTTTCTCGGCCGGGAATACGAATATATGATTCCCTGGCGCTGCATCGTCCGCATCGGTGCCGATATCATCCTCGTTGAGGTCGATGAGGAGAAAGTGCGGCAAAAATGCGAGTAGCTGTCTGTTTTTATGCATTCAGAAAGCTGCGCATCGACTTCAGCGCATTCTTTTCCAGACGGCTCACCTGCGCCTGGGAGATTCCGATTTCGGAGGCGACCTCCATCTGCGTCTTTCCCTCATAAAAGCGCAGCTCAACGATATGTTTTTCGCGCTCCGGCAGCCGTTCCAGCGCCTCGCGCAGGGAGATCGACTCGACCCAGTTCTCTTCGCGGTTTTTCTTATCGCTGATCTGGTCCATCACATAGAGCGTATCCCCGCCTTCCGTGTAAACCGGATCGTACAGACTCAGCGGGCTCTGGATCGCGTCAAGCGCATTGACAATCTCCTCGCTGGAAATGCCGATCTCATCTGCGATCTCATTGACCGTCGGCTCCCGCTGGTTCAGCTTTGTATAGGTTTCTCTCGCGTAGATTGCCTTGTACGCCGTATCGCGAAGAGAACGGCTGACCCGGATGGAATTGTTATCTCTCAGATAGCGGCGGATTTCCCCGATAATCATCGGCACCGCATAGGTCGAAAATTTGACATTCTGGCCGGTATCAAAGTTGTCGATCGCCTTCATCAGGCCGATACAACCAATCTGAAAAAGATCATCCACGTTCTCATTGCTGTTGGAAAACCGCCGGATCACGCTGAGAACCAGCCGCAGATTTCCCTTGATATACAGCTCCCTCGCATTTTCATCGCCTTTTTGAATCCGTTCAAATAAAAATTCCTTTTCCTCACTCGTCAGAATCGGAAGGCGCGAGGTATTGACGCCGCAAATTTCCACCTTTGTAAATGCCATGTGAATCATCCTCCAGTTCCTGTCAGGGATTCCCAGAAGGCATCCCCGACGTTTGTCCCTGATAGAATGATTCACTTTTTGCGGCGCGACTATGCGCGCTCCGGCAAAAATAAAAAAAATTTCCGGCCTTGACAGCAGCAACGAAAGCGCGCATACCGCAGGTATTCCCGGCATCCTCACAGCGTGGGCCAATACCGGCTGCTTCCTCAGCGGGGAAGGGCATCCATCCTGGTGATCTCGCACCGCAGCCTTTTGATAATCCGCTTTTCCAGACGGGAAATGTAGGACTGCGAAATCCCCAGCAGGTCAGCGACTTCCTTCTGCGTCTTTTCCTGCCCGTCCTTTGTGTTGAGCCCGAAGCGCAGGCAGACAATGGTCTGCTCCCGCCTGGAGAGCTTGCTGATGGCGTTCTGAAGTACCCGGTATTCCGCCTCCGTCTCCATATCGCGCGAGATCACGTCCTCGTCCGTCCCCAGAATGTCCGACAGAAGAAGCTCATTCCCGTCCCAGTCGGTGTTCAGCGGCTCCTCAATCGAGACCTCCATTTTTGTTTTGCTGTTCCGCCGCAGGTACATCAGAATCTCATTCTCGATGCAGCGGGAGGCATAGGTGGCCAGCTTGATTTTTTCTCCGGATTGAAGGTATTAATTCCCTTGATCAGACCGATGGTACCGATGGATACCAGGTCTTCCACGCCGACTCCTGTGTTGTCAAATTTTTTCGCTATGTATACGACAAGCCGAAGATTGTGCTCGATCAGCTCCTTTCTCGCACACTGGTCGTCTTCCTGGCCAATGGCCGAAAGAAGGGTTCGCTCTTCCTCCTGGTTCAGCGGCGGCGGAAGCACCTCTGAGCCACCGATATAGTGGCTGTCTCCCGGATGTGGAAAAAGCACCTCCGCCGCCCCGGCTGCCATCTTAAAATGAAAACGCTGTGGAACTGCCATCTTTACAACCATAAAATGCTACTCCTCTTTTCTGATATTTTGTAAACGACGTAAACCATTTTCCTCTGCGCCAGACGCGGACGCCGGGCTTTACCGGTCACACCCCGACCAATTTGCATTCTCTCAGCCGCTTCGGTCTGTGTGCATCCTTATTCACGGCGCATGCTCCTGATGCAAAATGATCGCGTACCCGTGTCCGGCGCTCACGTTCCCATCGTAAAGTGCAATCAGGGGACGCCGGATCACCCGGCTACCGCACCGCATGGTCACCGTCATCTCGTCAAAGGTTACGCCGCGCAGCCAGCCGCTGTCGGTTCCGAGACTGTGATAAGGAATGAGACAGAACCCCCGACGCTCTTCCCAGCCGGCTTCCAGCAGGGAAGCGAAGGCTTTTTCCTCCGCAATGCTGACCGGACGGCCGGTTAGCGGCTCCGTGAGAAGATTGCCTGTATCGAGGAGTCCCTCCAGGACCAGGCTCTGTCCTTCCAGACAGATTCGTACCGTCGCCGCATGTTCGGTTTCCCGGAATTCCGCCCGCACAAGACCGGAAAAAGCGGTCACCGCTGCGTATGCCGTAAAGAAGGCCACCAGCAGCGGAAGCGGCAGCAGAGCCGTCAGCGCTTCCAGCGCTCCACCAAAACAGACCGTGACTGCCAGAAGACAGAGGGAAGCGTTCCAGTTGCTGCGCCACTCCTTTCGCAGGGGTCTTCTCCAAAACGCAGCGGCAGCAGCGGCGAAGAACCCGAGCGGATACAGCCTCAGCCATCCAAGGCAGATCAGCGCTGACATACAGGCTGCCCCGGCCAGGCTCGCCAGAATCAGTCTGCCCCGGGAAAAGGAGAGCCGACAGAGCTTTCCGGCCGCCAGAAGCAACAGATATCCGCTGATAAACTGTTCCAGAAAAAACTGATCTATGTAGATTTCATAATACATCCGCATCCCCCGAAACGTTACAGGTCTCACCTTGACCAGATTTACGTTATTTTGTTACAGTTCAGAACAGCATCGAAATGAAAAGACAGACTGTGCAGGTTTACCTGCTAA
>JAJQCQ010000034.1 GCA_021202635.1 Lachnospiraceae bacterium | reverse complement strand
CCTCGGTCTCGCTCTCCGCCTCGGTTCCTTCCTCGGTCTCGCTCTCCGCCTCGGTCACTTCTTCGGTCGCTGCCTCAGTTGCTTCTTCCGTTACTTCCTCGGTCTCCTCGGCCGTTGTCTCTGCCTCAGTTACCGTTGCTTCCGTGACTGCTTCTGTCGCTGCCTGTGTCTGCGCCTCAGTTTCGTTTGAATTGGAACTGCAGCCAGACAGAGAAAGCGTCAGCGCAGCAGCCAGGACAAATACTGTTGCCTTCTTCATTGCGCTCATTCTCCTCTCAGTTACATCTGGGACCTTCGCGCCAGGATCGCTTCCCGAGCGACACGCGAAGGCTTACCCTCCGATTTCTTTTATGAATCGGTCATGAAACAGGTGGTAAAGTTACATAGTTACACAGAATTCGCGGTGCACAGGCGGTCTCACAGGTAGCCACGCCCCGTGCCCAAACGATGTGCCCATTATAACACAACAAATTTGAAATTCCAACCGCAAAGATACAAATATGTGATAAAATTATGCGAAAAAAGGTTACTGGCCACAACCCGAGTGCGCATGGCAGAATCTCACGCGGAGAACCCTTTCACAGTAAAGCTTTTTCCCGCTCCCTTTGCCCGGAACAGCGCCGTATAAGCGGTCGCCACAGAGGACGGCACCTTAAAGGTACAGCCGCTGTAAATTTTTGTAAACGCCTTTGCTCCCACTGTATCGCTTGTGAGCAGGGTCGTGTATACCTTAAAAGAAGACAGCTTCGCTGTATTATAGAATGCTTTCGTCCCGATGCTCGAGAGCTTTGTAGATTTACTCGTAAAGCTTGTCAGGGAAATGCAGTTGCAAAACGCCTTTGCGCCAATGCTGACCAGCTTTTTCGAAGAGAGATTGACCACACTCAGAGCAGAGCAGCCGTAGAAAGCACTGGCGCCAATGGTTTTCACTTTTGTCAGGGTCACTGCATTTTTCACGCCGCCTACCCGGACCAGGGAAGTACAGCCGTAAAACGCCTTTGCACCGATGCTGGTCACGCCAGCCATCCCTTCTACGCTGGAAAGCTCCTCACAGTTTGCGAACGCCGCAGTCCCAATTGATGTCACATTCTCCCCGACAACGACCCGGGTAAGCGTTGTATGTCCTTTGTATGCCCGGCTTCCAATGGCGGTTACCGAATAAACCGCGCCGTCATACGTAATGGTCGCCGGTACCGTCAGCTTTGTCTTCTGCTGCCCCGCAGTGGTCAGGCTGGTCACCTGCACCTGATTCGCGGCGGTCACCGTGTACACATAGCTTCCCTTTGTAATCTGTGTCCCGACGGCCAGAGATGTCCCGACGGCCGTAGTGCCGGATGTGCTGTCATCCGTCCCGCTCGTGCTGCTATCCCCGGACGTACCGTCAGAGGTGCTGTCCGTCCCGCTCGTGCTGTCTGCGGATGTCTCTTTCTCCGTCTCCGCCTCTGTTTCAGCCACAGTCTCCGTCTCTACTTCCGTCTGTGCAGTAGAATCCGCCTCGAGAGCCACGCCATTTACGTACAGGGTATGACCATTCAAATCAATGTTGCTGTAGCTGGAATCCGCATCCGTTAAGGATGACACATAGGAATCGCCGGTCAGCGTAAGCTTCGAGGACGAATCCAGCACCAGCGAAACGCCGGAAGCGGTATTTGCACCGTTGATCGTACCCGTATAAGAAGAGCCGCTCGTCAGGTTCAGGGTTAGGGCAGAGATCGCGTCCAGGACAATGTCGCCCTCGAGCGTCTGATTCGTGGCATTGAAGGTAACATTCCCGCCGTTTGAGCCGCTGCTGCCCCACTCAGAAGTGCCCTCCGCATCCAGAAGAATCCCGCTGCCAAAGGAGAGCGTAGTGTTTGACAGATTGATCACCGCATCGGTATTGGTAATAAAAAACATCGGGGCACTATTATAATAGAAAGAACTGGAAACGATCGACAAAGTCGAGTCAGACGCGGTAAACGTCCCGGTGCCCTCTTCCGCATCGCCTGACTGGGACTGATAAATCATAATGCCGCAGACATCTGTCGTCCCACGATTCCCGCTGCCGGTCGCGCTGATCGTGCTCTGGCTTACCGTAGCAGTATTCTTTCCCTCAACGACCACCAGCTGCGCTGCCGTGGCGGTACCGGTGGAATCCGACACGCTGATATCCCCCGTCGTATAGATGACCGGCGATCCGGACCCATTCGTCTGCAGATCCGAGCCTGTCACGATTACCGTACCGCCCCCGCGGTCCGTCGCCACTGCCGCGCAGGAGCCTCCCTGCGTCACAATCGTCACATTCGAAGCATTGATGTAGCCGCCATAGGTCGCGTCCAGGCCTCTGGCCGAGCTGCTGCCGGTCGTTGTAATCGTTGAATCACTGATATAGATTTTCGCGTCTGTCCCGGTCGCGAAAACAGCATTGCTGCCCGTCGCCGACGTAGCGATCGTCGTACCGGTGATCGTCGCCGTCGAGCCCTCCAGCACCAGGAACCCTGCATTTACCCCGTAAAATTCCGAATTCTCCGTATTGCTGCTGTCTCCGGAAGACTTCGTCAGCGCAGAATCCGACAGAGTCAGTATGCCGCCATCGGAGACCAGAATCACGCTCTCATCCGAAGAAGAGCTCGCATAGGATACGCCGCTGAGCGTCTGCGTATCCGTCACCTGCCGAACCGCCGCATACGTAATACTGGAGGAATCGGAACTGCCGCCGCCCATCTGGCCGCCTCCATCCCCCATTCCGGAACCGCCGTCGCCCATTCCGGAGCCGCCGTCCCCTCCGGGCATTTGAGAGCTCTGACCATTTTCTGCCGCCAGAATCGTCCCCGAAGGACAGGACGCAAGTATCAGAGCTGCTGCCATTACAAAAGCGATTGCCTTTTTCATAAATCATAACTCCTTTCGTCCGAATAATAAAAAAAATTGTTAACAGTTTATTAAGAAAGAGAATACTATGTTCCATTCTAATTGTAAAGAACCAGTATCATCCAATCTGTCACAGCGGAATGTTTTTCTCAATCCAGTTGTTGCAGGATTCCTTCTTTTGCGTTAAACTTTTAGAAGCTACTCATTTTTATCCTATATTTTCAGGAGGTTTCGCTATGTTCAAAGAAATAAAGACAACCGAACTTACAGACAATCCGTTCGACCTGATCGGAAAACAATGGCTTCTGGTCACGGCCGGCAAACCGGACGGCAGCTGCAACACCATGACCGCTTCCTGGGGCGGATTGGGTGTTATGTGGGGAAAAGACGTCGCGTTTCTCGTTATCCGGCCCCAGCGCTACACGAAGGAATTTATCGACAGCTCGGATACCCTCTCTATTTCCGTGCTGCCGGACGGATATAAAAAGCAGTACGGCTATCTGGGCTCTGTCTCCGGCCGTGACGAGGACAAGATCGCAAAGGCCGGCCTCACCGTCACGCACGACGGGGATACCCCTTATTTCGAGGAAGCCCGCATTGCCAT
The DNA here is from genome assembly GCA_021202635.1 of Lachnospiraceae bacterium. Classification (GTDB taxonomy): domain Bacteria; phylum Bacillota; class Clostridia; order Lachnospirales; family Lachnospiraceae; genus Choladousia. Next base: position 20,690 of record JAJQCQ010000034.1, on the reverse strand, counting down.
GATCTGCAAAAAACGATTTGCACAGCCCTATGACCCGGATTCCTTTCTCGATCCGGCCATAAAGGAAGACTGCTATCCGCAGAAGGATTACCACACACTCTACATCTGTGAGATTGAAAAAGTGCTGGTAAAAGAATAAAAAAGCAACAGGGGAATCGTGATTTATGGAAAGCTCTGGCATCAGAATTGTCACATGGACAGTAACGACAGCAGACGCGGCTGCATTTTCCGCTTCCGCGGAGTCGGCCGCGGCTGCCCCCGCGGCACACACAGCAATTGCAGGTTCCGTTTCCCATCCATCTGTGGTTTCCGCGCGCTCCGGCAGGACACCGCTCACGGTGGAGCGCTTTCTGCGTGCAAAAGGCTGCTCGCATCATGTCCTTACGCTTCTGAAGCGCACCGACCATGGGATTTTGCTCAACGGAGTATGGGCGTACGGCAATCAGCCGGTTCATCCCGGCGATGAAATCACCATCCGCGTGGAGGAAGCCGCCGGCTCCGAACAGATTCTTCCCCGTGCGCTCCCGCTCACCATCGTTTATGAGGACGAGGATGTGCTGGTCGCAGACAAACCCGCGGATATGCCGGTTCACCCGTCCGCGGGAAATTATGAAAATACACTCGCGAACGCAGTGATGTACTACTATTCCGCAAAAGGAATCCCTTTTGTCTTCCGCTGTGTCACCCGGCTTGACCGCGATACGACCGGTCTGGTGCTCCTCGCCAAAAACAGCTTAAGCAGCGCCATCCTCTCTGACCAGTCTGCGCACCGGAAGATTCACCGGGAATACCTGGCCATCACAGAGGGAAGACTCCCCGAAAGCGGCACCATCGACGCGCCGATTGCCAGGGGGGAGGGCTCCGCTCTCATGCGCTGCATAGACCCGGAAAGGGGGGAACGCGCAGTGACCCATTACCAGCGGCTGGCCCTCTTTTGGCGAAAACCGCCGGCCTCCGCCTGTTACCCGGACGCGATGGCTCCCGGGACCTCCGAAGCATGTACAGATTCCATGGAGCTGCATTCCCTGCCAGAAGTGCTCTCCCTGGCGCGAATTCACCTGGAGACCGGACGCACCCACCAGATTCGTGTGCACATGAAATCCATCGGCCATCCGCTGCCCGGAGACTTCCTGTACAATCCCTCTTCGGTCTGTGCACGCACTCCGAGGCAGACTCTGCATGCGCATCGTCTCACCTTCGCACACCCGGTCACCGGAAAAACGCTCTCCTTTGTAAGCGACCTCCCGGCAGATATGCGGAATCTGCTGGAATACGATTATCTGGCATCCCCTGATCCCTTCCCATGATCTCCCTCACCACTGGTGTGACCTGTGACGCTTTCAGGCAAAATCTCATTCATGCTCCCTGTCCGGTAGCCCTTCAGATCAAGCGCCACATAGGAGAAGCCATACGACTGAAGCTGTGTATAAATTTCCCCGCGCAGCTCCTCATCCAGCAGCTTCTCAAAATCCTGCGGTAAAATTTCAATCCGTGCAATCCAATGCTCTCTCCCAGGCAGGGAAACTGCTCCTTCTCCCGAGCCATGGATGCGCACACGCACCTGGCGAAAGCCGCGCTCGATCAGCAGCTGCTCCGCCCGGTCTACCATAGAAAGCTTCTCCTCCGTGATCCTCTCTCCGTACGGAAACCGGCTGGCCAGACAGGCAAAGGATGGTTTATCCCAGGTCGGCAGGCCAAGCGCCTGCGAAAGGACACGGATATCCGCCTTGCTTAAATCTGCCTCCCGCAGAGGACTGCCAATACCAAGCTCACGGATCGCCTGAAGTCCCGGCCGGTAATCTCCAGTGTCATCCGTATTCGACCCTTCCACAACCGTGTGAATGCCATTTTCCTCAGCAATCCTTACGATTCGTCCAAACAGCTCCTTCTTGCACAGATAGCAGCGATTCTTCGGGTTCTCGCGAAATCCCGGAATATTCAGCTCATCGGACCTGCAGACCACCTGCTGGATTCCCTGCTCTGCACAGAACGCCGCCGCTTCCCGGGATTCTCTTTCCGGAAACGAACCGGACTGCGCCGTGACCGCAATCGCCCGCTCCCCCAGCACATCATGCGCCACCTTCAGCAATAGCGTCGAATCCACGCCGCCCGAAAAGGCGACCGCCACGCTGCCCCTCTCTCTGAGTCTGTCTTTCAGTTCCCTATACTTCCGTTCCAATTCCATATCCATCCTTGCAATCGCCCCTTTCCAAGCTTAATGCATCATTCTAACAACACAAACCTATCATGTCAATAGGTGTTATTTAAAATCTCTAATTGAAAACACATCCCGTTTGTGTTATAATCCTTCTGATATGCACAGGCGCATAAGACAGACGTTTTCAGCGACCTGCGCCATTTATTCTTTGCAAACAATGATTGATCACCGTACTCGGAGGAGCATACATGATATCGACAAAAGGGCGATACGCGCTGCGCGTAATCGTGGATCTCGCAGAGCACCAGCAGGGAGAGGAATACATTCCTCTGAGAGACATTGCCGCGCGCCAGGAGATCTCAGAAAAATATCTCGAAATAATATTAAAGGTTCTGGTGAAGGAAAAGCTTTTAAAAGGACTGCGCGGAAAAGGCGGTGGTTATCGCCTCACGCGTGAACCGAAGGACTATCCGGTCGGCGAGATTCTGCGTCTGACCGAGGGTACGCTCGCGCCGGTCGCCTGCCTTACGGAAAACGCGGAGCCCTGTGCGCGCTCCGCATCCTGCTCCACGATTCACATGTGGCAGCGCTTTGATTCTCTTGTGCAGGACTTTTTCTACACGATCTCGATCGCAGATCTGATGGATGGAGGGGAACAAATCAAATGAAATCAACCTGGAAGAACGCGCTGATCTGGTGCAGCACCATATTTCTGACCCTGGCGGCGGTAATTGCATTTTATTTTCTGCTGCTGAACGGTTCCTCTATCATAAAGGGGCTGAATTCCATCTTAAAGTCCATGACATCGATCTGGCTGGGACTGGGGCTGGCCTATGTCCTGGACCCGCTGATCCGGTTCGGGGAGCGCAAGCTGCGGGAACGCAATGTAAACCAGACTGCCGCGCGCGTTCTGACCCTTCTGGCGGTCCTGGTTCTGATCGGACTGTTACTGTTTCTTATTATCAGCCGCCTGGTGCCGCGCCTCGGCGAGACCATCAACGGTCTGCTTGGCGACCTGCCCGGCATGCAGGACACCATCAACAGCTACCTGAACCGTGTCAACGAGTGGAACCCGGATGTGTACGACATTATCATCAAAATGATCAGCACCGCTACCGATTGGGTCAATACGAACCTGTACACGACCATTAATACCATCACGCAGAGCTTCCTGGGACTGATCTCCGGCATCGTCAACCTCTTTGTTGCACTGATCGTCCTGGTTTACGCACAGATGTCCAAAGAACGCTTCATCGGACAGAGCAAGAAGCTGCTTTATGCCGTCTGTCACCACAAGGGCGTGGCTACCTGGATTCTCGATATTTTCCGGCAGGCGAATCTCATTTTCAGCGGTTTTATTACAGGGAAAATCATTGATTCCGCGATCGTCGGCGTGATCTGCTTCCCCTGCCTGTCCTTCCTAAAAATCCATTATGCGCTGCTGATCAGCGTCGTCATCGGCGTGACCAATATCATTCCCGTATTCGGACCGTTTATCGGCGCCATCCCCTGCGGCATCCTGCTTTTGTTTACCCATCCGCTGGAAGCGCTTGTTTTTGCCATTTATATCCTCATCCTGCAGCAAATTGACGGCAACATCATCGGCCCGCGTATTCTCGGAGACTCAACCGGCGTGTCCGCCTTCTGGGTAATCGTATCCATCCTGCTGTTCAGCAAGCTGCTGGGCATCGTCGGCATGATTGTCGGCGTGCCGATCTTCGCGACCCTCTATTACATCATCAAACGGATCGCTGAGGAAGAGCTCGCCCGACAGAATCTGCCCACGGATTCCATGGAATATGTCCTCCTGGAACGAATCGATGAAAACGGCGAACTGATCTATCTGAAAGACGATACCGGAAAGAAAAAGAGCCTGGCAAAGCGGAAATCCTTAAAAGAACACGCAGACAGCGTCAAAGCGACAGCGGCCGCCCTTCGAAGCTATATCGAAAGAAAGAGCAAAAAATGAGCGCCATTCCATCCCCGGCATGGCGCCCGACTGACCATAGAAGCAAAGCCGTTTCCACAGAAACCCATCGCTCCGTAACGGTTCCGCATCGTTGCGAAGCGGTATCAGATCGGATACCCCTTCAGATAATAATCCCGCACAAACCGCATCAGCTCCTCCTCGCCCCGTTCATCGAGGATGCGCAGCATCCCCCGCAGCTCCTTTTCGGTCTGCGGATGCATCAGTGCGCGCCCTCTCCCTTTTTCAAAATAAGCGAGCGAATCATGCTGTGTGTAATTCTCTTTGTTGTAGTTCTTAGAGGCCGCAATCCGGTCCATCAGCATCTCCGCCACGTATTTGCGCGGCATCTGCACCGCCTGCAGCGGATACGGCACCCCCAGATTTTTCTCCTGATCGGCCTGCAGCCGATAATCCTGCCAGTACTCATAATGGTGGCGGTTGCGCCCCTTATGATGCATCCAGGCGTCCGAATAGCCCTTGTCCTGGCGCTCGCCATTGTTCGGGCTGCTCTTGCCATCCTCGTAATAGCGGAAGCCCTCCAGCAGCTCCGTCGGCGTATATTTTGACAGATCATGCGTCAGCCCCTGCCAGTAAAGCCCAATGCGAAAGCAATGCCGCAGCACCAGAAGCTTGTGCTCCGTGATGGTTTTCAGATGGCCTTTAACCTTTCGCCATGTGATCCGCTTTCTGGAATGATGATATTCCATCTGATTTTCCTTCCTTCCTGACAATTCGAAACAGGTCTCCGCATCTGCCGCGAAGACCGTCTTTCTTTCCGTGTCAAACTGCTCCTGCAGCATTACCGGTCACACCCTGACCAAATCTCATTCCTCCTGAACACTACTGGCAGGATCAGCAACGCCGGACTCTCTTCCTTCCAGCACGACCACCGTCCGCGGCGGCGCCGCAAACGTGCGGACATCCGCCAGCCGCTCCTGCTCCCCGGGTCCGGGAAAGCTGTCCGCAAGACTCGTATCCATCACCCGGTGCCATGCGTATCCGTCCGGAAGAAGCGGAAGAGCAAACTGCTGCTCTTCCCAGTGGAAATTCCAGGCGATATACAGAAAGCTCTGTTCGCCCGCGTAGAGCCCGGAATACATACAGCCCATATGCAAGCTGGACTGCCGAAGGTCTCCGTACCAGGCCCGCTCGCCGTGGTAAGAGAGGTCCGGGTAACCGGTCGAGCGGTAATCCGCGCACTGCGGCTCCGTCTTCTGATGCAGCATCGGATGCGCACTCCGAAAGGCAATCAGCGCACGCACGTACTCCGTCAGCGCACGGTTCGTCTTCGTGCGGCTCCAGTCCAGCCAGGTCCGTTCATTGTCCTGGCACCACGGGTTATTATTGCCCAGCTGTGTATTGCCAAATTCATCACCCGCCAGCAGCATCGGCGTCCCCTGCGAGAGAAGCATCATCGCATACGCATTTTTCCGCTGCTGCAGCCGCAGCTGTGCGATCTTATGCTTCGCACACGGTCCCTCCTCCCCGCAGTTCCAGCTGAAATTCGAATCCGAACCGTCACGTCCCATCTCGCCGTTCTCATCGTTGTATTTCATATTATAGGAAACCAGATCCAGCATCGTAAACCCGTCATGGTTCGTCATATAATTGATCTGCGCACAGCCGGCCGGATTCCGGCGCGTCCGATAGCCAAACGCGTCCAGCATACCGGCGTCTCCCTTCAGCAGCCGCCGCGCGTCATTCATAAAGCCGTCATTGGACTGCGCGATCTGATGCTTCCGATTCTCACCTGTGATCTCATCCGGGAACCAGCCGCAGATCAGCTTTCGGCTCACAAACAGCGGCAGCTTCGCAAGCTCCGCGGAAAGGTCGTCCCGTCCGACCATCGAAAACCCGTCTACATGATACTCCTCCGCCCAGTACGTCAGGCAGTCGCAAATCGTTCCGATATCCGTGGCCGTATCAAAAGAAAACTCCAGAATCACTTCCATCCCATTCGCGTGAAAGGCCTTTACCATGTCCTTAAACTCGATATCCGCGCGATCCGAAGCCGCATAGGACGCCTTCGGCGCGAAATAAAAGCCCGGTCCATAGCCCCAGTAATTCTTCCGGAACTCCGTTTCCGACCCATATGGACGCTCAAACGCGTGAGACCGGATATCCTCCTGCGACAACGCAGCCTCCGGCACACGCACACCTTCCGCCGCGCCATCCACACCGCCGGTCTTTGGCACACACGCCCTGGCCTGATCCCGCCCGGCCATCTGCTTTGCTCCCTCCTGCGACAGGCTGTGTGAAAACAGATAATCCGGAATCTCCAGCTCCGAAAAATCATAGACCGGCATCAGCTTCACCTGATTCACACCCAGTGCTTTTAAATAAGGAATCTTCCGCCGCAGGCCGGAAAAGGTCCCCTTCCCCCGGACGCCGGAATTCTTATGCATCGTAAACCCGCGGACATGCAGATGATACATCACCGCCTCATGAAACGGAAGCTGCGGGAGCTGGTCCTCCCCCCAGGAATACCGCCCCGTCACAAACGCGCCCCGCAAACCATGCGGAGAAAACGACGGCGTCTGCCCGTACATCGCTCTCCCCGCCAGCCTTCTGGCATACGGATCCGTCACCACCTCATCCCCATCCAGGAAATTATACTCATATTCCTCCGCCGGCAGCTTCACCTTCATCGAGTAAAAATTCCCCGGCGCGGACGGCTCAGGAAAGGCGATCGAAGATGCGACCTCCTCGCAGCCCTTTTTATAAAGCAAAAGCATCGGACGCCCGGACTCCGAAGCGTAAAAACCAAAATGCACCCCATCCCTGCAAACCCTCGTTCCTGGGGTTCTGTTATCATCCTGCAAAATCTTAAATCCGTAATCCCCCATAGCGTCCTCCGTTTTTCCTGATTTTTCGTAACAGTTCAGAACAGCATCGAAATGAAAAGACAGACTGTGCAGGTTTACCTACTAAAGGCTGCGTTTTCATTTCGGGATGGGCGGAACGCCCATCAAGCCACAGACATATGACGCATTAGCGGCATATAGCCTGCATCGCAGGCGGTCTGCGGCCTGCTGTTCTGAATAGTTACGATTTTCCTTAGTTGTTCTTCGTCTTCTTATTTTTCGTATATTCCATCCTTATTTTGTTGCCATTTCATAACTGTTCCGTACCTTCACAGTTACGCCATTTCTTCTGCCAGTCCTGCAATGATGCAGAACCGCAGATCACCCTTCTGCACTTCCCCTCCGCTGAAACAATTCCCCGACTTTACCCGCCCCCTCACAGGTCCACCGTCAGCTCCACCGGGCAATGATCCGACCCGAACACCTCCGTATGAATCTTTGCGTCCAACAGCCGGTCCCGCAGACAGTCCGAAACACAGAAATAGTCAATCCGCCACCCCGCGTTCTTCTCCCTGGCGTGAAAGCGATACGACCACCAGCTGTAAATACCCTCCTGCTCCGGGTAAAAATACCGGAATGTATCAGTAAACCCGCTCTCCAGCAGATGAGAAAACTTGCCCCGCTCCTCATCCGTAAAGCCCGCATTATTATGATTCGTCTTCGGATTCTTCAGGTCAATCTCCTGATGCGCCACATTCAGGTCTCCGCAGAATATGACCGGCTTCCGCTCCTCCAGCCGCTTCAGATACGCCAGGAAATCATCCTCCCACTGCATCCGGTACGGCAGACGCGCCAGACCATCCTTCGAATTCGGCGTATAGACCGTCGCCAGATAGAACGCGTCATATTCCAGCGTAATCACACGTCCCTCCTGGTCATGCTCTCCAGCCCTATGCCATACGCCACCGAGAGCGGCTCCCGCTTCGTAAAAATCGCCGTGCCCGAATATCCCTTCTTCAAAGCATAATTCCAATACTGATATGGGCGCAGCTCCAGATCAATCTGTCCCTCCTGCAGCTTCGTCTCCTGCAGACAGAACACATCCGCGTCCGCCTCCTTAAAATAGTCAAGAAATCCCTTCTGCACACAGGCGCGCAGACCATTCACATTCCACGATATCAGCTTCATAAGTCCGTTTTCTCCTTTCCATTTACTATAACATGAACATTTGCGGAAAACAAGATAAATTGCTTGCTATTTTCCATCGCATCTGCTAAAGTATTACCGGTCACACCACCACCGAAATTCAAGAGAGACCAGAGATAGGACTCAAAAAAGAGAGGTATGAGAAATGAATGAATTTGAAAACTGCGGCGGCAGCTGTGAGGGATGCACGGAAGAATGCGGAGGCGCCACCATCACACTGACCCTGGATAATGACGAAGTGCTGGAGTGCCAGATCCTGACCCTCTATCACGCCGCCGGGAAAGACTACATCGCCCTGCTCCCCTTGAACGAACAGGGAGTCAACGAAGACGGCGAAGTCTTCCTGTACCGCTATCACGACGAGAACGGTATGCCCGTCCTGGAAAACATCGAGAGCGACGAAGAATACGAGGCCGCGTCCGACGGCTTTGACGAATGGCTCGACGGCCTGGAATATGATGAACTGGTAGAAGAAGACGAAGAAGGAGACGCTGAGTTGTTCTAAAAACGAAAAAGCCACCCAACCTATGTGGTTCTCTCACTCCACAAAGCCGGGTGGCTTTTTTATCGTTCATCAGCTTATTTGTCGTTAAATTTGTCGCTTTCATATTGACCATACTCAATCCCAACCAGCGTCAGTCCATGTGCCTGCGCCGTATCTCCGGCAAGACTGCGGTCTTTTGCCTCCAGAATTGTCTGCACTTCCTCCGGCTCCATCATGCCGCCGCCTACTTTCAGAAGCGTTCCCACAATGATGCGAACCATATTATAGAGGAACCCGTTGCCGCAGATGCGCACGGTAATCATGCCAACACCATTTTCATATCTTCCACCGGCATGCTCCATCACTTCGCCCTGCGCGCTACACACCGGAAGATCTGATTTCTGATTGTCATACTCCGGCGCAAGTATTTCCAGACTGTAAATCGTCCGTACCCGGTTTGTGACCTCCGGCTTGCTGGTGCAAAAGCTCGTAAAATCATGCGTTCCGACCAGATAAGCCGCTCCCCGCCGCATTCTCTCCACATCCAGATTCCAGTGGTAAAACAGGGAATATAACCTGCTGCACGGCTCCGGAAAACGCCGGTTCCAGATTTTGTATTCATAGGTCTTACGCGTTTTGGCAAAACGCGGATGAAAATCCGGCGGAACCTCTCTGGAATCCTGAATTCGGATATCCTCCGGAAGCCGCGCGTTCAGCGCATAAGAAATTCGATCCGCAGGCATGCGCGCCGCTGTATCAAACACCGCCACGTTACCGCGCGCATGCACCCCTGCATCCGTGCGGCTTGCGCCAAGCACATAAATATCCTCATTCAGCAGTTCACTCAGATGTCGGTTCAGCATCCCCGCGACAGACACCCCATTGGGCTGCACCTGCCAGCCGCAATAATTCGTACCGTCATAAGCGACCATTAGTTTTACCCGCTTCACTTTATCTTCTCTCCCGCATTTCTATCTCAGGGGATTTACCATCCCAACGCGCCAAACAAAACCGTCTCGATCACATTCAGCCGGCTCACCACAAGCATCAGGATAAAATATCCCAGCAAAATCAGATACGCCGTCTTGTCTCTTTTCTGGTAAACCAGCGGACGCATTTTCGTCCGGCCCTCGCCGCCATGGTAGCCCCGCGCTTCCATCGCCATCGCCAGGTCATTCGCACGGCGAAATGCAGAGATAAAGAGCGGCACCAGCAGCGGCACCATATTTTTGGCCCTCTGGATCAGGTTCCCCGATTCAAAGTCCGCGCCCCGCGCCTGCTGTGCCTTCATGATTTTATCCGTCTCTTCCAGAAGAATCGGGATAAACCGAAGCGCAATCGACATCATCATGGCAATCTCATGTACCGGTACGTGAACCTTTTTCAGGGGAGAAAGGGACTTCTCCATCCCATCCGTCAGGTCATTCGGGGTCGTCGTCAGCGTCATCACAGAAGAACCGATGATCAGATAAATCAGACGAACCGCCATGGAAACAGCGGTCTTGACGCCCTCTACCGTAATCTGGAAAACCCAGAATTTCACCAGGACAGTTCCCTGTACCAGAAACAGGTTAAATATAACGGTAATCATCAACAGCATAAAAATGGCCTTCAGTCCCTTGATCATATACTTGAAAGGAACCTTTGACGTGTGAATCACAGCGGCCAGAAACAGGGTCGCCACCAGATAGGACTCAATCTTTCCGAACGCAAACAGGGATATGATAAATACCATTGTTCCTGCGAGCTTTACTCTTGGGTCCAGTTTATGAATGACCGAATCGGTCGGATAATATTGGCCTAACGTAATCTCTCTTAACATGGTCTGCTTCTTTCTGTAAGTTTATTATTCGTATGCCCGGCTGCCAGCAGTTCTTTTCACCGCTCTCCGCTAACGATTTTCTTTTTCGCTTCCGCATTTTTCAGGCATCGCGCAATGGATTCCGCCGCTTCCCCGGCCGTCGCCGCATCTGTGTCGACATCCCAGCCCAGCGCCGCCAGCTCATGCATCAGATATACCTCCTGCGGCGCGGCCAGTCCCACTGCTTCCAGCTCTTTATAATGGCAGAATACCTTCCTGGGCTCATCATCGTACAGAACTTCACCCTGATTCATCACAATGATGCGCTGCACATAACGCGCGACATCCTCCATGCTGTGCGACACGAGAACCACCGTGATCTTCCGCTCCTGGTGCAGCCTCGCCACCTGATCCAGAATGTCGTCCCGCCCTCTGGGGTCCAGTCCGGCCGTCGGCTCATCCAATACCAGCACCTCCGGCTCCATCGCCAGGATCCCGGCGATCGCCGCGCGTCGTTTCTGTCCGCCGGAAAGCTCAAAGGGGGATACCCTGTAATACTCCTCGCCCAGACCAACCAGCTTCAGCGCTTCTGCCGCACGCCGCTCGATTTCGTCATTCTCCAGGCCCAGATTTTTCGGCCCGAAGCAGACATCGGTAAACACATCTGTCTCAAACAGCTGATACTCCGGATACTGAAACACCAGGCCGACCTTGCTGCGGAGCTGTTTCATACTGTACCCCTCCGCATAAATATCTTCATTATTATAATAAATCGACCCGGATGTCGCTTTGAGAAGCCCGTTCAGATGCTGGATCAGCGTCGATTTTCCCGAACCAGTGTGACCAATGATCCCGATAAACTGCCCGTCCGGCAGCTCCAGATTGATATCCTTCAGAGCATGCTGCTCAAACACCGTGCCGTTGCTGTATGTGTAGTTCAAGTGTTCAATCCGAATAGACACGTGCCGTCTCCTTTCCAATGCTTCCCAAATAAAAACGAAAGCACTCTTCTTCTCTTCCAAACCTGTTTGCATCGCTGCAAATCAGGAAGCCTGCCTGTCCCGATAAGCCTGCAGCTCCTCCACCAGTTCCTCATTCGACAAAATATCCGGCCGCAGATCAAAACCCATCTTGCGCAGGTCATGCGTAACCAGAGTCGCCTGCGGCACATCCAGCCGATAAGACTTCAATTCCTCCACGCGGCCAAAAACCTCATGCGGCGTCCCCTGCATGACGATTTTCCCTGCGTCCATGACAATCACACGATCCGCGTCAATGACCTCCTCCATATAATGCGTAATCAGAATCACCGTCACGTGCTCTTTCCGGTTCAGCTCATGGACCGTGCGGATGACGTCCTTTCGTCCGTTCGGGTCCAGCATCGCGGTCGGCTCGTCCAGGACAATACACTTTGGCTTCATCGCCACCACACCCGCGATCGCCACCCGCTGCTTCTGCCCGCCGGAAAGCTTGTTCGGCGAATGGGAGCGATACTCCCACATGCCGACCGACCGCAGGCTGCTCTCCACCCGCTGCCAGATCTCCTCCTGCGGAACCCCCATATTCTCCGGGCCAAAGCCGACATCCTCATCGACAATCGTCCCAATAATCTGATTATCCGGATTCTGAAACACCATACCGGCCGTCTGCCGGATCTCCCAGAGCTTCGACTCATCCTGCGTGTCCTTCCCGTCCACCCAGAGCGTTCCCTCGCTCGGAAGCAAAATCGCATTGATGTGCTTCGCCAGCGTAGACTTTCCGGAACCATTATGGCCTAAAATCGCGATAAAATCGCCCGCCTCCACCTCCAGGTCCACACCGTCAACCGCCCTCTGCTTCGATTCCACATTTCCATTTTCATCCAGTTTTAAATAATCAAAAGCAAGCTTCGCAGCTTTGATAATTCCCATCTTATATCCTCTCTTGCTTTTTTTCCTCGTACGCCAGTGCGCATATTATAGCAACTTACCTTCTAAAATGCAAGGTGGAATATGACAGCCACCGAAAATCAAAAACAGACCGGCGACCGCATTTCTCTTTCTCCAGGGTTTACAGACCATTTTTCTGAATAAAACCAAGCGTTCGCGCCAATGCCTGCGACGCCACATTCCCCGGGTGAATCCGCACCCGGATTTCATCCGCTTCTAACCGCTCGTCCGCATACTGCAAAGCAGCCCGGCACATTTCCGTGCCAAATCCCTGCCAACGGTACGCGGCATCCAGCATATACTGTAATTCCAGGAGCCGATCGTTCCCATTTTCTCCGTTTTCCATCCTGACAGCAGCGTCCGTATCGCGGTGCATCCAGTATACACAGGTCTGTTCCCGGGTATCCTTTTCTTCATAAGGAGCAAACCCGCAGCAGCCAATCACCTTTCCTTCATACAAGACACTCCAGAGGCCGTATCCCTGTAAACGGTAAGCTGTCTCGATATAGGAGCGAAGACGTTCCAGCGTAAACGCCTCCTCGTTTCGCAAAGCCAGTCCAGGAGCCTGTTCTCCGATACGAACCAGCTCCGGCAGATCCTGTTCGCCGATTTCCCGAATCCGGAGACGTTCCGTCCTGGCAATCCACGCCGGCCGCCCCTGTGCCCGGCACATCCACTCTTCCAGGTATCTGGCGTCAATCTCTTCAAATCCCTCCAGCACCAGCGCCGCGCCCTCAAACCAGCTGCTTTCCCCACGGCGGCAGCCAAAATATACGATTCCCTCCTGCGCCAGCTTTTTCCCATGCCAGGCCGAATCCGTCAACACAACCGTTCCCCTTTTTTCGAACGTCGCAGGCTCCAGAATCCGCGAAGGATCCGCTCCCTGCCTCTCCAGACTGGCACAGGCAATGCCTTCCATTTGTAATCTTTCCCGAAGCGCCTGCTCCTCTATTTCCCATTCCGTCCCCAAATCAAAGACAACCCGCCTGAGCCGGTCTTCTTTCCCTGCATTCCACATGCCTGTCTTTTCCATCTTGTCTCTCATAGCTGTATCCATATCCCCTATGATCAGCATCTATCGCGAAATGTGCAGATAACTTCCCGCCTTTCCCGCTCTGCCTTCCGATTTTGCATGAGGATAACACAAATCGCCCGGCTGCTCAACCAGACTTTCCAAATTTTGTAACGATTCCTGCGAATTTGCTCTTGTAAAAAAAGCCCACTCTGTGCTACACTGTGCTGAGAATCAAAGGAGGCTTTTCCATGCATCTGGCTATTGTCGAAGATTTAAAAAGCGACCAGGACAATCTGATCGCGCGCATTCAGGAAAACAGTGACGCAGCAAAGGACAGCGTGGAAGTTTCTGTCTATACAAGCGGAGAAGCTCTTTTGTCAGACTTTCGGCGCGGTTTTTGCAGTGCCATCTTTCTTGATATCATGTTAGGCGACGGACGAAACGGTCTGGACACCGCACGGCAAATCCGTACTATCGACGAATATATCCCCATCGTTTTCACTACGACGGAAAAGGAATTCACCCTCGAAAGCTATGACGTGCACGCGATGGATTTTCTCGTAAAACCCGTTGCACAGGCCCCGCTGGACTGGTGCATGAACCGATTGCGGAAGACGCTCGCGGCTCCGGCCGCCCTCACAGTTCGCTGCTCCATCGAGGGATGGCAGACCTTCGAGCAGGTGATTTCCCTGGACGATATTCTCTTTCTGGAATCGATCCGAAATGGAGCCATCGTCCATACAGCCACCGGAGAGGTGCGCTCCAGTCAGGGTTATTCCGAACTCTTACGCCAGCTTCCAAAGACGGGACGCTTCTGCGAATACGGCAGAGGCACGGTCGTCAATTTTTCCTGGGTTGACTTCATTCTGGACAACGGGGAAATCCGGCTGAAAAACGGGGCTCTGCTCTTCTGCAGCAGACGAAAGCTGAAAGAAACACGCACGGCCTACACGAATTATCAGTTTATGGTTCTGCGCAAGGAAGGGGTAAACGCATGAAGCTCTCTGCTTTTCTGACAGCATTCCTTTTTGAGACAGTCACTACGCTGCCCTATCGAATTCTCGGCTATTATCCGTTCCGGAAACAGCTGCGTTTTTCCGCCCTCAGCGTCGGAATCCTGATTGGCATAAGCCAGCTTCTTCAGTCCGCCATCTATGCCTGGATGTCGGGAACGGCTCTCCCGCAGCGCGCGTCCGAGATCAGCTTTTCCATTGTCTGCTTCCTGATCTATATGATCAGCATCGACGCCGACCACTGGAAAACACTTTTTCTCTATGTTTTTCTCTTTGATTTCACGGTAGCCGTGCGCGGAAGCGCATACTTTATCGAGGCAAGACTTTTCTACAGTCCAGCCCTCGTATTTGACACGCCCAGAAGCATTCTGATCAACCTTCTTCTCCTGGCAGTGACCATTCCCATGATGGTCTCTTTTCTGGCGCGTACAAAAGACCTGATCTTCCACACCGATGCGCCCGCCCTGTGGCATGTCATCTGGATGCTCCCTGCCTTTACTACGGTCATTGTCATGATGTACACCTCCGACATTTCACCGGAAAGCGATTACCAGTTCCGCTTCTTTTTCTCTCGTGTTCTTCTAATCCTTGGCATGTTCGGCGTTTACCAGGTACTTCTTCAGTCCCTGGATGTGATCCGCCATGAAGCGGTGATGGCCGAACAGGCCTCCCAGCAGGAAAACCTCCTGGCGCTTCAGAGAACCCAATACAGCCAGCTGACCCGCCATATGGAAGAAACCCGGCAGGCCCGCCACGACCTCGCGCAGCATCTGCGCATCATCAACAGCTACCTCAACACCGGCAGCGACGACGCCCTGCGGGAATATGTCGCTCACTATGAACAAAGTCTTCCGCCGGATACCAGCCGTTCCTGGTGCAAAAACTACGCCGTCAACACACTCATCCACTATTACTATGAAGAATCTGAAAAATCCGGCATTGACTTTACCGCCAGTATGAACCTGCCTGCCCAGCTGCCGATCGGAGAACCGGAATTCTGCTCCATCCTCGGGAACCTGCTGGAAAACGCCCTCCTCGCCTGCCGGGAAGTGAAAGACATCGCTCCCTTCATCCGCGTCCTCGCCAAAGCAGATGAGAACCGGCTCCTCCTCACGGTAGACAATACCTGCACCGAAGCACCCGCAGAAAAGGACGGCGCATTTCTCTCCTCCCGACACGAGGGATATGGATTAGGAACCGCCTCGGTACGCACCATCGCGCAAAAAAATAACGGCAGTGCTGATTTCCGATATGAACAGGGGATGTTTTACGCATCCGTCATGCTGAATCTGGTGAAAAAGGGCAGCAAGTAGACACGTTTCAATCAAAAATGTCCTCTAAAGTACATTTTCCTCCTCACACACAACCTTGCACTTCTTCTTAAAGCAGGCGATACCATATTTGAGGATTTTATTCATATCATCCTCTTTTAATTCAGCAGTATAATTATTCCTGTTAATCTGATCCAGGGCTTCCTTACATGCCAAATCAAGATCGCCTCGTTCTGCGTATTTCACTTCGATGACAATACCGATCCCTTCTTCTTCGATCTCAATTTGGATATCGTAATACCCATCGCCGGATTCCCTGTTTGACGTTATACCCCAGTCGCTCTTAAAAAGCGTGATTCCAAGGATAAGGCCGTGATAAAAATTTTCCTTAAATTCTTTTCTTACCGCTGTATCGCGGATGCTGATTGTCTTTCCCATCCCCCTCGTAAAAACACGCTCAACATCGACAGTGTCACCACTTTTCAGCGCGTTGCAGAACTCTGTGACAAAAGCTCCATCTTCTGCGACTTTCTCTTCAAACAATTCCAAAATAAAATCGCTGAAAATATCGCGAACTTCGTTATTCGGGATTTTCAGGCGAACCAGATTACCATCCGGTCTCTCGCCTGGAGTAAGGTAACCGGTTGCAAACAGCAGGCTCCACATATTTTCGATGTTGTCATACATAGTATTATAGGTCAGCTGTTCCTCTATTGTTTTCTGGACGGTTTCTCCTGAAACAAGGCGCTCAATCTGCGCTTTTGTCACTCCATTGCCCATCCGCCGGATGAATTTTTTTACTTCCTCATTGCCGCTCGAATTTTTCCAATAACTCTTCGGCTTTTTATCCGGGTTGGTAATAAGTTGGTTGCACCAATTGATGACATCCCAGGGATTATAAACATAAGCATTGGCAATTCTATACCCATCATACCATTCTTTCGTAGTATCGTAATACTCAGAAATTCCATAGTATTCCAACATCCGGTGAACTTCAACATCAGTAAATCCAAAATACTCATCACATTCTGCATCCAAAAGGGAATACATCTTCGGATTATTCAAACCAGTAAAAATACTTTCCTTTGAAACTCTCAGACAACCAGTCATGACTGCAAAATACAAACTCTGATTTGACTTTAATGCAGCATCCAGCATATTCCGGATCAGATGAATCATGTCATTATAATACTTGCGCTCATTCGCTTTTGCCAGCGGCACATCATACTCATCAATCAAAATGATCACTTTTTGCCCATAGTATTTTTCCAGAAGCTGGGATAACGTTTTCAAGCTGCTGGTAATTGTAGCCCTAGACATAGCAAAAGCACTTTTTAAGGATTCATCCACTTTTGTCAGCTGCCCATATCTTTTTCTATCAGTTTCTGTAAGCTTTTCGCTTGTAGCAAGAAAAGGAAATCTTAACGCTTCATTTGCAATAATGGTACATAATTCATTTTCTGCAAGCTTATAATTATCCCCATGGACGGTTTTTAAGCTGATAGAAATTACGGGAAACTGTCCCATATATTTTTCACAGAGCTGCGTTTCTTTGGAAATCTCAAGTCCCTCAAATAATGACTTATCGCATCCTATTTCCAGGAACGTTTTCAACATACTCATATTCAGGGATTTTCCAAAGCGGCGTGGGCGCGTGAAAAGGTTCACTTTTCCCCACGCATTCAATAAATCCCTGATCATCGCCGTCTTGTCTACATAATAGAAACCTTCTGTTCGGATTTCCGCAAAATCTTCAATCCCAATCGGAAGCTTCTTTTTCATACCATTATCAGCCATGATCTGCACGCTCCTTCCCTGCATCTAACTCATATTCACCTGAATTTGCATCAACAAGCTGTCCCACATAAACTCGCCTTTATAAACTGTTCCATTCCGAAGCAGCCTGCTTTGCTTCGTCTCTCCCTACGACCATTATACATAAATTTGCAGGTAAATCAACACTGCCTGGCAACAAAAAAATGGGAGACAACTGGCCAGTTTTTCACTGTCCGGTTATCTCCCTTTTATCACTTTCTATCAAAACTCAAGACAAATAAAACCTTTTATACCACTCCGCAAATTTCCGCAGCCCATCCCGCAGACTCGTACCCGGTTTGAATCCGAAGTCTCTCTCCAGGGCACTTGTATCCGCATAAGTCACCGGCACATCTCCCGGCTGCATCGGAACCAGTTCCTTATGACTTTCAAAATCATAGTCCGCATCAAGCACGCCTGCACGAATCAATTCCTGCTGCAGGATATCCACAAAATCAAGCAGATTTTCCGGCTGGTTATTTCCAATGTTATAAATCCGATAAGGCGGAACAGGCAGCCCGTCCTCTCCGTTCCTTCTCTCCGGCGCACACTGCATCACACGCTTTACACCTTCCACGATATCGTCCACATAAGTGAAATCACGCTTACAGTTTCCATAATTGAAAATCTGGATGGTCTGATTACTGCGCAGCTTATTCGTAAACCCGAAGTACGCCATATCCGGTCTGCCAGCCGGGCCATAGACTGTGAAGAACCGCAGGCCGGTAGACGGAATGTTGTACAGCTTGCTGTATGCATGAGCCAGCAGCTCGTTACTCTTCTTCGTCGCCGCATAGAGACTAACCGGGTTATCTACCTGATCCTCCACACTGTACGGAACCTTCTTTTACTTTTGATTTCTACATTCTTCTCTAACACTTCATCACTCTCCCCGGCTCAGTCCCTGAAATAAATATCCCGTGTGTACACCTTGTCCTTCACATCATCCAGACACTTATCATACCGGTTTGCCAGTATCGCCTGGCTTCTCTTCTTAAATTCATCCATATCGTTTACCACAACTGAACCGAAGAACGTGCTTCCATCTTCCAGAGTCGGTTCATAGATAATCACAGTGGCACCTTTGGCTTTGATCCGCTTCATAACACCCTGAATCGAGCTCTGACGGAAATTATCACTATTGCTCTTCATCGTCAGTCTGTATACGCCGACCACGACTTCTTTTTCTTTCTCGGCATTCCATTCCTCGTTTGCCTGATAGGCTCCGGCAATCTCCAGCACGCGGTCAGCAATGAAGTCCTTTCTCGTCCGATTGCTCTCCACAACGGCACGGATCATCGTCTCCGGCACATCCTCATAGTTGGCGAGAAGCTGCTTCGTGTCCTTCGGCAGACAATAGCCGCCATACCCAAAGCTCGGATTGTTGTAGTGAGAGCCGATGCGGGGATCCAGGCAGACACTGTCGATGATCGCCTGTGTATCCAGACCCTTTACCTCCGCATAGGTGTCCAGCTCATTAAAATAAGCCACGCGGACAGCCAGATAAGTATTGGCAAAGAGCTTCACCGCCTCCGCCTCCGTAAACCCAAGGTAGCGCACCGGGATATTCTCATCCATCGCGCCTTCCACCAGCAGATCCGCAAACGTATGAGCAGATTCCACCAAATGCTCATCCTGCAAATCTGTACCAACAACGATACGGCTCGGATGCAGGTTGTCATACAGGGCCTTCGATTCCCGCAAAAATTCCGGGCTGAAAATGATATTCCTGTCCTGATACTTTTCTCGTATGGCTGCCGTATACCCAACCGGAATCGTAGACTTGATGACCAGCAGTACCTCCTTATTGTACTTCCGGACTGTCTCAATCACATCCTCCACACAACTGGTATCAAAGAAATTCGTCTTCGAGTCATAATTCGTCGGCGTCGCAATAATCACCATCTCGGCATCCTTATATGCCAGCTCACGATCCGTCGTCGCCGTCAGCCGTAAAGGCCGGTTCGCCAGATATTCTTCGATTTCATCATCCTGGATCGGGGATTTGCCGCTATTAATTAAATCGCACTTCCACGGCGTATTGTTCACCGCATAAACCTCATGATGCTGTGCGAGAAGCACCGCAAGTGATAATCCTACATAACCTGTTCCTGCTACTGTGATTTTCATTGTTAAAGTCCTCCATTGTTTGATATCTTTTATAAAAATGCCCTTGAAAAAGCATGGGCTTTTTTTTAAAAAATAAGAGTCCCGGAAAGCTCTTATTTATTCCCCACTTTCTTCGTCTTTCTTCTCTGTCTTGCTGTTTAATTCATAATGCAAATACTGAATTCCTGCAGAAATATCTTTTTCTACAAAAATATTTCCTGCTGTGTTCTTAGCAGACGAATCCATCTGATCATATGACGGTAAATCCTTTTGTGTAATAGGACCTTTTTGACATTTCTCCCAAAATTCATCATCAGTAATCATAATCATTCCTCCTCATTTAATGCTCGCAGCTGTAATAAAGTTACTTAGAATAGCAATCAATAAAGATAAAGCCAAAACAACAACGATGGAATATACGATACTATTGAACTTCTTATATCTGTCTTCCAGTATAGAATTGTTAAACCTAATGCAGTCAACCTAATAGCCTAATATGTATCTCATAACTGAAATATCGGGTTATGCCATTAAATCTCTATCTATCACAGCATCTGACATGAACCGCTTTAGTGTCAATCCTTTAAGTAGCCCCAACATTTTTGTCAATGATATAAAGTATATGAGTAAATAAATAACAAGGGTTGAAAAAAAAATAAAATAATCATTGCTAACTGAGCTGTATCCGTTGGAAATACAAAGTCTCTGATTTGGTTAATTGACGATGTAAGCAACGTAAAGATAAAAGCATATACTGTCAACATTATGTAAATTTTATTATCAAGCTTTTCTGACCTCTGAATGCAATGCTCATACTCTAATTTGACAGCCTCGTATGAAATTTCTTTTGAATAATCATTTAACATGCACTCATCTGCCCTTGAAACATTGCCTGCATTATTATTATCTTTCTTTAACTCAGAGGCTGAGACATTCCTTTGTAAATCTGGAGATTCAATATCCACTATATAATCTTCTCCGCCATCCAACTTCACAAAGTATTTCATCAGTTCACTTCCAATCATCTATTATATCCAATTCTTCTCAATACACCGTTCATATCTCTACACTGCTTTTACTCTGTCAAATCACTTTTAATATCTTTCTACTTATATTC
>JAJQCQ010000106.1 GCA_021202635.1 Lachnospiraceae bacterium | reverse complement strand
GCAGGCAGCGGGTCGTGATCCGCAGTCATATGTACAAAAGCATCAATGACTGTGATTAGAACATGAAGAACCGGCTCAAAAAGTCTTCTTTGAAGGCCAGATTTATGACGCTTTTGAACTGCTTGTCGATCTGATTCGGAAAGCAACCAGGAAAATTACATTGATTGACGGATATGTAGATGTGGGTACATTAAATCTTCTCTGTAAAAAGAAAGATGGTGTCCCTGTTGTTATTTATACACATGAGAAGACAAAGTTGAGCAATACAGACATAAAAAAATTTAATGCTCAATATTCGCCTCTGACCGTAAAATATACGAAGGCATTCCATGATAGATTTTTGATTTTGGATGATAAGATTGCCTATCATATAGGTGCTTCTTTGAAAGATGCCGGGACAAAGTGTTTTGCTGTGAATTTGCTTCAGGATGAGAGTGTGGTGCAGGATATTTTACAGCGCCTGGAATTAGAAACGGAAGAGTAATGTAAGAGGAGAAAAGAAATAGACAAGAATGATAGACAAGAATGCAATCAGGTGATGCGAGTGCTCCCTGATTGCATTCTTGACTGAATCCATGGTAATTAATTTGCTGATTTCTGACTGCTTTTTTTCATATTACAGACTCTGCGACAAGTCCCGTTCCGTTTTCAAAGTCTTTCCCTGTCCGAGAATAGCATCCACATTGGAGCAAACCGTGCGGAAGTCTTTCTGGTCGGCCTTGCAGCGGTCGAGTCTGGTCTGCAGCGATTTCTGGCGGTCAGCCAGTTTTTGCTTTTCTTCTTTCAGCGACTTCATGGATGGGACCTTGCCGTCGGGGAAGCTTTCCTTTATGTATTTGACGGCAGTTTCGTAATCGGATATTTCAGCTGCGTGTTCCTGCCGGAAGATTCTTTTATGTTTTTTAATGCTTCGTACATACTCATGCTATTGACATACGATTCCGGATAAATTAGAATGGTAGGCGTACAAAAGCGCGAATGAAAGGCAGCCTGAACTGGCTGTCTTTTTTCGCGCTTTCTTTTATGCGCACGGCCGCGCAAAGAATATTTCTAGCTAACGCCAGACGCGGCCGATGCGGACGAGCAGGATCCGGCACGCTGTCTCCTGCTCGATCGTCAGGGCACACCTGTGCCCGATTACCACGAAAAGGAGGCATTCGGGGCAAACATGGTTGTTGTAGGAGCGGTTTTCTGTGCGGTCTTGGCACTGGCTGTCTGCGGCGGAATCAAGCGGATTGGGAAGATTGCAGAAGGTTATTTGTGTGATTTATGTTGCTTTGGCATTGGGCATTCGCCCGGCCGTGTGAGAAATATGCAGCCGGGCGAAAAAAATAAAAAATCTTATGCCTGAATTCATATGACAGTGAACGGCGGCTGTGCTATAGTGTAAAAAACATTGAGGATTTTGTAACTATTCAGAACAGTACCTCGCACTCGCTGCGAGGTACGTATGAAAACTTATATTCTACAGGAAAAAGTCCCATCGCGCAGCGATTTTAAATGGACTTTTTCCCGTAACTGTGAAGGTACTGAACAGTTACAGGATTTTTACATATTTGAAGAAGGTAACTGCTCAGGACAGTACTTCGCACTGGCTGCGAAGTGCATTTATGGATATCCATATGCCATTTATGACCGGATTCGACGTGATACAGAAAACGCAGGATGTAAAATTCATCATTATCACGGCCTATGATTCATTCGAGCATGCGCAGATGGCATTGCGGCTGGAAGTCAGCGATATTCTGGCAAAGCCGATCCGCCTTGACCAGCTGCGGCAGTCGATTGACAGGGCTTTAGGCGGAAAATACACGGAAAACAGTACCGTGAACGCAGCCCTTGCATATATTCAGAAATACTACCGGGAGGATATCCGTCTGAGCAATCTGGCGGAAGAAGTCTGCTGCACAGAAAGCCATCTTTCCCGTCTGTTTCGCCAGTATATGGATGAAACGGTGATTTCTTATGTGCATCATGTCCGGATCAAAAAGGCAGCGAATCTGCTGAAAGACGGGATGTCTGTGCAGGAAGCAGCGGAAGAGGCTGGCTATCAGAGCCTAAACAATTTTTATAAATACTTTAAGCAGTTTATGAAAGAGACGCCTGCAGCATATCTGAGAAAATAGTACGGTATGCTGGCGGGAGCCTTAAAAGAATATCAGAAAGTGGCAGAAGGAGAAGGATGTATTATGGAAGCTATCAGAGAAATGCTGGAGACAAATCCCATGCTGAAAAAGATGCAGGCTGCGGAAGAAGTGATCTGGATCAATCCGGATAAAGCTCCTTTTGTGGATTCGAAGTACTCCTGTGAGCTTACTATGACGGATATTGACGACGCAGAAGCACGACTGCAGCGTTTTGCGCCGTTTATTATGAAATGTTTTCCGGAGACGGAGGAACGTGGCGGTATTATTGAGTCCGTTTTGACAGATATCCCGCATATGCGTACGCGTATCAATGAGAAGTATGACAGTCATTTGCAGGGACGGCTGCTTTTAAAGCAGGACAGTCATCTGGCGATCGCGGGATCTGTGAAAGCAAGGGGCGGCATTTATGAGGTGCTGAAGCACACGGAGGATCTGGCAATCGCAAATGGAATCCTCAAAGAGAGTGACAGCTACGCAAAGCTGGCAGAGCCGGAATGCAGGGACTTTTTTGCGCAGTATACGATACAGGTAGGTTCGACCGGAAACCTCGGCATGAGCATCGGTATCATGAGCGCCGCGGTGGGTTACCATGTGATCGTCCATATGTCCGCGGATGCAAAACAGTGGAAAAAAGACCTTCTGCGCAGCCATGGCGTGACTGTGATTGAGTATCAGGCTGATTACAGCGAGGCCGTAAAGAACGGAAGGAAGCAATCCGATGAAAATCCGATGAGTTATTTTGTAGACGATGAGAATTCCAGAAATCTGTTCCTTGGCTACGCGGTGGCGGCAAAGCGCCTGAACGGCCAGCTGGCAGAAAAAAAGGTCCTGGTGGATGAAATGCATCCGCTGTTTGTCTATATTCCCTGCGGGGTCGGCGGAGCGCCGGGCGGTATTACCTTTGGACTAAAGCAGGTGTTCGGCGACGCGGTACACTGTTTCTTTGTGGAACCGGTGCAGGCTCCCTGTATGCTGCTTGGCATGAGTACCGGACTGCAAAATGGTATTTCTGTACAGGATATTGGGCTGACTGGTCTGACCCATGCAGACGGTCTTGCTATTGGCAGACCGTCTGGATTTGTAGGCGGTGTCATGAAGCCGCTGCTTAGCGGCGAATTCACCATCCGTGACGGAAAGCTGTATGATTATATGCGCGATCTGTTGGATACAGAATCTGTCTTCCTGGAGACCAGTGCCTGCGCAGCGTTCCAGGGGCCGATAAAGCTGGAGACCAGCCCGGAGACATGTGCTTATCTGGGAAAGAACGGTTTAAAAGATAAAATGGGCGTGGCATCCCATATTGTATGGGCGACTGGCGGAAGTCTTGTGCCGGAAGAGATCCGGGAGGAATACAGAAATACGTTTATTCGTGAATGAATATTTTTGTTGTGATTTTGAAAAATCTGGAATATACTGCGTGTAAGTATACAGCCAGAAGGAGAAGCATATGCGTCAGAGAATCAGTATGAACGAGGATTGGCAGTTTGCCCTTCACAGGGGCTTTGAACCGATGGAGAAAGAGGATGCAGCGAAATTGCAGTATACCACGGTGACGCTGCCTCACGACTGGCAGATCTCCAGTCCGTTTCGCAAAGATGTTCAGCAGGGCGCGTCCCAGGGATATTTTGACCGATGGGGGATTGGCTGGTATCGCAAAGAGTTTTGGCTGGATTTTGAATCGGTATGTGGTCAGGACTGGAAGAAAATGATTTACTTCCTTTGCTTTGACGGAATCTATGAGAACAGCACCATCTGGGTCAATGACCAATGGGCGGGCGGAAGGAAATATGGCTACAGCAGCTTTCGTCTGGATATCAGTTCTTTTCTTCATAATGGGAACAACCGCATTCTGGTAAAGGTGGACAATACAGCAGTCCCGGCAGACCGCTGGTACAGCGGGGCGGGAATATATCGGAATGTTTATCTGGAGATTTTACCCAAAAAGCATCTGGAGAAAGAAAAAATACAGGTGCTCTCAGTTGTTGAAAAAGAAAAAGCAGAGCTGGAAATTCACACGGGGACGGAATTACCAGTAAGGGCGGTGCTGGAGCCGGAAAATGCGGAATCACATTCTTATTTTGGCGAAGGCAATGGTGTGGTTCATCTGACAATACCAGATCCGAACCTGTGGAGTGCGGAGCGTCCGACGCTCTATACCCTGCGGGTTCAGCTGCTCGAAGATGGAGTGATGGATGAGATTTCCATGAAAATTGGCCTTCGCAGTGAAAAACTGTCTGCGGAGAAAGGGTTGTTTATCAATGGGGTACCTGTGAAGCTGAAAGGCGTTTGTCTGCATCAGGAGGCCGGCTCTTTTGGCACAGCGGTACAGCCGGAAATCTGGCGGGAGCGGCTTACCAGGTTAAAGGAAACCGGCTGTAATGCCCTGCGGCTGGCGCATCATCTGTACATGCCGGAAATACTGGAATTGTGCGACGAACTGGGATTTTATGTCTATGAGGAATGCGTTGACAAGTGGACCGGCGGCGCTTACGGGCGTTACCATGAGAAGAATGGCAGCGCGATATTGATACTATGGTGCTGCGGGACCGCAACCATCCCTGTGTGCTTTTCTGGGGGGGGTGGGCAATGAGGTGGAAAACCAGTCTTATCCATCCATGCTTGCTATTTTGGAACAGCACGTGGCGCGGGTGAAATCTCTGGATACCACGCGGCTGGTTTCTCTGGCTATGAACCCGCACTTTACATATCCATCCGGGGAAGTGGATATGTCCCAGGTGGAGGACATCCAGCAGTTTGTGGATGAGGTAAAAGAAGGCGAGATTTATGATATTGATGACCGAATCAGGCAGATCAGGCAGATTGCGGAACGCGTTGACCTGATCAGCTGCAACTATCAGGAGCAGTGGTACGACAGGATTCACGAGATGATCCCGGATAAGGCTATCCTCGGTACGGAAACCTATATGTTTTTCCGCGGTCAGGACTGGGTGCTTCAGAATTATTTGGATGAAAATCCCTGGTGGGATGTAGAGAAGCGGGATTACTGTATCGGCGGTATGATATGGACCGGTATTGATTATCTTGGGGAGTCTATCGGATACCCGGCAAAGGGCTGGTCCGGGGCACTTTTTTCCACAGATATGGAAAAACGTCCCATCGCCTGGATTCACCAGAGCAACTGGACGAACCAGCCGGTGGTGCAGTTTGCGGTTATGGATTATACAATTCCCTGCAACGGTACAAAGGAAAGCTGGGATTATCCGCGGTATGAGACGCACTGGGATTTCCCGCAGTTCCATGGGGTGGTCGTTCCTTACATGATTGCCACGAACTGTGAGCAGGTGCGACTTTTTGTCAATGAGAAAGAATTTTTGTTAAAGCCTGCGTCAGAGTATTCTAACCGGACGATTACCGGATATTTGCCTTACCTGCCTGGAAAGGTGACGGTGATTGGCATAAATGGGGGAACTGAGGTTTGCAGGCAGGAGGTGAGAACGCCGGGAGCCGTGATGAAGCTTCGTTTTGAATCGGAAGAACAGACGATTTTGTTAAAGAAGGTTCAGACTCTGCGGATGCCCGATCAACTGCAGAATGCCGGCGATTCTTCTGCGAAAGCCTTCTATATTGAAAATGGCTTTGAAGATATCCGGGAGAACCGGGGAGTTTGTGAGACGACAGCCCCGTATCAGATGTTTCTTAAGGTACGGGCCTTTGACAGGGAGGATCATCCTGTATTTCGGGAAAGCGCTCTGGTAACATTTCAGGTAGAAGGTCCGGCGCAGATATTGGGGGTGGACAATGGAGATATGCAAAGTTCAGAACCCAGAAATGAAAACAGGATTCATTTGTTCAATGGAAAGGCAAGCGTTGCGATTCTGGTGACCGGATGCGGGCGTGTAAAGGTCAGCGTCTGGGGCGCGGGGCTGCTTGCGTCACAGAGCGTGATTGTTGCGAAAGCGGAGTATTTGTAAATGTCATTATTGTTTTACGTACCTGAACTGTAAGGATCAAACCCTTCACAGTCTCGAACATCATTCGGCCACTCACCCGTCATTGAATCGCCGATGCTGGCGGAGAGTTATGAGCAGGACGGCCTCGATGTGACAATCACGCTCCGTCAGGACGCGTATTTTTCGGATGGAAATCCGATGGCGGCGCTCTTGCCGTTCAGGAATTTATCTTCCGCCTGTGAAGCATTGGTGAGCAGAATGCATAACGCGGTCAGCTGAATTTTGCCATAAAAAAATGCAGGAAAGCGAATTTTTTTCCATATCGTTTGCGGAGAAAGTCAGATATAATCTGTCTTGAAAAAGCCTTTACAGGAAATGGAAAATGAGGTGACATATGAGCAGAGTTGTTTATGGAAAGAAAACGGGAAGAGCTTCTCTTTGCAAAGATTTTGAAATACGTCTTAACGAGGAAGGACAGATGATTTCACTAAAGAACAGGACAGATGTTTATCAGATGGAATGGCTGAACGGGAAGGAGATATGGGGCACCATCCTCGCCCCGGATGAGCTGGCCGTCAGGGTAGACAGGAGCTTTACAGGGGAAGGATGCCTTCGGGAAACCTATCGTTTTCAGAATACGTCACCGTTTGATGTGTTTGTGAAAAGAGATGAGATTGGTATCTATACAACGTTTCCGGACGATTATCAGTCCGCGGAAACCTGTATGAAACAGCGCTGCCACGTTCATGCATGGTGCGGCTGCAACACAGCTTATCTTTATGGCCTGCGTATGGGTGGGGAAGCGCCGCACCTGGGGCTGGTTCTGACGGAAGGCAGCATTGACGGATACAGCATTGTCCGTGATGAAAGCAAAAGCAGTAATGACCGGGGATGTCTGATTCTTCATCCGGAAGCGTTCCACCTGGCTTCGATGGAGACGCTGACGCTGTCATGGGAGCTGTTCTGGTTTGAAAACCGGGAGGACTTTTTCCGAAGAATGCGGCGATATGAAAATGTGCTGCTTGTGTGTGCCGAGCGGTATATAACATTTCCAGGGGAATCGCAGAGACTGAAGCTGATTTATGGGGGCGGCCTGGGTACTGCGCCGGATGCGCTGCCTGTTCATGTTATAAGAAACGGAACTTCGGAAATGGTTTTTTCCAAAACGGATGAAGAGGGGCTGTCGTTTGGCGTGGAGGGAATGCCGGAAGAATATGGTGAGCAGTGCTGGGAAATTCAGTATGGCCCTTATCATACAACCGCGAAAACCCTTGCTTTGCCTGAATTTCAAGTGCTGCTAAAAAAACGTTGTGCATTCATTGCAGGCAAACAACAGTATCAGGCTTCTGACAGTCCTCTTTATGGCGCATTCCTGATTTACGATAATGAAGAGAACCGGCAGTATTATTCCCATTTATCCGATCATAATGGCGGGAGAGAGCGTGTAGGAATGGGGATTCTTCTGGCCAGATATCTTCAGAAGTTTTCCGATCCGGCTGTTGAAAACAGTCTGCGGTTGTTCCGAAGTTATCTTTACCGGGAATTGTTTGACCGGGAAACAGGGACTGTCTACAACGATATATGCAGAAATAACGATCAGCCCAGATTGTATAACTACCCATGGGCAGCGGAATTTTTTATAGAAATATTCCGCCTTTACCGGAATCCGGAGGATCTGGAATCTATGTACCGTGCGCTTATGGCGTTTTACCGAAATGGCGGACAGAAAATGTATGCGATTGAAATTCCAGTTGCGGATTCGCTGGAGCTGCTTTATGAAAACAGGGAGTATAAAAAAAGAGAAGAACTCCTTGCCTGCTACCGTCGTCATGCGGATTTTATGCTGGAGACGGGTCTGAACTATCCGGCGCATGAAGTGAATTATGAGCAGAGCATAGTGGCTCCCGGAGTTGACTTCTTATTGCAGGTTTATCAGGCGACAAAAGAGGATAAATATCTGGAGATGGCAAAAAAAACAGCTGCAGATTCTGGAACTTTTTAACGGGACACAGCCGGAATATCATATGTATGAGACTGCGATCCGCCATTGGGATGGCTACTGGTTTGGAAAGCGCAGAATGTATGGGGATACGTTTCCGCATTATTGGAGCGCGCTGACCGGCAATGTTTTTCTGCGATACGCGAAAATAACAGGGGATATCCTCTGGCAAAAGCGCGGCGAGGATTCCCTGAGGGGAGTGCTGAGCCTTTATGAAATAAAGCAATCTCATGTAAAAACAGGAGCCGGATGTACGGATTCTGATGAAATGGAAAATGCATTTGACGTGAAAGCTGGATGCGCGTTCGTTTACCCTAGGACGGTAAACGGGAAGCGTGCATACTTTCAGGATCCATGGGCGAATGACCAGGATTGGGGGCTGTATTTTTATCTGAGGGAGTTCGGGTAAAACGGCTTATGTCGTTTCCTATAATAATTACTCATACCCTTCCGTTATGGTGACGGAAGGGTATGAGATGGAACACCAGTTTGTGGCGGTACTACAGACAAGCGAGAATATCTTTATTTATATATTTCATCAGCTCATCGCCTTTCCGGCATTCTGCCACTACGGATACGACGGCGTTTTTATCCGGAATAACAATGGATAACTGGGAATACTTTCCGTCTGCCCGGAAAGACTGATATTCGCCTCTCCAGAACAGATAGCCGTAAGGATCGGGGCCTTGCTGACGCGTACTTTCTGCAATCCATTCTCTGTTTAAAAGCTGTTCCTGGTTCCACATACCATTCTGTAAATAAAATAATCCGAATTTATGGAGTTCTGATAATGTTAAAAACAGGCCTCCCGCACCGAATGTATTGCCGGAAGGGTCTGTTTCCCATGTCGGTCTTTTGATTCCCAGAGGACGAAACAGCCGTGGTGTCAGATAGGAAATAAGATCGCACCCGGCCCGCCTTTGTACTATAATGCCTGCCAGATACGGCCCTACGTTATTATATACAAATGTTGAATCCGGTTCATACACAAATGGAATACGAAGGGCCAGCCTTACCCAGTCTTCTTCTTTGTACTGAGGCCTCTGGGCCCCCATCAGGGAGGCTTCTTTTTGCCCGAGCCGCATAGTCAGGAGATCCCGTATGGTTGCCTTTGTCAGATAATCAGACGGGTTTTCCGGTATTTCTTCTGCAAAAACATCCACCAGCCTTTCTTCTAATGATAAAAGGTGCTCCTGGATGGAAAAACCAACCGCACAGGATGTGAAACTTTTTGTCGCAGAATAAATATTTCGGCGGCATTCTTCATCCCAGAGCTTATGAACCAGATCCTCATTGTTTTGCGTGATTTTGATTCCCAGTACAGATAAGTCTTTGATGTGTTCTTCAAAATGCGTTATATCAAACATTTTCTTTCTCCTTTGTAGCTGATAAACAGCTTTTAAAATCTGGATATGTCATCTGTAACGGAGATTAATATAGCTGAAGGCAATTGAAAATGCAAGTATATGATTGCGATTACAAAAATATTTACAATCGTTTTTGTGATAAACGAAAAATTGTTCATGCGATCCGGATAAGAAAGATGGAAAAAGATTCGAAAACGAATGATAAACCCTGCCAGGCTCCCCGGTATATGGCTTTTTCAAGCGGTTCCAGACAATTTTCATCTATTATCTCCATAATACCCAGATGTATTAGTGAATCTATCTGTTGCTTTGCACAGGCTGGAATCATAATTTTATCATAAACCGTTTTATGAATATAAACTTTTTCCGCAAGTTCTGCCAGTATCCTTTCCAGATAGCGATACTTAGGACTTGCGCCAATCTTTATATAAAAATCAGCATCGACAATGAGTCCATCATACTTCATCACTACTCCTCCATGATTGCATCCAGTTCTTCATCCGATGGAGGTTGATAAGAGGCTTCCTCTTTCACACCCATATCATCCGGGGTCAATTTAGAAAATGCCAGTAAATATGCCAGTCTCTCATAAGTAATTAGATTCTTCTCATACAGACTCATAGCCTGGTCAACCAATGTGGACAAGCCAATCTTATTCTCCCTTGTCGGAATAGACAGTCCCAGGCGCATCCGCCATTGTTCAGCCTGCCGTTCTGTACAGAAAGCATATTTTTCATATTTTTTTCCTGTAAGTATGCCGGTTTCACGCAAGCGCCTGATCATCGTGCGGTAGGGAACCACAAACATGGTTGCCAGCCTGACTATATCCTTGATATCTATACATTCTTCATCTATATTAAATACCCGTATTTCCTGGCGCAGCAATTCCTCATTCCAGATTCCGGGCAACCTCATCGAGACATAAATATAGGGATTCTTCTTTCACTGGTTTCAGCAAATAATTCATCGCGTGGACTTCATAGCCATGAAAAACATATTCGCGGAATACGGTCAGGAAGATTATGACACCCTGATAGCCATGGCTGCGCAGATCCTTTGCAATATCAAGCCCCAGCATATCCCCCAGCTGAATGTCGAGGAAATAAATATCGGTCGGATCTGACGCAGGGGAATACTGCCTGTAGCAATCATTGATTACCGCCTCCTTGATTTCACAGGCATACTTGAAGATAACAATACTGTGCTTTACAAGAAAAAAATGTGGTCGACCCAAAAAGAAAACGGTATAGTCTAACTGATTGGGAAAGTACTAATAAACGAAAACCGCATTGATTGCAAGAAAAACTACGCTTTAATCTAGAACTAATTTGGCATCAATTCATAATCAGCATAGAACTGTGCGAAAAAAGAATAGAACAGAGGATGGAAATGTAGTACAATGAAAGAAAAATAGAAAAGGGCGGAGCAGATGTGTTGCCATCGCCCAATAATCGAGGCCGTCATCGGCAAGCTGCTTGGAAAGAGCGCGTTAGGGGTGTTTCCCCGGTAGATGCCTTCTGCGGACTGCCGGACGCGAGACTGTAGGGAAAGACAGGGCAGGAACGGAAACTATAGCTGTGGATGGGGCTGACTTTCTCCTTTTCGATTGAAAAAACCGGAGGATAACCTGTATGAAACGGATTGTGGTAG
This sequence comes from Lachnospiraceae bacterium, assembly GCA_021202635.1. Classification (GTDB taxonomy): domain Bacteria; phylum Bacillota; class Clostridia; order Lachnospirales; family Lachnospiraceae; genus Choladousia. Next base: position 13,690 of record JAJQCQ010000106.1, on the reverse strand, counting down.
GAATCAGCGGCGCCAGCGGATTTCCACTGGCTGTCTGCCTGTTAAAGGAATTAAAAAAGGCGCCGGATGTGGAAACACATCTGGTGTACACCTATGGCGCGGAGCTCACGGCAAAGCAGGAGAGCGGGTATGCCCCTGAACAGATCCGCGCGCTGGCAGATGTCTGCTACGAGAATCAGAATATCGGCGCGGCGATCGCGAGCGGCACCTTCCAGACAGAGGGAATGATTGTCCTCCCCTGTTCCATGAAAACGGTCAGCGGCATCGCGCATGGGTTCAGTGAGAATCTACTACTGCGTGCCGCGGACGTGACCATCAAAGAGCAGAGGAAACTGGTGCTTGCCGTGCGCGAGTCGCCCTTAAGCCCGATTCATCTGGAGAATATGCTGATTCTGTCCAGACTGCACAATGTCTATATCATGCCGCCGGTCGTGACGTATTACATGAAAGGCAAAGAGGAAGAAGCAATGAGCGTTGGCGATATGGAGCGTCATATCATTGGAAAAATGCTGCAGCCATTTGGCATCGAAGTGGAAGGCTTCCGGCGGTGGAACTGATGAAAACACAGGCACGGGCCGAGGCAAATGCAGCGGTAATCCAGGCACAGGGGGAAGCAAATGAGTTGCTGAATGATTCCCTGTCCGAGAAGATCCTGCTGCAGATGTACCTGGAGAAGTGGGACGGTGTGCTCCGAAAGTAGCTTCTGATGGTTCGGGGATGATATTGGACATCAGCTCACTTACTGAAACTGCGCAGACGGAGACAGGAGAGGAGTAAAAGAAACGTAGAAACAGCGGCGTCCTGCCTTCTCTGGCGTACCGGCTCAGCGGCTTTTATATCAATAAAAGTACTGTGTGCAAAGATATTACACAGATTCTGATTTATCGGAATCACGCGGTGGAAGAGCTGGCAAAGCGGGTGAGGGAGCAGAAGGAAAAAATACCGGGATCAGTATAAACCGGCGGCAAAATAGGAAGGATTCCGACTAATGATTAGAACGGAATCCTTTTTTGCGTTTGATGAAAAATGAAATGAACGTATTCACGAAAAAAATCCATTGATTCAACGGAACACATCTGCTTTCAACTGTTCCCATGCATCCTCATGCTCCACGTAATATAAGGGGCAGGATTTTCCACTCACGTCGTAATGGCGGAGGATATCTTCTTCTGTCAAATGATACATCTGGCACAGGGTACGAAGCAGGCAGATGTTGTGTGGCAGCTATTTGGGAATAAGACCGGATACAGGAACCGGCAGGAATGCACTAGGGGACAGGATGAAAAAACACTGGCAGGCATTCCGGTTTATGGAAAAGAACAGGATGTGAACGTTTGGAAAAAAATAACAAATTCTGTTGACCCGTCTCATGGGAGGTAGTATAGTCGGTATCTGAAACAAACAGAAAAAAAGTACGAAAGGATGAACCGTATGAAGACAGGGAGACTACGCACTTTTGAAGTGGATGGAAACCGGGTTTTGACTCATTTTGAAAATCAGGAGATTGTAGTAACAATTCTTACACCGGAAGTGCTCCGTGTGTTTGTGCCGCTCAAAAGGCAGGAGCAGGAATCGCAGGCGATTGAGGGGGAGAAGGCAATTCCGGTCACTTTTGCGGCAAAGCCGGAAGACGGGAAGATCGTTATTTGCAGCGGTACGCTTCGCCTGGAGCTTGGTGAGAATCTGCATATTTGTGTGACAGATGAACAGGGGCGCGAGCTGTTGCAGACGTGGGACGGGGAACGCACGATTTCCAATGCTTTGAGTGAACGGCAGCTGCAGCTGATCGAAGCAGAAGGACACGACGTTTCTCATATGAGAAAAGGAAATTACCCGGTGCAGCTTGTTTGCAGACTGGAAGAGGAAGACTGCTTTTACGGTCTGGGGGATAAAACCGGATTTTTGAATAAACGGGACTACGAATATGAAAACTGGAATACGGATAATCCGCAGGCGCACACGGAGCAGTTCCGCGCGCTGTATAAGAGTGTTCCGTTTCTGATTTGTAAGAGGAAGGAGCTTTCCTGCGGCCTGTTTTTTGACAACACGTACCACAGCTATTTTGATCTGGGCAAGGAGAATTCGGATTACTTCTTTTACGGCGCGGACGACGGAAATCTGGATTTCTATATCATCGGAGGGGGAAGTATCGCTTCTGTCATCCGGAATTATACCTGCCTGACCGGACGGACGCCGCTGCCGCAGCTCTGGACGCTCGGTCATCAGCAGTCACGCTGGGGATACGATTGTGCGGAGGATTTTCTGGATGTAGCCAGGAGGTACCGCGAGGAAGAGATTCCCTGCGATGTGATTCATTTTGACATTGATTACATGGATCATTTTAAAGTGTTTACCTGGGATGAAGCGGCGATGGGAGTTCCCGGCGCCGTTGTGAAAACGCTCGGGGAAGATGGCTTTAAGGTGGTAACAATTCTGGACCCCGGCGTGAAAAAGGAAGACGGTTATTTTATGTATGAAGAGGGGAAAGCGCAGGGCTTTTTTGCGCTGGACCCGGACGGTGACATCTATGTCAATGAGGTGTGGCCGGGGGATGCCGTGTATCCGGATTTTGGCCGCAGGGAGGTGCGCGCCTGGTGGGGGAAGCATGAAAAGTACCTGCTGGATCTGGGGGTGGCCGGGATCTGGAATGACATGAATGAGCCGGCCAGCTTTCGCGGGCAGCTCCCGGCGGATGTGGTCTTTTCGAATGAGGAACGAACGACGAACCATGCGGAGATGCACAACCTGTACGGGCACTGCATGAGCAAGGCGGCCTTTGAGGGACTGCAAAAATACAGTGACCGTCGGCCGTTTGTGATCACACGCGCCTGCTACGCCGGGACGCAGAAATATTCGACCGTGTGGACCGGGGATAACCAGAGCCTGTGGTCGCATTTGCAGATGATGATTCCGCAGCTTTGCAATCTGGGCATGAGCGGGTTTGCTTTTGCCGGAACGGATATCGGCGGCTTTGGAGAGGATGCGACGCCGGAGCTGCTGGCGCGCTGGGTGGAGGCGGCCTGCTTTTCTCCGCTGTTCCGCAATCATTCCGCGAAAAGCACCAGAAGGCAGGAACCGTGGCAGTTTGGGGAGAAGATCACTGCGATTTATCGGAAATATGTAACGCTGAGATATCAGTTTCTTCCATATATATATGACCTGTTTTATCAGGGAGAGCAAAACGGGCTGCCCATTATGCGGCCGCTGGTGCTCCATTATGAAGACGATCCGAATACATACAATCTGAACACGGAATTCCTGGTGGGAGAAAATCTGCTGGTCGCTCCGGTGGTTGAGCCGGGGGCGGTGGTAAAGCTGGTTTATCTGCCGGAAGGCGTCTGGTATGATTACTGGAGCGGCAAAGCATATGAGGGTCGGCAGTACGTTTGCTGCGACGCTCCGCTGGATGTCTGCCCGCTGTTTGTCAAAGGTGGAAGCATCCTTCCGACCTATGAGCCAATGGCTTATGTGGGGGAAAAGCCATATGATAAGCTGATTCTTTTGACTACTCCCGGTGCAGCCGAATATATGCATTTTCAGGACAATGGAGAAGATTACGCTTATCAGCGCGGGGAATATAATCTTTATATGTTTTCTAAAAATGAAACGGGAAGTCTTTCTGTGCAGATGGAACACGAGGGATACCCCCGGTATAAAGAGATTGTGATGAAAGAGGCAGGAGGCTTGCAATTGTGAAGGAGCGGAACAGTTACAGCTCTAAATTTAGTCAAATGAAGTGATGCGAAAAAAAGAAAAACTTAAGAGATATTTTAAGAAAAGTTTAGAATATTTCCTTAATATCTTTCATATATTGATGTAAAGTAATGACTCAGAACAGCAGGGCACAGGTGTGTGACGGATGTTCGGAACTGTTTACGATACAACATGCAAAAGATAAAAAGCCTGGGAGTTTTAAGGAGGAGAGCAGGTATATGACAGAATTACAGGAAATACATAAACCGGAACAGGAGGAGCCTCTTCAGATAAAATCAGATTGGAAAAGGCAAGTGGTAAAGCTCCTGAATCGCTGGTCTGTTTTATTCCATGCGCTTTTAGCCTGTGGGATCTGTTTCGTGATTGAATGGGTATCCCGACATTCATTCGTGGAAGCCTGCGCGTTCGTGATCGATCGGAATCTGGTCTTTCTGTATAACGCGTTTCTGGTCTGGACGACGCTGATGTTCGTGTATATTTTCAAACGCCGTATGGCTGCCCGTGTATTTATCAGCGTTTTCTGGCTGTTTCTGGGAGTTGTCAATGGAATTGTCCTTTCGAAAAGAGTGTCGCCGTTTGGGTGGACGGATCTGACGATGGTCGGCGACCTTCTGACGATGAAGAGTAACTATTTTACAAACTGGCAGGCCGCGATTGCGATCGCAATTGTCGTGGTATTATGTGTGATGCTTGCCGTTCTGTGGAAAAGAGGACCGAAATTTCAGGGCAGGACACACCGTCTGGCAGGCGCTTTTGTCGTGGTTGCCGTCATCACACTGGTCGTGCCGGGTGTGACGGATGCGGCGAAAAGCAGCAACGTCCTGACGGAGTATTTTTCCAATCTCGCGCAGGGCTACAAGGATTATGGCTTTGTCTATAGCTTTACCTCGAGTGCGCTGGATACGGGGATGAGTGAGCCGGAAGGATATTCAGAGGAAGCGATTGCGGCAATTCTGGCGAAATCAAAATAATACTTGTAATGAAAAAGGCGGTAGGTTATAATTTTCCTGTGCGCGATGGCTGCCCATGTTTGGGACGCGCACAGGATTTTTTTATCGAATAGGATAGTTTTCCGGACTTCCCTATTGAACAAAAATGGAACAGCTGCCCAATATTCAGGTGGATGAATGCGCAGCGTGTTCCGGCGAGAGGGAAAATGACATGAAATTTCGTGAGCGTTTTATGAAAGGTGAAGCAGAGTTTGAAGAGATTTTTGATCTGACCGATGAGTGGAATTTCAGCGATGAGGAGTGCACGCTTCGGGAGTACCTTGGTCTGACGGCTGAGGAAGAGGACGTATGGATCAGCGAAAGCGACGAGGCACTTGAAGAAATGCTGAATCGTGAGCGTGATGGGCAGTGACAAAGGAAGGAGAAAGAGCATGAGCAGATTGATGATTATCGGCTGTGGCGGGGTCGCTTCGGTGGCGATTCACAAATGCTGCCAGAACAGTGATGTGTTTGATGAGATTATGATTGCGAGCCGGACGGTATCGAAGTGTGTTGCGCTGAAGGAGAAGCTGGCGCCGACTACGAAGACGAAGATTACGACGGCGCAGGTGGACGCCGATGATGTGGAAGCGCTGACCGCGCTGATCCGCTTCTATGCCCCGGATGCGGTGCTGAATGTGGCACTGCCGTACCAGGACCTGACGATTATGGACGCATGCCTGGCAGCAGGCGTCCACTATATTGATACCGCGAATTATGAGGCGGAGGACACCTCTGACCCGGCATGGCGTGCGGTTTACGAGGAGCGGTGCAAGCGTCTTGGCTTCTCCGCATATTTTGATTATTCCTGGCAGTGGGCGTATCAGGAGCGCTATGAAAAGGCGGGACTGACGGCACTTCTGGGCACCGGATTTGACCCGGGTGTGACGAGCGTGTTTGTTGCGTACGCGCAGAAGCATTATTTTGATGAAATTCATACAATTGATATCCTGGACTGCAACGGCGGCGACCATGGATATCCGTTTGCCACGAATTTTAATCCGGAAATCAACCTGCGTGAGGTCTCCGCGCCTGGTTCCTACTGGGAGGACGGTCATTGGGTGGAGATTCCGCCGATGACGATCAAGCGGGAATATGAGTTTGCGGGTGTTGGCAAAAAGGATATGTACCTGTTGCATCATGAGGAAATAGAGGCTCTGGCGAAAAATATTCCGGGCGTAAAGAGAATCCGTTTCTTTATGACATTTGGACAGAGCTATCTGACGCATATGAAATGTCTGGAGAATGTCGGTATGCTCTCTACGACCCCGGTCAATTTTAACGGGCAGGAAATCGTGCCGATCCAGTTCTTAAAGGAGCTGCTGCCGGATCCGGCCTCGTTGGGGCCGCGGACAGTCGGAAAGACGAATATCGGCTGTATTTTTACCGGTGTCAGGGATGGGAAAGAGAAGTCTTTGTACATATATAATATTTGTGATCATCAGGAGTGCTACCGCGAGGTAGGCTCTCAGGCGATCTCTTATACGACGGGTGTCCCGGCGATGATTGGCGCGATGATGGTGGTGACCGGTCAGTGGAAGAAGCCTGGCGTATTTACGACGGACGAATTTGATCCGGATCCATACATGGAAGCCCTGAATCGGTGGGGACTGCCCTGGGTGGTGGATGAGAATCCGGTGCTGGTGGATTAAGAAACGGTCACGAAATGCCCGGATGATTTGGCAGACAGTATTAGAAAACCTGGTGCGGAACGTACGATACAGGCTGCCGATTGATCCGTGTATGCAGATGATAGAATTCACAGCGCAGCTTACGGGAGAATTGTATGAAAATAAGCGAAATTCCCACTCCCGCTTATGTGGTGGACGAGGAAAAACTGACAGAGAATCTGGGAATTCTCAAAGGTGTGCAGGAGCGCACCGGATGCAAAATCCTCCTGGCGCAGAAGGCATTTTCGATGTTCAGCGAATATCCGCTGATCGGAAAATACCTCTCCGGCACAACGGCCAGCGGGCTGTATGAGGCGCGGCTGGGGCATGAGGAGATGGGAAAGGAAAATCATATCTTTTCCCCCGCCTATCGGGAGAGTGAGATTGATGAGATTGCCGGAATCTGCGATCATGTGATCTTTAATTCTTTTTCCCAGCTGGAACGATTCCGGGCACACTGTCAGGGAAAGACCAGCATAGGCCTGCGCGTCAATCCGGAGTGCTCCACGCAGGGCGACCACGCCATTTACGATCCATGTGCGCTGGGGTCCAGACTGGGGGTTACGCAGGAGGCGTTCGAGCGTCAGCTGAAAAAGGCAGCTGCGCGGAGTAAATCCACGGAAGCGGAATGCGCAGCCGCACAGACACCCGCAGATGGGATTTTAGATGGAGTGGAAGGTCTGCATTTTCACACCCTCTGCGAGCAGAATTCGGATGACCTGGAGACGACGCTGCGGGCGGTAGAACAGCGCTTCGGCACATATTTAAAGCATATGAAATGGCTGAATATGGGCGGCGGTCATCATATCACACGTGCGGATTATGATATTGGGCAACTGGAACGCTGCATTTGCCATATGCGGGACGCCTATGACCTGGATATTTATCTGGAACCTGGTGAGGCAGTCGCGTTAAATGCGGGCTATCTTGTGACGGAGGTTATGGATATCGTAGAGAATGGGGGCATACAGACGCTGATTCTGGATGCTTCCGCGGCCTGCCATATGCCGGATGTACTGGAAATGCCATACCGTCCGCCTTTGCGCGGCAGCGGACAGCCGGGCGAAATGCCGTACACCTATCGGCTTTCTTCTTGCACCTGTCTGGCGGGCGATATCATTGGGGATTATTCCTTTGATCAGGAAATGCATCCGGGCGACCGGCTGTATTTCGAAGATATGGCGATTTATTCGATGGTAAAAAATAATACGTTTAACGGGATTGCACTGCCGTCAATCTGGGCGATGGAGCCGGCAGAAGGCCTGACGGAGCTGGAAAAGAGCCAGGTCAGGGTCAGATCGACAGACGAAAGTCAGCTGCCGTCTGGTGAGTGCCGCCTGGTGAAGGCTTTTCGATATGAGGATTTCAAGGGGCGGTTATCCTGAGAGGTATGACAAAAGCAGAGGCAGGCAGTAAGGAAAACGATGTGAAAAAGACAGATTACAGGGAAAACAAAGGGGAATCTTTAACGACGCCATCAGAAGATGGCTTTCACATGCCGGGGGAATATGAGCCGCATCGCGGATGTATTATGATCTGGCCGGTACGCCCGGGCTCATGGCCATACGGGGCAAAAGAGGCACAGCGGGCTTTTCTGGAAATCGCCTGTGCGATTGCGAAAAGTGAGACTGTCTGGATGCTGGCTGCACCGGAAGAGACAGAGCACGTGCGGGAGACGGTCAGACAGTACTTCCAGACGCATTCCGATTGTCCGGCAGAGAAAAAACTGCCGACAGCTTCGAAGATAGAGATTCTTCCTATTGAAACGGATGATGCCTGGGCGCGCGATGTCGGTCCGACCTGCGTGATAAATGGGGAAGGGAAAGTGCGCGGCATCGACTGGCAGTTTAACGCCTGGGGCGGTGCGACGGACGGTCTGTATGCGCACTGGGAGAAGGACAATCAGGCTGCTGCAGCGATTTGCGGGGCGCTTGGCCTGCCTTGCTATGATGCGCAGGATTTTGTCCTGGAAGGCGGCGCGATCCATTCGGATGGAGAAGGGACCGTTCTTGTGACGGAAGCCTGTCTTCTCAGTGCCGGGCGAAACCCGCAGATGACAAAAGCTGAGATTGAGAATCGGCTGAAGCAGTACCTTGGAGCAGAAAAAGTGATCTGGCTGCCGCGTGGGATCTGGCAGGATGAGACGAATGAGCATGTAGATAATATCTGTGCATTTGTGCATCCGGGTGAGGTGGTGCTTGCCTGGACGGAGGATGAGACAGATCCGCAGTGGGCGCTGAGCAACGCTTCTCTGCGTGTGCTGGAGCGTGAGCGGGATGCCAGGGGCAGAAAGCTGACGGTGCATAAGCTGCCGATACCAGCCGGGCCTGTCTGTATCACAGAGAAAGAACTGGCCGGGTTTTTGTTCGAGGAAGGAGAAGACGTTCGTGAGGCAGGAGAACGCCTTGCGGCGAGCTATGTGAATTTCTACATTTCCAATGGCGCGGTGATTGTGCCGCAGTTTGGGGACCCCAATGATGCGTTGGCGGTGGAAATCCTCGGAGGTCTTTTTCCGGGACGAGAGATCGTGCCGATATACGCAAGGCCGGTCATAGTGGGCGGCGGGAATATTCACTGTATCACGCAGCAGATTCCGCTTAATAGAATATAATGATTCAGAACCGCAGGCCGGATCTGGAAGGAATCAGAGACAGAGATAGGAGAATATGGATGAGAAAAGCAGCCATTGCCGTCATACAGATGCAGTGCGGCACCGTTGTTTCGGAAAATATTGAAAAGGCGGACCACATGGTGCGCCAGGCCGCGGAGCGCGGCGCAAATGTAATTTTGCTGCCGGAGCTCTTTGAACGGCAGTATTTTTGCCAGGAGCGCCGTTACGAATATTACCATTTTGCGAAGCCTTTACTGGAAAACGACGCGGTGCTTCATTTTCAGCGAGTGGCGAAAGAGCTGGAAGTTGTGCTGCCAATCAGCTTTTATGAAAAAGATGGTTATTCTCTTTACAATAGTATCGCGATGATTGATGCGGATGGAAGCGTGATGGGTGTTTATCGCAAGACACACATCCCGGACGACCATTATTATCAGGAAAAATTTTATTTTACCCCGGGAAACACCGGTTTTCGTGTATGGGAGACCCGGTTCGGCCGTCTGGGTGTCGGTATTTGCTGGGATCAGTGGTTTCCGGAGAGTGCGCGGTGCATGGCACTGCAGGGGGCTGAGATCATTCTCTACCCCACAGCTATTGGCAGTGAGCCGATTCTGGAATGCGACAGCATGCCGCATTGGCGCCGCTGTATGCAGGGTCATGCCGCGTCCAATCTGATACCGATAGCAGCGGCAAACCGGATCGGATTGGAAAGAGTAGAACCTGCAAAAGAGAACGGCGGACAGAAATCCTCTTTGCTGTTTTATGGATCCTCTTTTATCACGGATGAGACTGGTGAAATCGTATGCGCGGCGCCGCGTGATCAGGAAGAAATATTAACCGCATCCTTCGACCTGGATGAGATCGAGGACAGCCGGATGAGCTGGGGGCTGTTCCGTGACCGCAGACCCGGAAAATATAAAGAAATCAGCGGCAAACATGTGGTCAGCTGCGGCAAAAATGGCGGCAAAAATGCGGCAAAAACAGGAAAAAAGTGATTGACAGCACGCTGGATTCTTACTATAATTACGAAGTGTGCTCACAAGGCACACTGTATTTTATGATGCTTCCGACAGCGCCCGACGCATCACTTTCCAGTGCGTTTGGGATGGCTCCACAGTTATCGTTCGGAGCCGCAGCATACATTTTATTGCCTGGCTGCAGGAAAGCAGAGTGAAATCATGGATAGATAAATGTTCGAGCCAAAGCCCCGGTAGAGCATTTTCTTCATAAAATGTCACGTGTCAGCAGAGGACGATTGAGTGTTTGAGGACACGCGGCAGGTCGGGAGGACGGAAATAAGCCTCTGTTTGCCCGTGAGTTAACCGGAGGAGCCGCCACAGAGAGGGCGGGATCGGTTGTCTGTTCCCTTTGGTTCAGACGGTGATGAATAAGGAGGAAGACCAATGAAAACTGAGATGGTTAATCCAGCCACGATTGAAAGAAAATGGTATGTAGTGGACGCTACAGATAAGACACTGGGACGTCTGGCGACAGAAGTGGCTAGCATATTGAGAGGAAAGAAGAAACCGATCTTTACACCTCATTTAGACCTGGGTGATTACGTAATCGTTGTAAATGCGGAAAAAGTAAAGGTGACCGGCAAGAAACTGGATCAGAAGATTTATTATCATCATTCCGAGTACGTCGGTGGTATGAAGGAGACTACCCTTCGTGAGATGCTGGCGAAAAAGCCGGAGAGAGTCATTGAGCATGCGGTGAAAGGAATGCTTCCGAAAGGACCACTTGGAAGACAGATGTACACGAAGCTTTACGTATACGCAGGCCCGGATCACAAGCAGCAGGCACAGAAGCCGGAGCTGCTGACATTCTAAGAGGGAGGTAAAGAACATTGGCTAAGGAAAAATTTTACGGAACAGGAAGAAGAAAAAAATCAGTTGCCAGAGTATACCTGGTTCCGGGTACCGGCAAGATCACGATAAATAAAAGAGACATCGACGATTACTTTGGTCTGGAGACCCTGAAGCTGATCGTGCGTCAGCCGCTTGTAGCTACCGAGACCGCTGATAAATTCGATGTGCTGGTAAATGTATATGGCGGCGGCACCACCGGCCAGGCAGGCGCGATTCGTCACGGCATCTCCAGAGCACTGCTTCAGGCAGACAACGACTACAGACCGACGCTGAAGTCTGCAGGGTTCCTCACACGTGACCCGAGAATGAAAGAGCGTAAGAAATACGGCCTCAAAGCGGCTCGTCGCGCTCCGCAGTTTTCGAAGAGATAAGGATTACTGCGAATACAAAAGCATATGGAAAGCCCTGGACGCTTGCGTACAAGGGCTTTTCTTTATGCTTTTGTATTCATTGGAATGCAAGAAACGACCGAGATGGAACGAAGTGGAATCGAGGTTTTCTTGCATTCGCAGTAATCCTTATCGGAGATAATCGACCCAAAAAGAAATGGCTTAAATGCCCGGGAAACCTTTATTTTCAAGGCTTTCCGGGTTTTTTCTATGCCCGAAAAAAGTTTGTCGGCGCTGTCCTGGTTTGTCCTGATTTAACATTGATAAGGATAGATTTTTATGATATTCTAAAGGCGTTCGTAAATGCATGATTTTTTCGGGGAGGAGACCTGATGTTTTCTGATTTTGATATCCAGACACGCCAGATGCTGACGGGAAATCTGCTGATGATTGGCTGTTGTGTCTTTTACCTGGCATGGTGGCTGATCGCATTTAAGCCGCAAGGCGCAGTTAAGGGCCTACGGAGTGGCTGGCTTCTGATCCCGGCTCTGCTGTTTGGCGTGGCTGCAGTGATCCGGATTGTTCAGGGTAGCGGTGCCGTGGAGAGCAGTGCGTTGCTGTTTCCGCGAAATATGGTGCTGATCGGCGGCGTGGTCGTTTATATTGTCCTGCTGGTAGGAACCAGTGTCCTTTTAAAGCGGCAGGTGACGACAGAGCTGTTCCTCATTGTCGGCTGGACAACTCTGATGTTTCTGGAGTTGAATGCTCTGTTTGCACAGGGACAGTTTACGAAATCAACAGTGATCGCGATTCTTGTCATAACACTGATCTTCGCCGTTGTCAGCATGATCTGTTATCTGCTCTATTATGGCCTGGACAAAGTGAAAGGCTATGCAGACGGCATGATACCGCTTCTTCTGGTAGCTGTCATGATGGCTGTGGTCACGGCCGGGGCAGTGCTCTGGATTATTTTGCGGTTGTGCCGGAACTGCGCGGACACGGAACCGTCAGCGAATTTCTGCAGAAACTGGAAGGCATATTGCCGACGCAAAACGGTGTGTTTATTGAAGCAGAAAGTCCCGATTCTGCAAAGTCGGATGAGGAGGCAGCACTCCGCCGGAGAAGAATCCGTTTTTATCTTTCTAACGGCGCTGTGTTGACGAACACAAAATGCCTGCTCTTTGGCGTAGATTATAATATTCTGTATATCGGCAGGGCGGGCAACGCTGATTCTTCATCGGAACAGCTGCACTGCGCGATAGAAGATTTGTATCGGGAAATCTATCGCCCGGTCTATGGTCGGCTGTGCAAGCCTTATATGCAGGAAGCAAACCAGTGACCTGGATTTCAATGGTCTTCTGACCTGATTTTGGAGGGCCATAAATATTGAATACAAATGGTGACGCGAATGAAAAAGACGGACAAGCTCTGGCAAAAATGCGTGTGGAATATGAAGAGGACATTTAAGAACACAAGGAGGTCGTCTGCATATGTGCAGCAGATATTATATTGATGATGACACTCCGGATGAAGTCTCTGGTCTGCTTGCGGGCAGGAAAAGTTCCGGATTGAACTGGACTGCAAGAGATGTGCATCCGGGCGAAGTGGCTCCGATTATAATGAAGAAAAACGCGGAGCTGCAGCTCGATGAAATGAAATGGGGCTTCCCGCAATACAGCGGGAAGGGCTTATTCATAAATGCACGTGCAGAAACAGCCCTGCAGAAGAAAACTTTCAGCGAGAGCGTTCTGCATCGGCGCTGTGTGATACCGGCGCTGCATTTTTATGAATGGGATGCCTCAAAAAATAAAGTGAGTTTTCTGCGGGAAAGAGGTTCGGTACTGTACATGGCCGGATTTTTTAATATGATGCAGGATGAGGTTCGGTTCGTGATATTGACCACACAGGCAAATCCGTCCGTATCGCCGGTGCATGACCGGATGCCTCTGATTCTGGAAAAAGAGGATGTAGAAAACTGGATTTGTGACGGTGAGCAGACACAGGATTTTCTGCAGAAAATTCCCGTGCTGTTACAACGGACTCAGGAATATGAACAGCAGAGCCTGTTCGGAATGATATAGTCATTGGTTCGCGATTGTGAGGAGGCAATGCAGATGCAGTATGAATGTAAAATAACGGTTCTGGAAACAAAAGTGTTTGAGGATTATCAGGAGAAGTATCTGGCTGACCCCAAATCCGGTCCTTGTCCATGCTTTCATGCAGGAGACACATTTCTGTTAAAAAGGACACCTGAGAGAGACGACTTCTATCATCTGATGGATGGAAAATTCTGCGGAGAGGCATGGGATGCCATCAGCCGATATGTCTATACTGCTCTGCAGGGTGGCTCTATTATGAAAAACTGGACAAACGATGACAGAATGATGATTGCTTGCTGTAATGATGGAACAAGACCTGTTATCTTTAAAATCGAGAGGATTGATATTCCGGAAACAGAAGAAGAAAAAGAATGGCTTGCCAGACAGGATTTCTCGAACAGTGTGGA
>JAJQCQ010000010.1 GCA_021202635.1 Lachnospiraceae bacterium | reverse complement strand
AAACCTGCACAGTCTGTCTTTTCATTTCGATGCTGTTCTGAACTGTTACAAAAAATGCTTCTGCGCAGAGCTGTTTCTGCGCGAACCTGTAACACTGTGAATGGACACACACTTTTTGTTTGACATTCCGAAAAAACTGTGCTATCGTACTTTTAATCAGCGTGACCGATTCTGTCTAATCAGACAATTCATTTTCCCGTGAAGGTAAGTACCCATTATTTCGAAAGAATGGGAATGTGAGCACATTGATTTCAATTCCATTTAATATTTTATTATCTTGTTAATCTAAGAGGTGTCTATGAGAGAAAAATATGAAACATTATCTTTGGCAATTTTAAAAGATCTTGCGAAAGCCAGAGGGATGAAGGGAATCTCGACCCTGAGAAAGGCTCAGCTTATTGATGCGATGGTGGCCCAGGATGTGAAGGATGGACTCGTCGTCGGATCAGAAGCTGCCGGGAACAATCAGGAAGAGGGATTTTCTTCCGGAGAAAAGGCGGCGGAGGAAGTATCGGAAGCGATAGAACCGGTATGGGAGGATGTATTTTCCGGACCGGAGGTGAGCGAACCGTATCCGGTGGAATCGGCAGATCCATTCTCTGTCGGAACAGGCGGGGAAGAAGTGTTTCCGGCAGTGTCAGGAGCAGAAGAAACATTTTCTGCGGCGTCAGGAGATGCATTTCCTGCGGCTTTAGGAACAGAAGATGCATTTCCTGCGGCGCCGGGAATGGAAGAGTCATTTTCTGCCACCTCAGGTACAGAGGAGTCTTTTTTTGCCGCGTCAGGTGTGAACGAATCTTTTCAGGCAGCTTCCGGGACGGAGGAATCAGAACCGGCGGATTCGGGAACGGAAGAAGAGGCTTCTGTATCTTCCGGCCAGGCGGATGCAACGCCGGAAGGAAGTACCGCAGAAGCGCGGGAGACGTCGGTCGGATCAGAAGACAGCATGGTGCAGGGAAGCTTCCAGGAAAAAGGTTATGAGCGGAATGTGCCAGGAAGGAATCGCACGGAGTCCGGACGATCGGAAGAGAGGGCATATAGAAGCACACGAACCGCCGGTCAGACAGACGACCAGGGAAGGAACACACGAACCGCCGGTCAGACAGACGACCAGGGAAGGAACATGCGAACCGCGGGTCAGACGGATGACCAGGGAAGGAACATGCGGACCGCCGGCCAGATGGATGATCAGGGAAGGAATCCCGTGCGCCGCAGACGCGTTACGGAGAATGAGACCAGGACTTCCTACGACCGTGGAAACGGGGAACGCCGCACGTACGACCGCACCAGGACGCGCACAGATCAGAACAATTCTTATGACAATCGCCGGAGTTACAGCAGCCAGAATAATTCTTATGACAATCGCCGGAATTACAGCGATCAGAACAATACCTCGGACAGCCGCCGGTCTTATGGCAGTCAGAATAATTCTTATGACAGCCGCCGGAACTATGGCGATCAGAGTAACTCCTCGGATGGCCGCCGGAGCTATGGCGATCAGAGCAGTTTCTCGGATAGCCGCCGGAATTATGGTGAGCAGAGCAATTCGTATGACAATCGCCAGAGCTACAGCGACCAGAATCATTCCTATGAGAACCGCCGGAATTACGGCGAACAGGACAGTACATCCGATACCCGCCGGAGCTATGCAGAATCGAACAGTTCCTATGACAGCCGGAGAAATTATGGAGAACGGGTGAACTCCTATGAGAACCAGGAGGAACAGAACGATAACCGACGGAATTATTCGAATCAGAATACGGTTTCAGAAGCGCGTGGAGGCTATGAGAATGCGGGCAGCGCTCCAGAAGCTTCGGCAGCTGCGGAGCAGCGTCTTTCCGATGCAGACCGTCCGCCTGCGGAGCTTTCCCAGCTCGACAGCGGCCAGTCTGTAAGCGGGATTCTGGAGGTCATGCCGGACGGCTATGGCTTTATCCGCAGCGATAACTATCTTCCGGGGGAGAATGACGTGTATGTCTCTCCGTCCCAGATTCGTCGTTTTAATTTAAAGACCGGAGACATTATTTCCGGAAATACGAGAATCAAATCTCAGCAGGAGAAATTCAGCGCGCTGCTGTATCTGAAAAAAATCAATGGACTGGTGCCGTCTGAGGCAATGAAACGCTTTAATTTCGAAGACATGACGCCGATCTTTCCGAATGAGCGGCTCCGCATGGAGCGCGAACCGAGGGGGATCGCCATGCGGATTGTGGATCTGTTTTCTCCGATCGGCAAGGGGCAGCGCGGGATGATTGTTTCCCCGCCCAAAGCCGGAAAGACGACTCTTCTGAAGGATGTAGCCCGCTCTATCCTCAAAAACAATCCGGAAATGCAGCTGCTGATCCTTTTGATTGACGAGCGTCCGGAGGAAGTCACGGACATCAAAGAAGCGATCTGCGGAGAGAATGTGGAGGTCATCTATTCCACCTTTGATGAGACACCGGAGCATCATAAGCGCGTATCCGAAATGGTGATTGAGCGTGCGAAGCGCCTGGTGGAGCAGAAGCAGGATGTCACGATCCTGCTCGACAGCATTACGCGCCTGGCCAGGGCCTACAACCTGACGGTACCGCCCAGCGGCCGTACACTTTCGGGCGGCCTTGACCCGGCAGCGCTGCATATGCCGAAGCGTTTTTTTGGCGCGGCGCGAAATATGCGCGAGGGCGGCAGCCTGACCATTCTGGCGACTGCGCTGGTCGATACGGGCAGCAAGATGGACGATGTGGTCTACGAGGAATTTAAGGGAACCGGCAATATGGAGCTTGTCCTTGACCGGAAGCTTTCCGAGAGACGTGTATTCCCGGCGATCGATATCCCGAAATCCGGTACGCGCCGCGAAGACCTGCTGCTTGACCGTGAGGAGCAGGAAGCGGTTTACTATATGCGCCGTGCACTCAACGGGATGAAATCCGACGACGCGGTCGAGAGCATCCTGAATATGCTCATGCACACGCGCGACAACCGCGACTTTGTGACGCGGGTGCGCAGACAGAAGGGCGTGTAAGGAAAGATGGCAAGAAAGCCGGAGAAGTTAGTAACTATTCAGAACAGCAGGCCGCAGGTCTACGCTCCGCTTCGGTCGTCGCTAAGCGGACGTCCACTGGACGTCCAGCGACGCCTGCGATGCAGGCTATATGCCGCTAACGCGTCATATGTCTGTGGCTTGATGGGCGTTCCGCCCATCCCGAAATGAAAATACAGCCTTTAGCAGGTAAACCTGCACATCTCCGCTTCGCTCCGGTCGGTGCTAAACGAGCGCCACTGGCGCTCAGCACCTGTCTTTTCATTTCGATGCTGTTCTGAATTGTTACGAAAGTTACTGGTCACACTTGTAGTGGCAAAGATAACGTAAATTGGTCAGGGTGTGACCTGTAACGTCTGCAGAGACGGCAGTAGAAAAGGACTGCCGTCTTCTGCGCGTCCGGCGGCGGAATTATTGCGGAGATATTTCACAGAAATTTCAATATTATTTCAAAAAAAAGATTGAAAATCAAAAGGAGGGAAGTATAATAGTTATAAAAAATGTTGTAACGGATCAGCAGCCTTATAGAATCGCTTCTGATCAGAAATAGAGATTATATGGCCTGGCAGAAGCCTGACTTTGGTTTCTTCAGGGCGTGGAAAGGCGGGGGGGGGTTATGCTTGTTTACCTGGATCATTTTGTTGGCTTTCTGATTCAGTTCGGGTCGGCGATGGCTCTTTGTCTTCTGCCTTATCGTGAGAGCAGCTTTCGGCGTTCCCTGAGATGGACGGTCTGCCTTTGCGTCCTGATGGTGCTGCTTCTGTCCGCAGTTTTCCCACTGGTTTTAATGTTGGGTGGTTTTCTTTACACTGCGAGGATTAATCTCGCAGGGAATCTTTATATGTTTTTTGCAATTCTGCTATTCTGCTTATTTTATTTCCGGAATATTCGGGTGGAGACAATAAAAAAATGGGTGGTTCTGGTGCTGGTGATTCTCTATTCGGCGGCCCTCTATATGATTGAAAATATGCTGTGCTCCGTGCTTCCGTTTGAAGAAGGATATGTGGTTTACTCTGTGTATTCGGTCGGTCTCTATGCCCTGCTGACGCTTCTTTTGTTTCCCCTGATGGTGTTCGCGATGCGAAGGGTGGTTCTGAGTTATCTGGATGAGATTGAGACGCGCTATATTGGCCGTGAGTTCATGGCTCTTTTTGCGATGTCTTTTCTTTATCTGGCCATGCTGGTCGGCTATACCTCCATGCCCGGGTATGTGGATACGCAATACTGGTGGATCATAGTACCGGCGATCCTGTTTGCGCTGATTATGTTTCTGATTTTGTATTATCTCCTAGTATAATAATGATGTAGTCGATAAGGACTACTGGTTAACAGTTACA